>NZ_PSVO01000029.1:0-27890 GCF_002932325.1 Rathayibacter sp. AY1E2
GCGCAGCCCTCGGCTCCCGCCCCGGTGCACCCCGCCCCGGAGGGATCGTTCTCGTCCCGCCGCGACCGCCGCGAAGCGGAGGGGCACCGGCTCCGCACCGCGCCCGCCCGCCGCGGCGCCTCCTTCTTCCGCCCGTCCCCGCGCACGCTGGCGCTCGCCGTCTCCGGCGGGCTCGTCGTCGTGGCCGTCGCGTCGAGCCTGAGCCTCACCGTCGGCACCGGCTCCTCGGCCGAGTCGGCCACCGCGACGCCGTCCGCTGCTCCGACCTCGACCAGCGTCGCCGTGCTCCCCGCGACCACCGCCTCCGCCCGGGTCGTCCTCAGCTCCGTCTCCACCACCTCCGGCACCGTCGCCGGCGGCACGAGCGTGACGCTCGAGGGATCGAACCTTGACTCGGTCGCCACCGTCCGCTTCGGCGAGGCCGAGGGCAGCGTCGCGGTCGACAACCCCGACCAGATCACGGTCACCGCCCCTCCGGCCGACGGAGAGGCAGCGGGCGAGGTCCCGGTCGCCTTCTTCGACGCCGACGGTCAGGCCATCACGTTCGACGCAGTCACCGACTCCGCCGCGGCGGTCACCGTCGACGGGACCCCGGCCGACGCGGTGCAGCCGGCCGTCGACACGTCGGGCGCCGCGGAGGGCACGACGGCCGAGGCCTCGACCGACCTCGCCGCCCCGACCGCGACCGCCACTCCCAGCCCCGCCGCGACCGGCGTGCTCGCCAGCACGAAGGTCGTCGCCTCGGCGATCACCTTCGCCTACACGCCCGACCCGGCGATCGAGGCCGCGAAGGCCCAGGCCGCGCTGGACGCGAGCCGCCTGGCCTCGCAGCTCGACTACCTCTCCACCTACTGGAACGACTACAACTCGGCACAGTACGGCGTGATCTCGGGCAACGACTGCGTCAATTTCACCTCGCAGTCGCTGATCGCCCGCGGCTGGGAGATGGACGGCGAGTGGAGCTACTCCTCCTCCGGCGGCTACAGCTCCGCCTGGGCGTCGTCGACAGCGTTCAACGCCTACCTCGCCGCGCACCCCGAGCGCGCGACCGCCATCCCCGACTCCGAGCGGAGCCGGGTGAAGCCGGGCGACATCGTCCAGTTCGACTGGGACGGCTCGGGCGACTGGGACCACACGGGCGTCGTGACCAGCGTCGACGGCGACAGGATCCTCTACTCCTCGCACACCGCCGACAACCACGACCAGAGCATCGACGCGGCCTCCGCCGGCCGGATCATGTTCTGGGGCGTCTGACGCTCGACGCACCCGCTCCACGCACGACGACGGGGCCGCCACCGCTGATGCGGTGACGGCCCCGTCGAGGTTCCGGTCAGATCACTTCTTGAAGACGTCCTTGACGTCCTCGCCGACCTTCTTGGTGTGGGCCTTGGTCTGGTCGGCCTGGCCCTCGGCCTCGAGGCGCTCGTTGTCCGTCAGCTTGCCGACGGCCTCCTTGGCCTTGCCGACCAGGTTCTCGGCTGCGTTGCGGATCTTGTCGTCTGCACCCATGAGGGGCTCCTTCTGTTCGGTGTGACCATCCGCCGGCGGGTGCCGGGGAAGCTGCGGGACCGGGGTCAGGCGACCCGGTCCTCCTTGGAGAAGCCGGCCCGGGCGCTCGAGGCGACCTCGAGCAGGACCGGCAGGCGGGCGCCGAGCAGGGCGTCGAGCGCGTCGACCTCCTGGTGCACGGCGTCGACCACGGTGCGGGGCGAGACGCCGCCGCGGGGGAGGACGCGCACCTTCAGCGCCGTCTCGGAGCCGTGGCGGTAGGCCGCGACCGTGACGTCGAGGAGCTCCGTCCGCCCGGCGAGAGCCGTCTCGAGGACGTCCTCCGCGAAGCCGGTCGCGATCTCGATCCCTCCGGCGGGCGTGCCCTCGGCCTCGTCGCGGAGGACGGTGCCGGTGCGGCCGTGACCGTGGTCGAAGGCCATCACCAGCGCGAGGACGATGCCGAGGAGGCAGATCCCGACGACGGCGTAGAGCGGCCACAGGACGGCGGCATCGCTCCAAGCGGTGCCCTCCTCGGGGGAGAGGCGCGAGACCAGGGCCGCGCCCTCGCCGTCGGCGAAGGAGAGGACGGAGTCGCGGACCGGCTGCGAGACGGCGATCAGGACGGCTCCGGCGCTGACCAGCGCGAGCACGAGGCCCACGACGAGCAGGACGAGCCGGTTGACGAAGCGGTTGCTCGTGGTCATCAGATCCTCCCGGAGGTCGAGACGCGGACGGTGGAGCGCGGGGCGGGCTTCGCGCCGATGCGGGCGAGCTCCTCGTCGACGGCGCTCTGCACGGCGTCGCGGTCGACCGCGATGCCGGAGGCGGGGGTCACCTCGACCAGTGCGGTGCGCCGGCCGAGCGAGGCGCGGGTGTCCTCGCGGCGGGAGTGGGCGGCCGTGCGGGCTGCCCGAGCCAGGGAGGAGGCGATCACGCCGTCGTCCACGACCACGGCGAGGCGGTCGTCGTCCACGGTGTGGCGGGCCCGGGCCCCGGGCGCCAGTGCGAGCACCAGCAGGACCAGGGCGAGGACGCCCGTGCCGACGGCCACGCCGATGAGGGCGGGGTTCGCCAGCGACGCGACTCCGACGATCGCGCCGAGCAGGGCGGACGGTGCGGCGAGCAGGGGCGTGGCGCCGAGGATCGCGAGCACCGCCTCCGTGCCGACGTAGGCCGCGACCAGGGCGATGAGCACCAGGACGACGATCTGCGCGGCGGAGCGGGACTTGTGGGTCTCGCGACGGAGGTAGCGGCTGTAGCGGGTGTCGGGCGCCGACGGTGCGGGGCTCATGCGACTCTCCTCGTGCTTCGGGTGCGGGTGCCCGTGACCCGGATGTCGATCCGGCTGACGGTGCGCCCGGTCAGCGCCTCCATGCGGGAGGCGATGCGGGTGCGGTCGCCGTGCAGGCGCTCGAGCAGGGAGCCGCCGGCCGGGGCGGTGCCCGGCTCGACGACGACCGGCGCGGTCACCGCGAGGGCGAGGCCGCCCCTGTCGTCGGAGAGGCGGACGCGGATCGCGGAGACCTCCACGCCCAGCTCCTCGTGGACGATCGCCACGGCGGCGCGCTCGATGGAGCGGACGGTGATGGTGACGGTGCCCGCCACCGGCGATGCGGGACGCGTGTCGAGAGCGGTCACAGTGGGCTCCTAGCGGGAGGTGGTGCGGCCGCGGAACACGTCCACGAGGCTGCGCACGTCGAGGGTGCCGTCGGCGATGCGGGCGATCACGACGCCGAGGGCCATGAAGAGGGCGGTGAGGACGAAGCCCCAGAAGCCGAACATCAGGGCCGCGAAGGCGAGGATCGCGCCGACCACGACACCGAGGACGGTGCTGCGGCCGCCGGGGGCGGTGGGCGCGGGGCGCTGGAAGTCGCTCATCGGACGCGGCTCTCGGTGGCCTCGTCGTCCTTGTCGTCGCCGGGGATGTGCACGTCGACGACGGCGACGTTGATCTCGGAGACGGCCATGCCGACGAGCTCGGTGATGGCCTCGGAGACGGCGGCGCGGACGGAGTCGGCGACCTTCTGCATCGGCACGGGGTACTCGACGACGATGGTCACGTCGGCCGCGACCTGGGTCTCGCCGACCTCGACGCTCACGCCCTGGGCGTGGTCGGCGCCGCCGACGGCCTGGCGGATCGCGCCGAAGGCGCGGGCGGCGTTGTTGCCGAGGGCGAAGACGCCGGGCACCTGGCGGGCCGCGATGCCGGCGACCTTGGCCACGACGCTGTCGTCGATGACCGTGGTGCCCTGGGCGGTGCCGGAGGTCCGGGAGCCGCCGAGGCTCGTGACCGTGTCGACGGAGGTCTTGTCGACGCGGGTGGTGGAGGGGGTGCGCGTGGTGTCGCTCATGAGGTCTCCTGGACGTCTCATCGGCTGCCGTTGCTGAGCAGACCGGGGTCGAAGGCCCGGCGGGAATCCGGTCGGGCTGTGCTTTCATGAGTGAGACGGAGCCCGGACGGCGTTCGTCACGGTGCTCGGTGGACTTTTTCCTGAGCGTCACCTGAGAGGCGGCCCGAGGCCGCGTGAGCGGAGAGGGAGGAGGCGCCGTGCCCGGACTGGAAGCGGCGAGCGACGCGCTGCTCGCCGAGCGCTCCGCCGAGGGCGACGTGCGCGCCTTCGAGGTGCTCGTCAAGCGGCACCAGTCGATCCTCCGCGCCTATGCCTGGCGCCTCACCGGCTCGCAGGCCGACGCCTCCGACGCCGTGCAGAACGCGCTGATCACGGTCTGGGCGCAGCTCCCGCAGCTCAAGGAGCCGGCGAGCGTGCGCAGCTGGATGATGCGGATCGTCAGCCGCTCCAGCGTCGACCTGCTGCGCCAGCGCCGCCCGACCGACGACGTCGACGCCGTGGAGCATCCCCCGGCCCGAGAGCCCGGCCCGTTCGAGGCCGCCGAGCAGAGCGACGCCATGCGGGCTGTCGCGCACGCCCTGTCCGAGCTGCCGGAGTCGCAGCGGCAGTGCTGGGTGCTGCGCGAGGTCGGCGGGGAGTCGTACAACGAGATCGCCGATCACCTCGGTCTCACGGTGACCGCCGTGCGGGGCAAGCTGGCCCGAGCGCGCGAGTCGCTGGTCGTGGCGATGGAGGACTGGCGATGAGGGAGCAGACGCGATGAACGCGGACCAGGGTCCCGGCGACGGGCCGGAGCGCGCGGGGGAGCACGACGTCGTGCTGCCGCCCGCGCTCGAGCAGGAGGCGGACGCGACGGAGCAGGAGGGCGACGGCATCGGCATCGACGAGCTGAGCGACTACCTCGACCGCGGGCGCACTCCGTACGACCCCGCCATCGAGGAGTCGCCGGAGCACCGGCGCACTCTGCGCGCCCTCGAGCGCGTGCGCGCCCTCTCCGGCGCGCTCATCGACGACGACGCCGCACGCCTGCCCGCGCCGGAGGAGAGCTGGTTCGGCTCGATCCTCACCCAGGTCCGCCGCGAGTCGCGGGCCGGACGCGACATCCCGCTGGCGAGCGTCCAGCCCGACGTGGCGCTCACGATCACCGAGGGAGCGGTCCGCGGACTCGTGCGCGAGGCGGGGGACAGCGTCGCCGGCGTGCTGGTCGGCCGCTGCCGCCTGGTCGGCGACATCGCCGAGCCGGGCGCGGAGGTCGTGGTGGAGCTGACGATCTCGGTCTTCTGGGGGGTGCCGATCGCCGAGGCGGCCCAGCAGGTGCGCGAGCGCGTGCACTCGCGGCTGCTGACCCAGACCGAGCTGCGGGTGTCGAGGATCGACGTCCGCGTGGAGGACGTCTACGTCCCCGGGACGGAGGAGTCGTGAGCGGCCTCGAGTCGGCGGCCCCGGTCGATCCGGTGTCCGCGCTCGCTGCGGAGCTGCGCGCCCTCGACGGCGTCGCGACCCTGATGCCGGCCAGACCCGAGGTGCGCGACGTGCTCGCGCACGCGGCGACGGCGCTGAGCGCGACCGGGATCGTGGTCGAGCCGCTGGGCACCGCGAGCGGCGGCACGTTCGCCGATCCGGTCCTGGTCCGCGTCGCGGGGGACGAGGTGTCCGTGGCCGTCGACCTCTGCGTGACCGCGGAGGCGTCCGCGCCGGACGTGGCGCGCGCGATCGGAGCCGCGGTTCGCGAGTGGTGCGTCCGGGTGCATCCGGAGCTGCGGCCGCGGGTGACCGTCCGGGTCGCCGCGATCGACTAGCCGGATCGGGGAGCGGGCGCGGCTGTCCGCAGGCCGCGACGCCTCGCCGCGAGGAGCGGAGCCGGGCCGAGCGCTCTCGTGCTTCTTCGGAGTGCACCGTGCCGACCGGAGCGACGGTGCTGCGGGCCGCCCGAGGTCGGTGTCCGCGCCGTCTCCCCCTGAGGAGCTTCCCGCTCAGGCGCGCCTCCCTGAGGAGCTTCCCGCTCAGGCGCGCCTCCCTGAGGAGCTTCCCCCTCAGGCGCGCTCGGCGAGGAACGCGTCCGTCTCGGCCGCCGTCGGCGCGGACACCGCCGCTCCGGCGCGGGTGACCGAGATCGCCGCGGCCGCGCTCGCCCAGCGGGTGAGGGCGACCAGCTGCTCCGGATCGTCGAGCCGTGCTCCCGTGGCGGCGAGCCGGGCCGAGAAGGCGCCGCAGAAGGTGTCGCCGGCGCCGGTGGTGTCCACGGCCTCCACCCGGAAGGCCGGGGTGCGCACCGGCTCGCGGTCGCGGACCGCCACGACGACGCCGTCGGAGCCGAGGGTGACCAGCACGAGCGGCACCAGCGCGGTGAGGGCGGCGGCGAGCGCGTCGTCGTCGGCGGCGGTGATGCCGCGATCGGCGGCGAGCTCGCGGGCCTCGTGCTCGTTGACGATCAGCACGTCGAGCACCGCCAGGAGCTCCTCCGGCAGCGGTCCGATCGGGGCGGCGTTCAGGATCGACACCGTGCCGCCGGCGCGCGCGGCGCGGGCCGCCTCCGTCACCGTCGCTGTCGGGACCTCGAGCTGGAGGAGCAGGGCGTCGGCCGCCGCCACCAGGGCCGACTCCTCGGCGGTCAACCCGACCAGGGCGGCGTTCGCTCCGGAGTCGACGACGATCGCGTTCTCCCCGCGCTCGTCCACGGTGATCTGCGCGGTGCCGGTGCGGACGTCGCCGCGGCGGGCGCGCAGCTCCAGCGGCTCCTCGCCGAGGACCGCGGCGAGCCGGTCTCCTGCCGAGTCGCGTCCGAGGCTCGTGACGAAGACGGTGCCGGGCTCGGTCCGTGCGGCCGCGACGGCCTGGTTGAGGCCCTTGCCGCCCGGGAAGGTGCTCGCGTCGAGGGCGAGCACCGTCTCTCCGGGAGCGGGGATGCGGGCGACCCGGTGGACGTGGTCGAGGTTGGCGCTTCCGAGCACGAGGAGGGGCATGCCCTCGACGTTAGAGCACGCGCAAGGGGGTCCGCCGCGGGCTCGGCCGCACCTACGGTGGAGGCATGGAAACTCGAATCCTCGGACGCACCGGCGCCCCCGTCTCCGTCGTCGGCCTCGGAACCTGGCAGCTCGGTGCCGACTGGGGGGACGTCGCCGAGACCGACGCCCTCGCCGTGCTCGACGCCGCAGTGGAGTCGGGGGTGACACTCTTCGACACCGCCGACGTCTACGGCGACGGCCGCAGCGAGCGGACGATCGGCGCCTACCGCGCGGCGCACCCCGACGCGCAGGTCTTCGTCGCCACCAAGATGGGCCGTCGCGCGGAGCAGATCCCCGCCAACTACGTGCTCGACAACTTCCGCGCCTGGACCGACCGCTCGCGCGCCAACCTCGGCGTCGACACTCTCGATCTGGTGCAGCTGCACTGCCCGCCCACCTCCGTCTACTCCGACGACGCCGTCTACGACGCCCTCGACACCCTCGTCGCCGAGGGCGCGATCGCCGCCTACGGCGTCTCGGTCGAGCGCACGGAGGAGGCGCTGACCGCGATCGCCCGCCCGAACGTCGCGAGCGTCCAGATCATCCTGAACGCGTTCCGCCTCAAGCCGCTCGACGAGGTGCTGCCCGCCGCCCGCGAGGCCGGCGTCGGCATCCTCGCGCGCGTCCCGCTCGCCTCGGGCCTGCTCAGCGGCCGCTACACGACCGAGACCGTGTTCGCGCCGGAGGACCACCGCAGCTACAACCGCGACGGCTCCGCCTTCGACGTCGGCGAGACCTTCTCGGGCGTCGACTTCGCGACCGGCGTGGAGGCCGCGCAGGAGTTCTCCCGCCTCGCCGACGACCACGGCCTCGCCCCCGCGGCGGCCGCGCTCGCCTGGATCATCCAGCAGGAGGGCGTCACCTCGGTGATCCCCGGCGCCCGCTCGCCCGAGCAGGCCCGCGCCAACGCGGCCGCCGCCTCCGCCGCGCCCCTCGGCCCCGCCTTCATGGAGGCCGTGAACGCCCTCTACGACACCCACTTCCGCCCCACCGTCCACCCGCGCTGGTAGCCGGCCCCCGCCTCACCGCCGCTGAGTCGCCCGAAGGCTCGTTCTCCTGGTCGGGAACGAGCCTTCTCGGGCGACTGAGCGAAGCGCCTAGGAGTTCAGCGCCGCGTCCACGATCGTGCGCGCCTCGGCCTGGACCTCGTGCAGGTGGTCGAGGCCGCGGAAGCTCTCGGCGTAGATCTTGTAGACGTCCTCGGTGCCGGAGGGGCGCGCGGCGAACCAGGCGTCCTCGGTGACGACCTTGACGCCTCCGACGGCCGCGCCGTTGCCGGGCGCCTTCGAGAGCTTCGCGGTGATCTCGGACCCGGCGAGGGTCGTCGCCGCGATCGCGTCGCCGTCCAGCTTGCCGAGGGCCGCCTTCTGCGCCTTCGTCGCCACCGCGTCCACGCGCTCGTAGACCGGGTCGCCGAAGCGCTCGGTCAGCTCGCGGTAGAGCGCCGACGGGCTCTTCCCGGTGACCGCCACGATCTCGGAGGCGAGCAGCGCGAGGAGGATGCCGTCCTTGTCGGTGGTCCAGACGGTGCCGTCGAAGCGGAGGAACGAGGCGCCCGCGGACTCCTCGCCCCCGAAGCCGACCGAGCCGTCGACCAGCCCGGGGACGAACCACTTGAAGCCCACCGGGACCTCCCAGAGGCGCCGGCCCAGCGACTCCGCGACCCGGTCGATGATCGAGGAGGAGACCAGCGTCTTGCCGATCGCCGCGTCCTCGCGCCAGCCGGTGCGGTGGCGGTAGAGGTAGTCGATCGCGACGGCCAGGTAGTGGTTGGGGTTCATCAGCCCGCCGTCGGGGGTGACGATGCCGTGCCGGTCCGCGTCGGCGTCGTTGCCGGTGAGGATGTCGAAGTCGCCGGCGCGCGCGACCACCGAGGCCATCGCGCTGGGGGAGGACGGGTCCATCCGGATCTTGCCGTCCCAGTCGAGGGTCATGAAGCCCCAGGCCGGGTCGACCTCCCCGTTCACCACGGTCAGGTCGAGGCCGTGCATCTCGGCGATCAGCTGCCAGTAGTGCACGGAGGCGCCGCCGAGGGGGTCGGCCCCGATCCGCACACCGGCCTTCCGGATCGCGTCGAGGTCGATGATGTTCGCCAGGTCCGCGACGTAGTGCGTGCGGTAGTCGTACGTCTCGACCGCGGAGGGCTCGGCCGAGGTCACGCCGCGGTTGCCGTCGGCGATGAGCTCGTTGGCCCGGTCGGCGATCCAGGTCGTCGCGTCGGAGTCGGCGGGGCCGCCGTGCGGCGGGTTGTACTTGAAGCCGCCGTCGCGGGGCGGGTTGTGCGAGGGGGTCACCACGATGCCGTCGGCCCGGTCGGTGTGCGCGGGGTCGTTGTTGTAGCGGAGGATCGCGTGGCTGAGCGCCGGCGTCGGCACGAAGTCGTCGAACTCGTCCACGAGCACGCGGACCTCGTTGCCCACCAGGACCTCGAGGGCGGTGGTGAGGGCCGGGCGGGAGAGCCCGTGCGTGTCGGCGCCGATGAACAGCGGGCCGGTGATGCCCTGCTCCGTCCGGTACTCGACGATCGCCTGGGTGACGGCGGCGATGTGGTCCTCGTTGAAGGCCGTGTCGAACGAGGATCCGCGGTGGCCCGAGGTGCCGAACACCACCTTCTGAGCCGGGTCGGAGACGTCCGGCTTCTTCTCGTAGTACGCCCTCACGAGGGCCTCGACGTCGATGAGATCGGAGGCCTGTGCCGGCTTCCCTGCGCGATCGGTCATGCGGTCCATAGTGGCAGTCCGGCCCCCTCCAGGGGTACCGCGGCTGGCTAGGCTTGCGCCATGCCCGACAGCGCCCCCGAGACCCGTGCCTACAGCTATCTCGGGCCCAGCGGCACGTTCACGGAGGCGGCCCTCGCGCAGGTCCCGGAGGCGCGCGGACAGCTGTGGCGCAGCGTCGCGAACGTGGGGGAGGCGCTGAGCGATCTGGTCACCGGCCGCAGTGACGGCGCGGTGATCGCGATCGAGAACTCGGTCGAGGGCGGAGTGACGGCCGCGCAGGACGCGCTGGCGCGGATCCCGGGGCTGCGCATCGTCGGCGAGTACCTGGTGCCGGTGTCGTTCATCCTGGTCGGCCGCCCGGGGACGAGCCTCGAGGAGGTGCGCACCGTCGCCGCGCACCCCGTCGCCTACGGGCAGTGCCGGGTGTGGCTCGACCGTGAGATCCCCAGCCACGAGCACCTGCCGGCCTCCAGCAATGTCCAGGCCACCGTCGACCTGCTGGGCGGATCTCCCGCGGACGCGGCCATCGCCCCTCCCGGGATCGTCGCCCACCACGACGTCGCGGTGCTGGCGGAGCGGATCGGCGACAACCCGAACGCCGTCACGCGCTTCGTGCACGTCTCGCGCTCGCACGCGCTGCCCGAGCCGACCGGCGCCGACAAGACCAGCGTGATCGCCGAGCTCCCGGCCGACCAGCCGGGCGCCCTGCTCGACATGCTCGAGCAGTTCGCGACCCGCGGGGTGAACCTGAGCATGATCCAGTCGCGGCCGATCGGCGACGCCCTCGGCCGATACCGGTTCGTCATCGACCTCGACGGGCACGTCCAGGACGAGCGGGTCGCCGACGCGCTGATGGGGCTGCGGCGCTTCAGCCCGAAGGTGATCTTCCTCGGCTCGTATCCGCGCGCTGACCGCCGCCCGGTCACCTCCGTGCGACGCTACGACGACGAGGTGTTCCTCGAGGCCCGCGACTGGCTGCGCGGGATCCTCTCCCACGAGCCGGAGGTCGACGATGACCGGGGACGACGATGACGGGTCGCGACGATGACTGACGACGACGAACGGGTCGACCCGCGCTACGACCCGGCCTTCCAGCGCGGGTTCTCGGGACCGGTGGAGCGTCTGAGAGGCGACGAGCGGGCGTTCGCGAGGCCCGGCTCGGGTGCCGCCCCCGCCACGTCCGGCGCCGCCGCTCGTCCCGCGCTCCCGGAGTCGCGCGTGGTCCGCCCCGGCTCCTCGTCCGTGCCGGGACCGCGCCGCATCATGGCCCTGCCCGACATCGCCGGAGCCGCCGAGGGCCGGCGGTCGCACCGCCTCGGCGCCGAGACCGCGCCCGCACCCCTGCCGGAGCCGGCCGCCGACCCCGCTCCCGCTGCTCCCGCCGAGCCCGTGCGCGAGGCGCCCCTGCTGCGGAACCCGTGGCTCCTCGTGCTCCTGCTCGCCGGCCTCGCGGGGACCCTGATCGGCCTCGCGCTCCTCTACACCGGCTACTCCTCGCCGCCTCCGCCCTACTACGGCGACTCCGACGTGCCCTCGCCCGCGTGGATCCAGCGGCAGCTCCTCTACTACTCCTGCATCCCCCTGCTGGGCTGCCTGCCGGCGTCGCTGCTGCTGGCGGTCGGAGTGGCGGCGCTGCGGTGGCGCGGCGTCGCCGTGCGGCCCCGCGCCGAGGAGCCGCGCGAGTCCGCGCAGCTCCTCGAGGCCGAGGCTCAGACTCCGGACGCGCCGAAGAGCAGGCCGAGGAGGTAGGTCACCAGGGCCGCGCCGTAGCCGATCCCGAGCTGGCGCAGCGCCCGGGCCAGCGGCGGGGCGCCCGAGAGCAGCCCGACGACCGCGCCGGTGGCGAGCAGGGCGATGCCCACGAGCACGCAGGCGACGACCACCGCGGCGAGCCCCGTCAGGCCGAGCAGGTAGGGCAGCACCGGGATGATCGCGCCCGAGGCGAAGAAGCAGAAGCTCGACAGCGCCGCGCCCATGCCCGTGCCGATCGACTCGTGCTCGTCGACGTCGGGGTCTCCTGCGGGACCGCCCAGCGTGATGGGGGAGGTGACGGCGCCGCCGCGCAGGCCCGTGAAGACGGAGGCGGCACGCGCGTCGGCCTGCTCCTGGGTCATCCCGCGAGCGCGGTAGACCAGGGCGAGCTCGTTCGCGTCGACGTCCAGATCGGGGACGATGCGGTTCGCGTCGAGGTCCGGGCTGGAGGCCGAGAGCAGCTCGCGCTGCGAGCGCACCGAGACGAACTCGCCCGCGCCCATCGAGAGGGCGCCGGCGAGCAGGCCCGCGATGCCCGTGAACAGGACGACGCCCGTCCCGACTCCGCTCGCCCCCACTCCGAGCACGAGGGCGAGGTTCGAGACCAGGCCGTCGTTCGCTCCGAAGACCGCCGCGCGGAACGTCCCGGAGAGGCGGTTCCGGCCGCGCTCGGCGAGCCCGCGGACGACCTCGCCGTGGATCCGCTCGTCGGCGGCCATGGCCTCGGTGGCATCGTCGTCGTCGGCGTAGGGGGAGCGGGCCTCGGCGCGCTGGATCAGGGCGAGGACGAACACGGAGCCGAAGCGGCGGGTGAGGAAGCCGAGGAAGCGCGTGCGGAGGTCCGGGCGGGGCGCGGGCTCCGCCGCGGAGCCGAGCAGCTCCCGCCAGTGCTCCTCGTGGCGGCCCTCGGCCACGGCGAGCGCGAGCAGGATCTCCCGCTCCTCGCCGGAGCGGCGGCCGGCCAGGTCGCGGTACACGGAGGCCTCGGCGAGCTCGTCGGCGAGGTAGCGGCGCCAGCGGCGCACCTGTGCGGGACTGGGGGTGGGGGCGGTGGTCGCCATGCGATCTCCTGGCTCAGGTCCGCCGACCCGCGCGAGAGGACCGGTCAGGACGTGCGTCGACTGACCGAAGGTCTCGTTCGCCCCGGCCGGAGCCGGGGTGGAGCGCCGGGCCCGGATCGTCCCGGACCAGCATGTCGACGCGCCTCGTCGTCCGCTCGGCGGACGGTGGGAACTACTCCCCTTCGCGGGGACCACCGTAGCCGAGATCGGAGGAGAACGCCCGGCCGATCCGCGGGCCGTCGGGCGGACGTCCGCCCGGCCCGGGCCGGAGCGTCGTCGCGGACGCTCGCCCCGGGTCAGAGCGAGGCGGTCGCCCGGGCGGCGCGGCGGGCCTGGCGCTCGTGCTCGGCGTCCAGGAGCGTGCGCGTGGCGGGGACCGCCAGGAACTCGACCAGGGTGTCCGTCTCCTCGACGATGCGCTCGGCGCGGTCGAGCGGGTCGGTGCGCAGGAGGCGGCGGGCGGCGGACGCGACGTGCGCCGGCTTCGCCGCCAGGGCGCGCACGCGCTCGTCGACGCGGCCGGCGAGGTCGGCGCGCGGCACGACCTCGGTCACGAGCTGCCACTCCAGCGCCTCGGCCGCGCGGACCGGGCGGCCCGACAGCACGAAGTCCAGGGCGCGGCGGCGGCCGACGACGCGGGGGAGCGCGGCGGTGACTCCGACGTCCGGGACGAGCCCGACGTCGCCGTACGCGCTGAGGAAGAGGGCGGCGGGAGTCGCGATCACGATGTCGGCGGCCAGAGCGAAGGCGATGCCGGCGCCGGCGACCATGCCGTCGATCGCGCAGACGACGACGGCGCGGCTGTCCTCGAGCAGGCGGATCACCTGGGCGGTCGTGGTCGCGACGTCGCGCAGGTAGTGGTCCGGGTTCTCGGACCCCATGATCGCCGAGATGTCGCCGCCCGTGCAGAACGCGCGGCCGGCCGCGGCGATCACGATGACGGAGCAGCCGGCGTCGGCGTCGAGGTCGGCGACGGTGCTCAGCAGCAGTCGCGCGGTGCCGAGGTCGATCGCGTTGAGGGCGTCGGGGCGGTTGAGGGTGATCCGGGCGACGGAGCCGTCGCGCTCGAGGACGACGCCGGGGGTCGCGTCGATGAGGGGGGTGGCGTGCATGGGAGAGCCTTCAGGGGAGCAGGGGTGTCGAACGCGGGGGGACGTTCTCAAGGGGATGACTCACATTCGCAGCCGTCCGCGCGATCGGATGCCTCCTCGCGGCCGATGCTCAGCCGGTCCCGGGGGTACGCGCGGGCGGCGGCCCGTCCCGGCCCTCCTCTACACTGCTGGGGTGATTGATCCCGTACTTCTGCGCGAGAACCCGGACGTCCTGAAGCGCTCGCAGGAGGCGCGCGGCGACTCCGTCGAGCTGGTCGACGAGGCGCTCGAGGCCGACCGCGTGCGCCGTGCGGCGATCACCGAGGCGGAGCGGCTCCGGGCCGAGCAGAACGCCTTCGGCAAGACCGTCGCCAAGGCTCCGAAGGACGAGAAGGCGGCCCTCGTCGCCGAGGCCCAGCGCCTCGCCGCCGCCGCCAAGCAGGCCCAGCAGGAGGCGTCCGAGGCCGACGAGGCCTTCACCGTGCTGGTGAAGCGCATCGCCAACCCGATCATCGAGGGCGTCCCCGCGGGCGGCGAGGAGTCGTTCGAGCTCGTCAGGACGGTCGGCGAGCGCCCCGTCTTCGACTTCGCCCCGCGCGACCACCTCGAGCTCGGCGAGCTGCTGGACGGCATCGACATGCAGCGCGGCGCGAAGGTCAGCGGCGCGCGCTTCTACTTCCTCAAGGGCCTGGTCGCCCGCCTCGAGATCGCGCTGATGAACCTGGGCCTCGAGAAGGCGCTCGCCGCCGGCTTCACCCCGCTGATCACGCCGACCCTCGTGCGCCCCGAGATCATGGACGGCACCGGCTTCCTCGGCGAGCACGACGACGAGGTGTACCGCCTCCGCGACGACGACCTCTACCTCACCGGCACCAGCGAGGTCGCCCTCGCCGGCTACCACGCCGACGAGATCCTCGACCTCTCCGGCGGCGCGAAGCGCTACGCGGGCTGGAGTACCTGCTACCGCCGCGAGGCGGGCTCGGGCGGACGGGACACCCGCGGCATCATCCGCGTGCACCAGTTCAGCAAGCTCGAGATGTTCGTCTACACCCTCCCCGAGGACGCGGAGGCGGAGCACGCGCGCCTGCTCTCGTACCAGGAGGACGTCCTGCAGAGCCTCGGCCTGCACTACCGCGTCATCGACACGGCGGCCGGCGACCTCGGCCAGAGCGCGGCGCGCAAGTTCGACGTGGAGGCGTGGGTCCCCACACAGGAGACCTACCGCGAGCTGACCTCGACCTCGAACTGCACCACGTTCCAGGCCCGCCGCCTCGACACCCGCTACCGTACCGAGTCGGGGAGGACGGCTCCGGTCGCCACCCTCAACGGCACGCTCGCGACCACCCGCTGGATCGTCGCCCTCCTCGAGACCCACCAGCGGGCGGACGGCTCGGTGCTCGTCCCCGAGGCGCTGCGGCCCCACCTCGGCGGCCTCGAGGTGCTCGAGCCCGTCGCATGAGCGCGGCCCGCGCCTCCGGCCGCCGCCTCGTCGCCCTCGACATCGACGGCACCGTCATGCACGAGGACGGGACCATCACCCGCGCGGTGACGGACGCGATCACCCGCGTGGCCGCCCAGGGCGACGAGGTGATGCTCGCCACCGGGCGCTCGCCCTCCTCCACCCTGCCGGTCGTCGAGCGCCTCGGGATCTCGCCCGAGTACGTGATCTGCTGCAACGGAGCGGTCACGCTCCGCCGCGACGCGTCCGGTGCCTACGTCCCCGAGACGGTCGAGACCTTCGACCCGACGGAGGTCCTCGAGACCATCCGCCGCTCCCTCCCCGACGCGCACTACGCCGTCGAGGACGCGGACGGCGCCTTCTTCTACACCGAGGCGTTCCCGGGCGGTGCCGTGATGGGTGCCGAGACGACCCACGTCCCCTTCGAGGAGCTGCTCGGCCGGCTGTGCACCCGCGTCGTCGTGATCTCGCCCGAGACCGGCATCGAGGAGTTCACCTCGCTGGTCGAGGAGATGGGCCTGCACCAGGTCAGCTACGCGATCGGCTGGACCGCCTGGCTCGACATCGCCCCGCACGGCGTCAACAAGTCCACCGCGCTCGAGGTCGTCCGCGAGGAGCTGGGCATCGAGCGGAGCGACGTGGTCGCGCTGGGCGACGGCCGCAACGACATCGAGATGCTCACCTGGGCCGCCGCCGAGGGCGCAGGGCTCGCGATGGGGCAGGCGCCCGACGAGGTGCGGGCCGTGGCCTCCGCCGTGGTCCCCTCGGTCCACCAGGACGGCGTGGCGGTCGCGCTCTCGGCGCTGCGCTGACGACGGTCCCGCGCGCTCGGCGGTTACTATCGGGTGTCGCTCCTGCGGGAGCGGCCGGGAGGGCTGTCCGAGCGGCCGATGGAGCCAGTCTTGAAAACTGGTGGGCGGAAACGTCTCGTGGGTTCGAATCCCACGCCCTCCGCCAGGAGAATGCCCTGGTTGGCGCACAGATCACTCGGCGAGCAGGGGCAGGAGCGGAAGCTCGTCCTCGTCGGTTCGTGCCATCCGCGTGCCATAGCGGCTGTCAGAACCAGCCGCGAGGACCGCGTCGATGCCCGCCGCGATGACCTGTCCGCGCTCGGCGCCGACGTGCTGGTAGAGCATCGCCGCCTTCGCCGTCCGGTGCCCCGCGCGGTCCATCAGCTCGCGCAGGGTCGCCCCTGCCTGAGCGGCCGCGGTCAGCCCGGCGTGCCTGATGTCGTGCGGGTGGAACTGCGTCAGGCCAATGGCCGTCGTCGCCTTCCGCCACTGCCACTGGATCTGACCCCGAGAGATCGGTCGGCCGTCCGGGCGAGCGAACAGTGGCGCCTTCCCGAAGGACACGGGGCGTGTGTCGAGGTGCTCGCGCATGATGTCGACGACGGTCCTCGGGAGCGTGACTGTCCTTGAGGCGCCGGTCTTCGTCGGGGTCGTGACCTCTTCGCCTCCGACCGTGATCGTCTGCCTCTCGACGACGAGAGTCCCGGTGTCGAGGTCGAGGTCCCGACGCTCCAAGGCGACCAGCTCGCCGATGCGGAGGTGCGCGCCGAACGCGAGGACGAGCAGCGGCCGGTAATCGGCAGGATGCTCGGAGACGATGCGGGCGAAAGTGGGCGCGTCGAGGTGCGGGCGCTCCGGGCTCTTCGCGACTCCTGCCCCGACGATGTGGGCTGGGTTCTCGGCGATCAGTCGATCGTTCACCGCGGTCGTCAGGATCGCCCTCAGGAGTGCGTACGCCTGCCGGAGCCGAGTCTCGCCCGTACCGCCGCGCTTCATCGCCGCAGACGCCAGCGTGCGCCGGGTGGTGGCGTACCAGGAGCGCACGGTCGGACCGGTGATCGCGCTGAGCGGCATCGCTTCGAGGTGGGCGAGCTGGCGGTCGAGGATGTCGAGGTACAGTTCGGCGGTGCGGGGCGCGAGCTTGCCGCGGGATCCGCCAGCAGCGATCCATGCGCGGGCGTAGTCGCCGAACGGC
Organism: Rathayibacter sp. AY1E2; assembly: GCF_002932325.1. Classification (NCBI taxonomy): domain Bacteria; kingdom Bacillati; phylum Actinomycetota; class Actinomycetes; order Micrococcales; family Microbacteriaceae; genus Rathayibacter; species Rathayibacter sp. AY1E2. The sequence continues at coordinate 16,917 of NZ_PSVO01000029.1, forward strand.
CGGGCGCCGGAGCGGTGGTCGATGTAGCTCCCGCGGAGGCGATCGGCCTGCACCGCGGCGAGGTGGTCGAGAGCCTCCCGCTTCGTCGAGAAGGTCGTCGGCGCGTTCATCGGCCGCCCGGCCTCGTCGGGGTAGCGGGCCTGCCAGCGGCCGCTCGGGAGCTTCCTTGTCGACCCGAAGCTCGCCCGGTTCGTCTTGCGGGTGCGTTCGCTCATCGGCCGTGCTCCTCTTCGGTGGCTTCGTAGGCGCGGAACTGGCCGAAGGGGTCCAGTGGATTCGATCTGTTGCGGTTCATCCAGAGCTGGTTGAGGTCCATGCCACCGTCCTCGTACTCCTCGTACTCCTCAAGGACCCGGCCTACGAACGCGCGGAGATGCTCGGAGACGGGAAGCCCAAGCTTTGTCGCACCCCGCCTCAGGTAGGCCTGCCGTAGCTCGCCGTTCGTCGCGCCCTCTACTCCCGGGGAGGTGTCAGCCAGGAAGGCCGCGGTGCCCATCACCGCACGCATTCGCGCCAGCTCGGCTCGCTCCAATGCTTCCTGCGCCTCTCGGAGTCGGGCCACCGCGTCTTCGCACGCCTTCTCCGCGCTCACTCCGAGGAGTAGTTCCCTGGCGAACAGGTTGTTGTTGCGGGCGGTGGGCGGCTCGACAAGTGAAGCGACGTCGATGCCGAAAGCGGCCGCGAGGCCCGCTGCATCGTCGACTGTCATTGACCGCTCGCCATCGAGAAGTCTCTTCAAGGGCGTGCGCTGCATCGGATACCCGGCCCGCTCCAGAGCGGCCAGCAGGCTCGCGATGTTCCAGTCCCGGTGGTCCATCTCGTCGTGAAGGCGCGCGACGATCGCCGCCTCTACGTCCCGACGTCGCGGAGTCACGATCTTCGGCATTGGGTCCTCCGTACAAGTTGTCCACGGACAGTGTCACACAAGTACAAGACATCACGCAGACTTCGTTGTAGTCACCTGAAAGGACGAAGACCATGACCGAGCAACTGACCTCCGCGGAGAAGCGCGCCCTCCTCGACGAGCCGACCATTTCTGTCGCCGACGCCGCCCGCGTCCTCGGGCGTGGACGTGGCCAGGCATACGACGACGTCGCCACGGGCCGCATCGAGTCGATCCGCCTCGGCAGATCGATCCTCGTGCCGACCGCGCCCCTCCGGCGGCTCCTCGGCATCGAGTCCTGATGACCGCGACCATCGAGACGGCGCTCGCCGGCGGGGGCCTCGTGGTCGTCAGCGAGGTCGTCTAATGGACGCCAGGCTTCCGGTGAGCTGGCACGGCTCTCTGATGATGGACGACCTGTCCGATGCCGCGTGGCGGGTGCTGACGTCCTGCTTGATGTGGAGCAATGCCTCCGCCACCGACGGCAGGATCCCCGCGCGCTACTTCGCCAGGATGCACCCCTCCGGAGACGCTCAGATCATCGCCGCCGCGACGCAGGAACTCGAAGCCGCGGGCATCGTCGAGTCGACTCACAACGGCATGCAACTCCTCGGGTGGGATGCGGTCGACCGGCTCAACCAGTCGACCGCGGAGCAAATGGCCGCTGCTCGTGCGAACGCAGCCGAGAGGGCCCGCCGCTACCGAGAGCAGCAGCGCACCCAGGTCAGGCGGACGCCGCGCCCGAGCGCAGCCACTCCCCGTGACGAGACGGGTGACGTCACGCGTGACAAGTCGGGTGACGTGACGCAGCGCGTAGGTAGAGGTAGAGGTAGAGGTGAAGGTCAAGATCCAGCTGTAGATGGTGGCGATTCTGAAACGAACACGACTTCCGGTCTGCCGGTTGCTGCCTCGATGCAGATGCCCGACTCCTGGGATGACGTGCCGCGGGAGTTGGTCGTCGAGGGCACTCGGCGTTCGTGGGCGCCGATCGAAGAGGTCAGCTGATGGCCGGTCTTACTGCGTGGCCGACGAGAGAGCCGGGAAGGCCGTATCGGTGGCTTCTCGATCTCGACTCGGATCGCGTCGCGCCGACGTGTGGTGAGCATCGGGTCTGGACGGATGGGCTCGGAGTGTGTCCGGCGTGCGTCGTCGCGTGGAGGCAGTCGCTCGGTGCTGATGATCCGTTTTCGTGGTCGGTGTGTTCGGTGTGCGGACTGCCTGTACACCCCGCGGCCGACAACGGGAGGGGGCTCTGCCCGACGTGCGAACCGGACTTCATCGCGTCCGCCGATCTGGTGCTGTCGTGACGGCGTCGCCGCGCTCCGGTATCCGCGCCGATGGTTCTGGGGACCGCGCTGGTGCGCACCGCGCCCCACTCGACAACGGGGCCGAGGTCGACAGTCTCCGCTCTGCCGTCGCCTGGCTCGATGCCAGCGCCCCGGCGGTCGCGCGGATCATCCGCGCCGCTCTGGTCGATGCGCGTCGGCAGGCCGCGGATGCGCGCTCAGAAGCGCGCGGTCTCCGTGAGCAGGTCCGGCGCTTCGACGAATCGCTCGTCGGCTAACCGGCTCTCAGAGCCCTCCCCGCGCTCCCGATTCAACTCCTCGACCTCCGCAGTCCGTTGCTCACATCGACGCCTGCGGGCTCCAGGGCCAGCCCGGCCCGCCACTCAACCGAAGGATCTCACGATGACTGAAGCAACTCCCCTCGAACAGGCGCAGGCCAACCTCGATGCGTTGAAGCAGCGCATCCGCGACGGCGAGGGGTCGCCCCTCGAACTCGGCGCCGCCCAGGCTCGCGTCGAGGTCACTCGCCTCCGTGACGAGGGCACCCGCGCTCGCCAGCGCGCCGACCTCGCTCGCACCCGGGCGAACCAGGTTCGGAACGCGAAGCTCGCCGCGCTCGGCCAGCTGCACAACCGCCAGAACCTGCCCAAGGCGTACGACCGTGCTGTCGAGGCGTTCGAGGACCTCGTCCGCGCCGTCGAGAAGCACAACGCCTGGATCGATGACACCGCGAAGGCTCTCGAAGCCGGAGGCGTCCCCGCACTCGGGTGGGACCGCAAGCGGCCGGAGGGCTTCGACCCCGCTACCCACGCGACCATCGTGGAGGGCGGCATCGTGTCGTCCGTGACCGTCGCCGGAGAGTCCAGCCGCCGGGAGATCCCGGGCCTGTGGGCTCGCGCCGCATTCAAGGCGGTTGCGATGCGTCGGAGGCTCACCGACGGTCACGGCGCACTCCTGGAGCGCGTGCTCGGGAAGGACGTTCCCGACGCTCTCCGCGACCGCTAGCAGCACCACGACGAAGGCCCCGCCCTCACACAGAGCCGGGGCCTTCGGGCGTCCCGCGCAGGACACCCATGGGCCAGGACATGTCTCGCGCGCGGGTGCGCGCGAGACGATTCAGGAGGTGTCTTAGGAACTCATCGCGGCGGCGCTTCACAGAGCCGGTCGAAGAGCGACCAGCCTTCCTTGAGGAGAAGGTGGGCGGCGACGAAGGGCTCCGCGATGTGCTCGACATCTCCTCCCGCTGCACCGACGGCGAGGCCCGACGGTCGGTCCGCTTTGAAGTTGCGCACGCGCTGGAACACGCTCCAGCCGAGTACGTGAGCATCGGCGCTCATCTGCCTCCAAAGCAGCCTGACCGCCTCCTGTCGCGCCCGATCTGGGAAGCGGTACTCCACTGCCCAGCGGATGATTTCGGTCTGGCTCAGCGCCGCTCGTCCGCGGCGTAGCTCCGCGACGCGAGCGATCCTGTCTCTCGACCACTCCATCTGGAGGGGAATCTCTCGCCGCTCGTCCTCGCTGAGCTGCATCGTCGACGCCTCCCGGACGTACTTCTGACGCTGCTCGTACATCTCGCCCATCACCATCAGGCCGCGCTCTCGACGCTCTGCGGGCTCGCTCGGTGCGAGTAACCAAACCGCCTGCGCCGCTCCAACGAGTGCACCCCGAAGGACCGTGAAGTGCGCGCTCGGGTACCACTCGCCTGCCTCGACCGCAGTGGCTGCGAGGCGCAGGTGCTCACCTGAGAGGATCAGCGAAAGGCGTGCTGTGTCGCTGATCCGATGCGATGGAAAGGGCACATCATCTGCGGCCAGTTCACTGCCCGGTTGCGGCTCTTCCAGGCGACGGGCCCGCGCCTGCCAGCCGTTGAGATCCGGATAGGTGGCGCGTATCGCCCGCAGCGAGTTCGTTGTCGTCACGGTCGCCATCCTCGCGCGCAGGGACCCGTCCATCCGAGCGCCGGACCGCTGTGTCGATTCCGCCCATGGCCGATTCCAAACGTCGCGCGGGCGCGCGCGGCCGCACTTCGCTGCTGAGTGCCCGCCGCTGTCAACCTCGGGGCGCCGTCGCCCGAGTCGGGATAGCGGGCCCTAGGATTGCCGTGCGTGGTCGCTTCGGGAAGAAGGATCGCCGCCCGCACGTTAGACAGCTACAACGTGGTCGCTGTCACGTAGAGGACGAGAAGGAGAGGGATTCGACAATGTCTGCAACCCTTGACGCTCGCAGGGCGCTGGAGGAGTTTGATGGCGGGGCGCACTCGTTGCCGGTGGATCCGGTGTCGATCGCTCGCTCGCTCGGAATTAACGTCTTCACCGCTGCTCTGGACAACACGCTGTCCGGCTTCATTGCGAAGCTGGCCGATGGCGGCGACACGAACATCTTCCTGAACAGCGAGCACGCTGCCGTTCGTCAGCGTTTCACCTGCGCCCACGAGCTGGGCCACTACTTCGCCATCCAGAAGGCGCAGGAGCCGAAGGCAACGTACTTCCACAGGCGCGACAGCCTCTCCGCGTGCGGCACGAACTCAGAGGAGATCTACGCGAACCAGTTCGCCGCCGAACTCCTCATGCCGGAGGCGCGGGTGCGCGAGCTGCACAGGCTTGGGCTGGACGCCTACGGTCTCGCGAAGAAGTTCCACGTCTCGTTCGATGCGGTGAATCACCGACTCAAGAACCTGCGGCTGGTCTGACGGTTGGCCGAAGGGGACGTTCGCTCGGGCGACGGTGCTGCTCGGACCCCGACCCCGCAAGACGCGGCCTTCGTCAAGTCTGTGCTTCCCGAGGCGAACGAAGTCGAGCAGTCGGAAGACCAGACGGGTCCTGCGGGCCCGATCGAGGCTCAAGTCCCGGGGGTCAAGTTCCTCGCGAGCCTCATGAAGGCGACGCTCTTCACTGACCTCTTCGTTTACCATGCGACGATCCGGTTCATGCACCCGACCTTGCAGGAGCGCGTTGAGGCGTTGCGGGTCGAGCACGGCCGGTTCTACAAGTGGTGCCGGAACTCGGACTTCATCGCACGCATGATCCTGATGTCTGGGACGACGATCATCGTCGGCGGAGCCGCGGTAGGAACCGTCGTCAAGCTGTTCTACAGCTGATTGCTTTCTCGGGTCGCTGAGTCGCTCCGCCTGGGCCTCGATGGCTGCGCTGTCTCCAGCGGTCGGCTCATCATTGCTTCGCGGCCAGCCAGGACTGACGACCTCGATTCCTTCGGGGGGAACGTGCCAGGTCGCCGCCCGGGGCGGCGTAGAACCGCTCCAGCGGCGTGCCACTCGTGCCAGCCGCGTGCCATTAGCAGCGGGTACGGCCCGTGATTGGCCGAGACGGGAGGGGACGAGATCCGCGCACCGTCGCGGATATCGTCGTCATCCCGGGGCCGATTCCATCCCGCCGACCTGACTTGAAAACTGGTGGGCGGAAACGTCTCGTGGGTTCGAATCCCACGCCCTCCGCCACGCCGTCCGCAGCGGAGTCCCGTTCTTCGCGTCGCTTCCCGCCGGCGCCTTCCGACGCCCGTCCTGCCGCGCGACGACGGAGGCCTGCCCGCTCTCCTTCGGAACGCGCCAGCCCTCTGTATAGGATTGCGCGACGCCCGGGACCGATGCCCGGCCCTCACCTCCGCACCACTGACGCCTCGACACCGGGAGACGGATGCGCCGCACGGGCCCTTCGACACAGACTCGCGACACTCCGCGCACGCCGCGCCCCTTCGTGCGGCACGGCCGCCAGAAGCGGCACACCCTCGCGCGGACCCTGGTGAAGGGAGCCGCCCTCGTGGGCGGTGTCGGCGTGGTCGCCTCGGTGTCGGTGGTCGCGATCGCGGCGACGCTGATCGTCCAGTCCGTGCAGCCCTCGGTCGACCTGCACCCGGGCGCGGCCGGCTCCAGCGTCGAGGCCGGAGGCGCCCCGGAGATCGGCGCACTCGAGGGCGGCTTCAACGTCCTGGTCGTCGGCAGCGACTCGCGGAAGGGCCAGGGCGACGCCTACGGCGACCCCGACGAGGAGACGAGCGTCCTCAACGACGTCAACATGCTGATGCACGTCTCGGCCGACCACAGCAACGCGACGGTCGTGAGCTTCCCCCGCGACATGTACGTCGACATCCCGGAGTGCGTGAACGCCGCCACGGGTGAGACGATCCCCGCCCGGTACGACACCAAGATCAACGAGGCGATGGGCAGCGACGTCAGCCTCGGCTGCGTGGCAGGGGTCGTCGAGGACCTCATGGGCGTCCGGGTCGACTACGGCGCGGTCGTGCAGTTCAACGGCGTGATCGAGATGTCGAACGCGGTCGGAGGAGTCGACGTCTGCGTCGCGACCGAGATCGCGGACCCCTACACGAACACCTACCTCGAGCCGGGCGTGCACTCGCTCGAGGGCATGGCGGCGCTGCAGTTCCTCCGCAGCCGCCACGGCATCGGCGACGGCAGCGACCTGACCCGCATCAGCAACCAGCAGGTCTTCCTCTCGGCGCTCGTGCGCCGGATCAAGAGCGCGGACACCCTCCTCAACCCGGTCGCGCTCTACGGGCTCGCGAAGGCGGCGCTCGGCAACATGACGCTCTCGACCGGTCTCGACAACGTGAACACGATGGTCCAGATGGGACTCGCGCTGAAGGACGTCGACCTCGCGGACGTCGTCTTCGCGCAGTACCCGACCGGGGCGACTCCGAGCGGAGTGGAGCCGGACCGCGCCGCGGGCGACGTCCTGGCGAGCGCCCTGCAGACCGATCAGCCGATCGCCATCACCGGCGGCACGGGCGCCGGCGCGACCGTGGAGGGCGAGGCGGCGGCCCCGGCCGACACCGCCGCTCCGTCGGGCCCGGCGACCGCGGATCCGCTGGCGACGGCCGAGGCGGCACCCGGCACTCCTGCAGCGACTCCCGAGGACGGATCCAAGGTTGCCCTGCCAGAATCGGTCACCGGCCAGAGCGCCGACCAGCAGACCTGCTCGGTCGGCTTCTTCGGCTGAGCCGAGGGCGGGCGTCACCACGGGTGCTCTCCACCTCGCGCGCTGACTCCGGGACGACACGCGTCCCGCAGCCGAGAGAGAGTACGACCCGATGAGCGAATGCGCGTCCACCCGGACCACAGCAGCACGGCACGGCCGCCTGCGCCGCCCGAGCGGCGTGCGCTTCGCCGCGCGGATCCTCGCGGCCTGCGTGGGCGTCGGCGTGCTCAGCGCGGTCTGCATCGTGGCGATCGCCGCCTCGCTGATCGCCGGGAGCGCGCGTCCCTCCGTCGACCTCGGGATCGACTCGGGCGGGGGCGACGTGCCCGAGATCGGGGCGATCGAGGGCGGCGTCAACATCCTGCTCGCCGGCAGCGACAGCGCCGACGGATCGGCCGCCGGGGCCTACGGCGAGCGTGCCGAGAACCTCAACGACGTCACGATGCTCATGCACATCTCGGCCGACCACTCGACCGTGGAGGTCGTCAGCTTCCCCCGCGACCTCTACGTCCCGATCCCCTCCTGCACCGACCCGGCCACCGGCGCCGTCTCGGACGCGGTGGACTCGGCGAAGATCAACACCTCGCTCGAGGCCGGCGGGCTGGCGTGCACCGTGCAGACGGTCGAGCAGCTGACCGGGCTCGAGATCCCCTACGCGGCGCTCATCCAGTTCGAGGGCGTCATCGAGATGTCGAACGCGGTCGGCGGAGTGGACGTCTGCGTCGCCACCCCGATCCAGGACGAGTACACGGGGTTGAACCTCGACGCGGGCACGCACACGCTCGTCGGCGCCGAGGCGCTGGCGTTCCTCCGCACCCGGCACGGCGTCGGCGACGGCAGCGACCTCACCCGCATCTCGAGCCAGCAGGTGTACCTCTCATCGCTGGTGCGCAAGGTGAAGAGCGCGTCGACGCTCTCGAACCCGGTGAACCTCTACGGCCTCGCGAAGGCGGCCGTCTCGAACATGCAGCTCTCCACCTCGCTCGAGAACGTGAACACCCTCGTGTCGATCGGCCTCGCGGTGAAGGACGTCGACCTCGCGAACGTGGTCTTCGTGCAGTACCCGACCTTCATCGACGGCAACGGCGTGTACCCCAGCGAGGACGCGGCGGCGGCGCTGAACGCGGCGCTCCTCGCCGACCAGCCGATCGCGCTGAGCGGCACCACCGGCGGCGGCTCGCAGTCGACGGGGGAGGAGCCCGGGGCGACCAACGCTCCGGCGGCCACGGAGTCGCCGGCCACCGACGCCCCCGCGACGAGCGCACCCGACGGGCCGGTCACCCTCCCGAGCGACGTCTCCGGGCAGACCGCGCAGCAGGAGACCTGCACGATCGGCCGGCCCCTGTCGGACCAGTAGGCGGCTTCTCGCCTTCCCGCGGAGGGGCGGGCGCCCGTGTCGCGAGGCCCTCGCGGGTGCGGTTATGATGGTCGTCGTGCGTCCGCCAGCGGGCGCTCGGGAGTCGTCGCATAGTCCGGTCGAGTGCACCACCCTGCTAAGGTGGAGAACCCTTTATTGGGTTCCGTGGGTTCAAATCCCACCGACTCCGCATCGTCCGAAGGCCCCGCTCAGGCGGGGCCTTCGTCGTTCCCAGCGGTGACTGCGCCTGCCGCAGTACCGGCGTCTCCCGGCGGTGCCGGTGTCGCCGCAGTGCCGGGGTCTCGCGGTGCCGGAGCCTTCCGGCCGGTGCTCCGCCGCTCGCGCGCGGCGTCGGCGGCCGATGCGACCCGGCGCCTCAGCCGGCCGGGATCCGCCGCCGATCCGCCGGGCGGGTGCGCTCCCGGAGCGGCTACCCTGATCGGATGCCCAGCCCGATCCTCGACGCCCTGTCCGCCCCTCCCGCGCGGAGGGATGTCGCCTCGATCCGGGGTGCTCTCGCCGAGGTCGCGATCGGCGACTCGGTGCGCGTCCTCGTCCGCTCCCCGCGCTACGGCCTCTACGGGATCGAGGGGGTCGTCCGCCAGGCCGTCGGCGGCGAGCTCGTCGTCGCGGACGTCTTCCTCGGCACGGGGACCGAGATCCAGAGCATCGCCCTGGCTCCGGACGCCGACGAGGTCGGCGGGGAGCGCTCGGCCGAGGGGCTCGAGCACGGGGACCCGGTGCGCTTGGCGTTCTCGACTCCGGCGCTCGGGTCGTTCACGATCACGGGCCCGCTGACGGCCGGCGGCCGCGACGGGTTCCTCCTCGTCGGCAGCTGGATCGTCGCGGACGGCGGCGAGCCCGGCCGCCACGTCGACCGCATCGAGCGCCTGACGGACGTCGGCGTCCACGAGAAGCACGTCCCCGGGCGCCGCTCCGCGGTCGAGGAGTAGCCCCTCAGCTCTGGCAGTTCGGGCACCAGTAGGTGACCCGCAGCTGCAGCTCGTCGTCGCCGAGCTCGCCGCGTTCGATCGGAGTGCCGCAGCGCCGGCACGGCTTGCGGTCGCGGCCGTAGACCCAGAGCTGCTGGCCCGGGCGCAGGTTGCCGGTCGTCGTGCGCTCGATCCGCTCGCGGTTCACGGTGATGAGCCGCTTCGCGAGCGCGATGGTGCGCACGAGGTCGCCGCTCCCGCCGACCGGGCGCGTGGGCAGCACGCCGCGCAGGAAGCACAGCTCGGCGCGGTAGACGTTGCCGAGTCCGGCCATGATCCGCTGGTCGAGCAGCGCGAGCCCGATCGGCCGCTCCGGATCGGCGGACAGGCGTCGCAGCGCCTCGTCCGCGTCCCAGTCGGCGCCGAGCAGATCGGGGCCGAGATAGCCGACCACGTCCTCCTCGGCCGAGCGCGGGACGATCTCGAGGAGCCCGAGCTCGAAGCCGACCGCCTGCCAGTCCTCGGTCTCGAGGACGATCCGGGCCTGGAACGCTGGCCGGTGCCACTTCGGCCGCTCGCCCTCGCCGCGGGCGTAGAGGTGCCAGCTCCCCTCCATCTTGAGGTGGGAGTGGATCAGCGCGTCGCCGACCCGCATCAGCAGGTGCTTGCCGCGGGGGACGACCTCGTCGATCGTCTCGCCGGTGAGGTCGACCGTCGCGTACTTCGGCACGCGGACGTCGCACCGGGTCAGGACCTCGCCGTCCAGCGCCTCGGCGAGGTTGTGGGCGGATCGGTAGACGGTGTCACCCTCGGGCACGCGGGCTCCCTCCGGCGCTCACGAGCGCATCCTCAGGCCGCGCGGATTCGCGACGAAGCCGGCGGCGACGAGGGCGTCGCCGAAGGGCGTGCCGAGCGCGAAGACGCCGTCGATCTTCTCGACGGTCAGCTTCTCGACCCCGCGGGAGCGGACGAGCTGCGAGAGGGCGCCGGCCGCGTCGGCGAGGGCCGCCTCGTCGGCGGTGAAGGTGAGGGCGGTCCTGCCGCCGCGCTCGAGGTAGACCGCGAGCGCTCCGTCGACGACGGCGACCAGCGCGCCGGCCTTCCGACCGGGGCGGTGCCCCTCGCCCTGCGGCCACGGCAGAGCGGCGCCGAACGGATTGGCGGGGTCGGTCGCCGCCAGCGCGAGCACCGGTCGTGAGCGCTCCTGCGCCTCGTCCTGCGGGGCGAACGTGCGGAGCCGGTCGACGCTGCCGGCGGTGCCGAACTGCGCTGCTCCCAGCTTCTCGATGAAGTAGCCCCTCCGGGCGCGGCCCTGCTGCTCGAAGCCGCTCAGCACCTTGTAGGCGAGGGCGAAGCCGCCCAGGACGCCCTCGGCCTGCACGGAGCCGCGGGTGACGATCCCGTACCGCTCGAGCAGCGTCTCGCCGAGCGCGTGCCCGCGGATCGTCGCGTCCGACTCCGCGAGCGGCACGATCGACCAGCGGCCGCCGGCGGTCGGCGGCCCCACGCGGGTGGCCATCGTGGGGCGGGCGGTCATCCGGCCCCGGGGCGCGCGGGCGCGGGCGGG
>NZ_PSVO01000003.1:0-254762 GCF_002932325.1 Rathayibacter sp. AY1E2
GGGTGGGGCGTCAAAGAGGGGGGGTGCGCACGGCCATCGCGTATAGGGCGGTCGTTGCACCGGTGTCGGCATGATGGACACGTGGACACTCTCGACGTCGTTGCGGCGGTCATCAGCGATCGCGGCCGTATTCTCGCCTGCCGTCGGCGGGCGGACAAGGCGGCGGGCGGGCTCTGGGAATTTCCCGGCGGCAAGAGAGAACCTGGCGAAACGGCTGAAGGCGCCCTCGCGAGGGAGATCCGCGAGGAGCTGAGCGTGGAGATCGAGGTCGGCCCCAAGCTGACGTCAGACGAAACGGAGGTCGGCGCTCTCACCATTCGGTTGCACTGCTTCCGAGCCGTGGTTCGTGGCCCACGCCCCACGGAGAGCACCGACCACGACCAACTCCTCTGGCTCCTTCCGAGCGAACTCCCCGGACTGGAGTGGGCCCACCCCGATCTGCCGGCCGTTCGGCTTCTTTCCTCTACGGATCGATGAGGTCGAAGCCCTCGTCAGACCTGAACGCTGTGATGATCGAGAGGCTGCGGATGAGATCCAGCATGTCCTCTTCCGGGCGACCGGGAAGCAGGATGACGGGGACTGCCGCGTAGCCCTCGCGCTGCGCAAGATGGGCATAGTCGAGCACCTGCCCGATGGCCATGCGGACGAAGGACCGGGCGGTCGACTTCTTGGCTTCGACAATCCAGCCGCTCGATCGGACGTAGAGGTCCGGCTCGACCCGTGAGCTGCCGACCGGGAGCGTCAGACGACTGGGCGGCGTGCCGTTCTCGGTCAGCCAGAGCCCAAAGTCGGACTGCAGCTCGAACTCGATTCGGGAGACGACCCGGTCATCGAGAGGGCTGACATCCGCACCCGCGATGACGATGTCGGAGTGCTCGGGAGGCGTCCAGTCGCCGAGCGAGGCGGCGGACTCCTGTGTGCCACCGTAGGTCGGCAGCCGAGTGATGTCCGCCGCAAGCGGCAGGAGAGTGAAGATGATGCCGCGTCGCTGCGTCCCTTCGGTGTCCGGGATGATCTCCCACCGGTAGGTCGGAGTCCCTGTCGTGAAGGCACCGATGTAGGTCACGCTCGTTCCCTGCACCGTGAAGAGTCGAAGCACCCGCCCATCCTGTGCCGCGTCCCGGAGAGCCCTGTTGCCGCGAAGAAAAACCTGGTCACCGACCTGCCCTTCTCCCGTGTAGGAGTAGGACCCGTCCTCGCGAAGTCCCTCGAACCGGTCGTAGCCGTATCGAGCTCCCTTCGCCGGATCGGTGAAGATGAAGATTTCACGGAGCGCTCGCGGCGTCACGATTCCCTGCTGCTGCTGCCCTCCGTATGCGCGGTGAATATCACGTCGGAGGACCTGGTCGCCCACTTCCAAGGTGAACCGACGCTCGGTGGTGTCTCGTCGAAGCAGACGGGAGCGGACAGCCTCCGCCTGCGCTTCGGTCAGATCCCACCGAGATTCCTCAGCCGGAAGAGTTCCGTAGGAGGAGCGGAGGAGGCTTCGGATTCGACGCTGAGAAACGCCCAGTTCAAGTGAGAGTGTGGCGGGAGTAACGGGAGGCATCTCGCGAGACTAGGAATGCTCGGAGCACGTTCTGTCGAGATGTACTCGTGTTAGCGACAGAGTTACTCATATTGCCTAAGTGCTGAACTTTGTGCCGCATGTATCCCAGAAGAGAGGTCACAGAAGAGACCATTACTCACTATCGCAGAGTTGAACGACGCTATTGCGGTCACGCCTGCCGCTGTTGCGGCGTCGGGACGACCCTCCATCAGAGGAAAGAGGTTCTCCCCCTCAATACCCGCACCCCGCCAGCACCGCCTCCGACGCCGCCCGGTCCCGCGCATCGATCCCGAGCCCGTAGTCGCTGAGCACCGCCACGAACTGCTCCACGTACCCGCAACGCAGCTCCGCGGCCGGTGGCAGCCACTCCCCCGGGCCGGCGTCGCTCTTCGCGCGGTTGGTCTGCTCGGACGCGGCGACGAGGTTCGCGGGGTCGTTCGCGAAGGCGAGGCGCTGGTCGTCCGTCCACGACCAGGCGCCGTGGTGCCACGCCCAGCCGAGGGCGACGACGTGGTCGATCTGCACGAGGCGGGAGGTGTCGGTCCCGGAGACGAAGGCGACCGAGGCGCCGTCGTAGGGGTCGATCAGGGTGCCGGTGAGGACCTTGCAGTCGCGGGTGCCGGGCTTGAACACGGGGGCGAGCAGGTCGCGGCCGAGGACGTCGTTGCGGGTGTCGCAGCCGTTGCGGTCGACGTCCGACCACGCCTGTCCGAAGAGGTCGCGGTCGTAAGGGACGGCGGCGGGGCCTTCGACCGAGGGGAGAGCGGCCAGCGTCGCGAGGGACGGAGCGGACGGCTCCGTTTCCGGAGCCAACGGCTCCGTTTCCGGAGCGGACGGCTCCGTTTCCGGAGCGGACGGCTCCGTTTCCGGAGCGGACGGCTCGACGTCCGCCGAGGGGCTGCTCGGCGCGGGAGCAGCGGGACTGCTCGACGCCGCAGAAGCACCGGCCGAGGAGGACACCACCTCCGGTCCGCCTCCTCCCGCCGTGTCCGACAGCGCGACGGCGGCGACGGCGAGCGCCGCAGCTCCCAGCAGAGCGAGGATCGCACCGGCCCGTCGACGAGGGCGCCGGCGCACGGGGAACGTAAGCCAGTGGCGCATGATCGACCCTCCTGCGATGAGACCCGCGATGCGGTCGACGCGACGCGCCTCCTCAGTATGCGGAGTGGCCCGCTCCGGGCTCGACGGTCGGGCGGAGGGTCGGGAACAGGGGGCGGCCGCGCGGAGCGACAGCGTCGACGGCCGGGATCGAGCCTCCCGGAGGCCACCTCGTCGCGCCCGCGTCGTCGACCCGCGCCTGCTTGACTGCTCCCATGGAGATCTTCATCGGAGTGGTCGGCCTGCTCGGCGGGCTGGTCATCGCCGGGCTCGCGGTCGTCGCGGTGGTCATCGGACGGCGGCGGGCGGTGCCGGCGTCGCTGGTCGACGTCGAGGTGCGGCTGACGCACGCCGGGGACGACTGGTGGCGGGTGGGCGCGCGGGTGCGCAACTCCGGCCGGTCGCTCGTGCCGGTGACGAGCTACAGCGACGGGCGGCCGATCTCGGTCGATCTCGGCGGGGCCGTGTCGGCGGAGTGGTACGGTTCGGCTCCCCGGTCGGACGCGTGGCGGATCGATCCGGCGGTCGGGCTCCTGCTTGGACCCGTCGCGCTGGAGCGCGGGGCCGACCTGGGGGCGACGATCGTCGTGCGCGGGCGGCCGCAGGTGCGGATCGACGCGCCGCTGCGCTACGTGCCGGTGCGCGAGAACGTGATCGAGTCGCAGACGCCGGACGCCGCTCCGGTCTGGGGCGTGTCCGAGGCCGCGGCCGCTCCGGCAGCAGCGCCGTCGTCGGCTCCTCCTGCGCCGATCCGTCCGCGTCAGCAGCGTCCGATGGACGCCGAACCGTCGCGTCCCGAGCGTGAGAGCGTCCTCCGCGGCGGATTCGGGGTGTGGGCGGCCATGATCGCGGGGGGCGCAGGAGCCGTCGGCGTCGCGATCGGGATCGCCCTCGAGCTGGCCGGCGTCGAGGCGTCGGGGCTGGGCGGCGCGGGCATCATCCTGATCGCGGCCGGCTTCCTCGGCCTGGTCGGCACTCTCGTGATCCGGCTGCTGCGCCGCTGGCTCGAGCCGCCGGCCCTCTGGCGGACGCCGGCGCAGCGCCTCCGCCGCCCCGGGACGATCACCGTCCTCATTCTGAGCTACGCCGGGCTGGCGCTGTTCTGCACCGAGTTCGCGGCGCAGTCGGTGACCGGCGACACGACCTGGGTGGCCGGTGTCGCCGTGCTGATGCTGATCGCCGCACTGATCGGCATGGGACTCGTCGGGTTCCTCCGCCTGGTGGTCCTGCTCGGCGTGCGCCGCGCCTCCCGGGAGACCCCGTGACCCGAGAGGTCGTCGTCGTCGGAGCCGGCCTGGTCGGAGCGGCGACGGCCCGCGCCCTCACCGAGCGCGGTGATCGCGTGGTGCTCGTCGAGCAGTTCGAGCGGGGTCACGACCGCGGCTCGTCCCACGGCGAGACGCGCATCTTCCGCCGCGGCTACCTCGAGGACGACTACCGCGCCCTCACCGGACGGGTCGGGCGCGCCTGGGCACGGCTCGAAGCCGAGACCGGCCGCCGCCTGCTGCACCCGGTCGGCGCGATCGACCACGGCGACCCCGCCGTCCTGGCCGCCGTCGAGGCTGTCCTCCTGCGCGACGGGACCCCCGTGGTGCGGATCGAAGCGGACGAGGCATAGCGGCGCTGGCCGGGACTCCGCTTCGAGACCGACGTCCTGCTGCACCCCGAGGGCGGACGCCTCGACGCGGCGGCCGCGATCGACGCGATGCTCGACTCCGCCCTCGGACGCGGCGCCGTCCTCCGGACGCGGACGCGGGTGCTGGGCATCGAGGAGCGCGCGACGACGTGCGCGTGCTGACCACCGACGGCGCTCTCGACGCGGACGCGGTCGTCGTGGCCGGTGGATCCTGGACGCCGCCGCTCGTGGAGGGTCTCGTCCGCGCGGCCGGTCGACGCCTCCCTCCGCTGCGCGTCACGCAGGAGCAGCCCGCGCACTTCGCGACCGACCTGCCCCTCGACTCGTGGCCGAGCTTCGCCCACCACCGCGCCGGCCTGCCGGTCGTCTACGGGCTCGCGACGCCCGGAGTCGGGGTGAAGGTGGGCGAGCACAGCACCGGTGTCGTCGTCGATCCGGACGAGCGCACCTTCGAGCCCGAGCCCGGAGCGCTCGCCCGCCTCGTCGGCTACGTCGCGGAGTGGATCCCGGGCGTGGACGCGGCGAGCGCCGCTCCGATCAGCTGCCTCTACGACAGCACGCCCGACGAGGACTTCGTGATCGACCGCGTGGGCCGCGTGACTCTGGCGACCGGGTTCTCGGGGCACGGCTTCACGTTCGGACCGGTCCTGGGCGAGCTGCTCGCGGACCTCGTCGCCGGCGGGGCGGCGCGGGAGCGGTTCCAGCTGCTGCCGGCCTGAGGGGCGGGTGCGTCCGGAGGAGCGGCTTCCGACCGGGGAGGAGCGGGTGGATTCCGACGCAGCAGCGTCTGCTCAGCGGCCTGCGGGGCCTGTCCCGCGCTGCTCGCGGCCGTCCGGGTCGAGGAGGACGGCGTCGTCCCAGCCGCTCGCCGCCTCCGTCGTACGGATCTTCGCCGGCGGGCGCCGCGCGACCGCGACGACGATCAGCGCCCCCAGCATCACCAGGGCGGCGGTCTGGAGCGGCGGTGCGACCATCGCGAGCGCCTGCCGCACGTAGAGCTCCGGCGGGACCGTGATCGAGTCGCCCTGGTACTGGTTCGGCAGCAGGAGGACCACGACCGGGAGCGCGAGCACTGCGGCCCAGAGGACGACGGTGACCGCGATGGCGGCGGCCCAGAGCAGGCGGACCCGCGTCATCGGCCGGGAGCCCTCAGCAGCGGCACCACGACCGCCAGGCCGAGCGCGATCAGGCCGACGGTGAGGAACGGTCCGATCGCGTTGTCGCTGAGCACGCGGAGGTACTGCTCGGGCCCGAAGGCGCTCTGCGACGGCGAGTAGTCGTACCAGCTGTGGGAGCTGTTCCAGAGGGCGAGGAGTCCGACGAGGACGCTCACGGCGCCGACGACCGCCAGGGCTCCGGCGATGCGGCGAGTGGAGACAGCGGGGCGGGGGTCGGCGTCGGTCGCGTCGCGACGGTCACCGGAGTCGGGTGCCGCGTCGCCGGGAGCGGAGTCGGGTTCGGTGGGGAGCGGGACGGTCGGCTCGGTCGGGAATGGGACTGTCGGCTCCGCGGGTCGGGGCGCGGTCGGCTCCGCGGGTGTCGGGACGGCCCGCACCGCCGCTCTCGCGCGCTCCGGAGTTGTCCGTCGGCCGGAGACTCGGGAGCCCGTCGGACCGCCGACCGACCACGCTTCCTCGTGCTCGGGAGCGGACGCGCCGCCTCTCCGGCCGGCCGATCGCCCGGTGCCCGCGGCCCCGCCCGACAGGAACGGGGAGCGGAGGCGCTCCTCGCCGCTGCCACGCCGCTCGGCGCCGCGTCCGTCGTAGCCGCGCTGGAAGCCCGCGTGGTAGCGCGGGTCGGTGCCGCCCTCGCCCGTTCCGCCGCTCTCGCGTGGGGAGCCGTCCGCTCCGGTTCTCCGCGCCATGCCGTCCCCCGCTTCGTGCAGTCGGGCCATCATGTCGCACCTCGCCCGTTGCGGGGAGGTGCCGGGCGGAGCTCGGGGTTCGGTCGGCGGAGGCGGGGGTTCACCGCCCGGCCGCGGTGGTGCGGGACGGGAGGCTGACGATCCCCGCTCCGACCAGCAGCAGGCCGATCGTCACCGCCGTCAGCGCCGGCCAGCCACCGGCTCCGACGGCCAGGCCGAGGAGCCAGCCGCCGGCGGCCGAGCCCGCGTAGAAGGCGATCGTGTAGACCGCACCGGCGTGCCCTCGGAGTGCCGGAGCCGCCCGCGCTCCCGTCCAGGCGGCGCCGGTCGCGTGCAGGGCGAAGAAGCCGGCCGTGAAGACGAGGAGTCCGGCGATCACCACGGCGACGTTCTCGGCGAGCATCACCAGCAGTCCGACGATCATCAGGGCGACGCCGATCCGCATGACGAGGCGGGGACCGATCCGCGGCCCCCATCTCCCCGCGAGCCGGGAGGAGACGGTTCCCGCGAGGTAGGCGGCGAAGAGGAGGGAGACGAGCGCGGGCGCCAGCGCGAACGGCGGCGCCTCGAGCCGGAACGCCAGGTAGTTGTAGACCGCGACGAACACGCCGACCGCGAGGAACGTCTGCAGCGCGATCGCGACGAGCATCGGATCGCGGAGCACCTGCGCCGTCTTCCCTCGCCAGCCGCCGGGGGCCGCCTCGCGCGCGCCGCCGCCCCGGGGCGCGAGCACCGCGAAGACGATCGCGGCCGCCGCGCAGACGGCCGTCACGACGAGCAGGGCTCCGCGCCATCCGAGCGCCGCCGCGAGCGGTCCGGCGAGCAGGCGTCCGGCGGCACCGCCGATCGTGGTCCCGGAGACGTACGCCGTCGCGGCGGCCGTCGCTCCGGCGCCTCCGACCCGGTCGTGGATCGCCGCGACGGCGAGGGCCGGGACGGCACCCAGTGCCGCTCCCCCGAGGAAGCGCAGGACGAGGAGGAGCTCGAAGGTCGGGGCGACGCAGGCGAGCAGCGCCAGGACCACGGACGTGAGGACCGCGATCCGCATGGATTCGAGCCGTCCGATGCGCTCGGCCACCGAGGCCCACGGCAGCACCGAGAGCGCCAGTCCGAGGGTCGCGGCCGAGACGGTGAGCGCGGCGTCGGACGGGGCGAGGGCCCACTCCCGCGCGAGCTGCGGGAGGACGCTCTGCACGGCGTAGAGCTCGGCGAAGGTCGCTACTCCGGCGGCGAGGAGGGCGATGGTCAGCCGCCGCTGCGAGAAGGGTGCCGCTGCGCGCATCGGTCGGGTGCGTGCGGCGGTGCTCATGGTTCCGACGGTAGACCGCCTGCGGTTGCATGACTAATGTCCTTTCTCGTACTGTTCATGCGTTCTGGTCATGTCCGGATCTAGGGTGGTGGCGTGTCCGACGACTGGCCCGCGACCCTCCGCCTCCTGCCCCTGCTCGTCGCGGTCGCCCAGACCGGGAGCGTCACGGCGGCGGCCGCCGAGCTCGGGATCCCGCAGCCGACCGCGAGCCGGTCGCTCGCCCGGCTGTCCGCCCTGGTCGGCACTCCCCTGGTCCGCCGGGAGGGCCGCGGGGTGGTGCTGACGGAGGCGGGGACCCGTCTCGCCGAGGCCGCTCAGGACGGCATGTCGGTGATCCGCGCCGGGCTCGCGGAGGTGCGGCAGGCGGGCGACGTGGAGCACGGCCGGATCGACCTCGCCTTCCAGACACTCCTCGGGGAGAGCTTCGTGCCGGATGTGATCCGCCGGTTCCGCCGCCGCTGGCCGCAGGTCGGCTTCGGGCTCCGTCACGGCTCCCGCGCCCTCTGCCTGCGGGCCGTGGCGGAGGGCGAGTCCGAGCTGGCGATCGTCGCGGATCCGCCCGATCTCCCCGGCACCACCACGACGACCCTCTACTCGGAGCCTCTCCTCGCGGTCGTGGACCCCCGTCATCCGCTGGCCTCGCGGCGCTCGGTCACGGTCGAGGACCTCCGCGGCCTCGACCTGATCATGCTGGCGCCCGGCTACGGCCTCCACGAGTCGGCCCGGCGGCTGCTCGCCGTGGACGGCCGCGACCCCGTGCCGGCGTTCGAGGTCGGCGACTACCGCGCCGCCCGGGGACTCGCGGCAGCCGGTCTCGGACTCACGATCCTGCCGCCGAGCCCGTCCTCGGTCGACGACGACGTCCGCGAGATCCCGATCGACGATCCGGGCGCGAGCCGTGAGATCGGTGTGCTCGCCCGCGACACCGGGAACCCGGTCGTCCCCGAGTTCCTGCGGGCCCTGCACGCCGCGGCGGCCGCCCGGCGCCGGTGACCGCTGCTCGGCTCTGCTGTCAAGCACAGGAAGCGGAGGCCCTTCGTGCAGCAAGCTTCGAGAGGATCCCCGCACCGCCAGCGACACCCCCCTCCCCCCGCTCCTGCACCACGTCACCGAGGACGGCCCCGGTCATGATCCTTCTCCGCACCCACGCCAACCGCTGGACCGCGCGCGCCCGCCGCAGCGGCGTCGTCCTCGGCATCATCACCCTGGTCTCCGATCTCCCCCGCCCGGCCTACCGGACGGTCCGCCTCGACCCGACGAGCGGCGAGCGCGTCCTGCTCCGCGACACCGCCGAGCTCGAGGAGGCCTTCGCCGTGCTCCTCGCCGGGCTCGAGCGCTCGCGCATCGCGGCCTCGGCGCCCCCGGCCGAGTCCGCTCCCCCGTGCGCCCCGGTCGACGCGCCCGTCGCGGTCGAGGACGACCTCGAGGAAGCCGCCTGACCCGACGGCGTCCTTGCGGGGAGACCCTCACCGCGCATCAGGCGCCGAGCTCTCCGCCCGCCTCCTTCACACTCGACGTGTCGGATCGACGTGCCGTGACACCTCGACCGGCGGATCCGTCCTCGGCAGGTCCCGCGGACCGATGACCCGTCGGAGCCGGGCCGACCTGCGCGACCGCAGGAGAGCCCGGCGCCAGCGCGGATCGGTGCGGGCTCGGAGGTGGGGGTCGAGCCGGCGGAAGCCTCCAGCGGTCCGCTCCTCGATCAGCACGATCGTCGCGGTCGCGAGGTGCAGTCTCCGGACCGGCTCCCTCTCGGGATGCGGATGTCCGGAGCGCGTGCGGAGCTGCTGCTCCAGCTGCTCCGGGTCGGCGGACCACCAGGTGCTGACACCGACGCGTCCATCGGAGAGAGGGAAGCGCTCGGTGATGCGGTACGGGAGGCCGTGCTCGGTCATGCAGTAGTGCCTTTCGAGGAGAGGGTCCGGGAGCCCGGGCCGCGCTGCAGCGGCCCGGGCTCCGGTTCACGAGGTGCGGGTCGAGCGACGGCGCAGCGCCGTCAGAGCGCCGCCGGCCAGGAGCAGAGCGCCGGCTCCGGCCGCGAGGGGCCCGGCCGCCGCTCCCGTCGAGGCGAGCACCGTCGGCACGAGTCCGACCGGAGGCACCGCCACCTGGGCGCAGCTGGCTCCGCCGTCGTCCGCGCACGGGTGCAGGACGGTCGTCGGATCGAAGCCCTCCGGGACCTCGGTCAGGCGTGCCCGGTTGGGGATGGTCCACGCGTCCACGCCGTCGGCGACCCGTCCGGTCACGGTGAACGTCGTCGACGCTCCCGGGGCCAGAGACAGGTTCTCGACAGTCAGGTCGGACGACGCCGGGCCGCCGTCCCGGGAGATCGTGACGTCGCTCAGGTGCGCGAGCTCCGGGATGTCGGTGAGGGTCACCCCGTCCGCCGGCCTAGCCCCCTCGTTGGCGACCACGATCCGGAACCCGGCACGCCCGCCGTGGTCGACCTGATTCCCGATCGCCGTCTTCTCGATGGAGAGCCTTCCCTCGACGGGCGGCACCGGGATCTCGGCGCAGGACGACGTCGCATCGTCAGCGCAGGCGTTCTCGACCGTCGGCGGGTCGAAGCCCTCGGGCTGGTGGGTGATCGAGACGCGGTTGGGCAGGGTCGCGGCGTCGTACCCGTCGGCGACCCGGCCGCTGACGTGCAGCGACACCTGGCCGCCGGCGGGGATGTCGAGACCCGTGACGGGCTCCGTGGCCGGCTGCGTTCCTCCGGCGCCGTTCTCGATGGTCGCCTCGAGCAGGTGGTCGAGCGTCGGGACGTCGGTCACGGTCACGTCCGTCGCGTCGACCGTTCCGGTGTTCGCCACGACGATGTCGAAGCCCGCCGTGCCGCCGTGCTCGGCGCTCGCCTGGGACGCGGTCTTCCGGATCAGGAGCGACCCCTCGCCGATGTCGTGCGGGACGGTGGCGCAGGGGTTCGCGTCGGTCCCCGTGCCGGACGAGGCGGGAGCGAAGGGCGCATCGGCGAGGCAGGCCGTGTTCGTCAGCGCGCGGTCCCCCTCGCCGGTCACGATCACGTCGAAGGTCAGCTCGGCCGTCGCCCCGACCGGCAGGCTGCCGGCCGCCCAGGAGATGCGGCCCGTCTCTGCATCGATCGTGGCCGTGCCCTGCGAGGCGCGGAGGGAGCCGGAGTCGAGCTCGGCGTCGTCGAGCACGCCCTTGTCGAGGTAGTCGATGACGGCGGCGTCGGAGTAGTCCCCGGTCCCGTCCGAGGTCAGCGTCAGCCGGTAGGGCACGCGGGCGCCGCGGAGCAGCGGAGTGGCGGAGTCGACCGACGAGGTCTTCGCGATGGTCACGTGCGGCGCGAGCGGATCGAGGCGTGCGACCGCGACCGCACCGTCCGAGCCGTAGGCCCAGTCGTCGATCGCCCGCAGGTCGCCGTAGGAGCCGTGCACCGAGTCGTTGGCGTTGGGGATGCGGCCCCGCCCGGAGTCGTCGCCCTCCCAGCGGTGCACCCCGCCGGATGAGTCGGTGCCGCCGTCGCCGGACGTCACCGCGGAGGTGCCGGAGTACCGCTCCGAGTTCGATCCGGCGAGGAGCGAGTCGTCCCAGTGCACCGTCGACGGGTCGTCGCCGCCGCCGGTCGACCTCACGACGGACACGCCGCCGGCGGACGTCTCGGCGTCGACCCGCGTGAAGTGGAACTCGTTCGTGCGGCCGATGGAGGCGCGGAAGGTGACGTCGGGGTCGGTCACGTCGACGGTCCCGCCCTTCGCGTCCCGTCCGTCCCAGTCGACCGAGAAGGGACCGGTCGTCCCCGCGATCCGGGTGAGGTGCACGTCGCGCTCGCCGTCGTAGGAGCCGTCCCCGTCCGCATCGACGTCCACGACGACGGTGCCCGGCTGCGTCCCCAGGACGCCGGTCAGCGTGCCCGCGTCGGAGCCCGCGGACGACCGGCGGAAGGCGAGACCCTCGATCGTCGGCGCACGGTAGGCCGGAGCGATCGACTCCGGCAGGTCGGACGACGGCGGGTCCAGGAAGAGCTTGTAGGTCTGCAGGCCGTCGATCCCGGAGCGTCCGGACGCCTGCACGTACTGCGCCCCGATACCGCTCGCCTCGCTCGACTGCGGCATGGGGACCGAGAGGTAGGACGGATCGGACGACCCGACCTTCACATTGCCCTTGTTCGTGGCCTGGACCGTCGAGGCGACTCCGTCGTAGCCGCGCAGCCCCAGCTCGTAGCGGGCGCCCGTCTCCGTGACGGCGTGGAGCGTGAAGGACGAGCGCCGCTCCTCGGGCGAGGAGTAGGACTCCTTCGCCCCGGACTGGATCGCATAGGAGTCGGACCACACCCGGCCCGCGACCGCCGCGCCCCGCGCGTCCTGGACGCCGATGCTCCAGACGAGGTTCACCGGCGCCGTCACGTCGTCGTCGGACACCCGGATCTGGAAGACGCCGGTCTCGTCCGCCACGAACGAGCCGCCGGCGGACACCGAGGGCGGCGCTCCGGGCGCGAAGTCCTGCTCGTCGAGGACGACTCCGCCCGGAGCCGTCACCCGGGCGGTACCGCCGCCGGTCTCGCCCTCGCCGGCGCCCGAGCCCGCCTGGAGCGGGTGGAGGTCCACCCGGAGCGTCTCGCCCTTCTGGACCCAGGCCGAGACGGTCGTCACTCCGGCGTTCGTCGCGCCTCCCTGCAGGAGGGTGTTCTCGATCGTCGTGTGAGGACCGTCGGCGGCGAGGGCGGGCGGCGGCGCGAGGCCTCCGCCCAGCAGCCCGCTCACGAGCACGCAGCCCGCCGTCGTGCCGACCAGCGCTCGCGCCGTCCGCGCTCGGGGTCGTCCGCGCTCGTCCTGCCCCGACTGTTCCGTTCGACTCATCCGATGTCCTCTCCTCTGCCGACCGAGCGCACTGCGTCGGCGGCGACCGTTCAGCCCCACGGAAGGAGAGTATTGCTCGGTTCGACGTCATCGCGGCCGGTACGGCTGCATCCGTGGAGAACGGCGCGAGATGGGCGCTGTGGAGGAGGAAACGGCGCGCGAGAAGAGCCGAGCGGCGTGCTCGCGACGGGTGATCGCAGAGCCTGCGAGGACTGATCGCGAGCACGGGCGCGGACTGATCGCGGATGCGGGCGGAAGACGGTCGACGTCGTCGACGGCGCGAAGAGGCGTCCTGCGAGGCGGAGAACCGGCTGTTCCCTCGCCCTGCACTCACCGGGAGACCGACGCCGACAGCCACCGGAACGAGCGACCGTTAAAACGAGAACGGCCCGCCGAAGCGGGCCGTTCTGCTCTGTCTCAACCAGAGTGCGCCCGGAGGGATTCGAACCCCCAACCTTCTGATCCGTAGTCAGATGCTCTATCCGTTGAGCTACGGGCGCAGTCCATCGCGTGGGCCAGAGGCGCACGCAACGAGGTACGACTATACATGCCGGGAGCCCCCTCCGCGAATCGGCGGCGGCGGCGCAGACGGCTCCCTCTCGGGACGCCGCCGCAGCCACGAGGACCCAGGCTCCGTCGCGGTGTCCCGGAGCGCCTCGCAGAGCCTCCGACGGGCGGACGCCGCTGCTCCCCCTCACGGCGTACCGTGGGCTCATGGAGGCCGCCGCGATCGAGCTCGTGGGCTTCGTCGTCTCTCCGCTGCACCGCTACGAGGGCCGCCCCGCCGATGGCCCGGTG
Source organism: Rathayibacter sp. AY1E2 (assembly GCF_002932325.1). Taxonomy (NCBI): domain Bacteria; kingdom Bacillati; phylum Actinomycetota; class Actinomycetes; order Micrococcales; family Microbacteriaceae; genus Rathayibacter; species Rathayibacter sp. AY1E2. The sequence continues at coordinate 13,078 of NZ_PSVO01000003.1, forward strand.
CCGTCCGAGGGCAACGAGCAGCCCGAGCGGATCGAGATCCGCGCAGGCCTCGGCATCGTCGGCGACCGCTTCTTCGCCCAGCGCGCGCACCGCCCCGCGGCGATCACGCTCTTCGCGGTCGAGACCCTCGAGCACATCGCCGCCGAGCTCGGCGCAGGGCCCTTCGACCCCGCCGACGCCCGCCGCAACATCATCGTCCGCGGCGCCGACGTCGATGCCCTCGCCGGCCGCACGTTCGCGATCGAGCAGGGCGGGGAGCGGATCGAGTTCCAGGGCGGACGACCGGCGAACCCCTGCGCCTGGATGGACGTCGTGCTCGCCCCCGGGGCGTTCCGGGCGATGCGGAGGCGCGGCGGCGTCCGGACCGCCCCCCTGACCAACGGCGTCCTCCACACCGGGCCGGCCCGCCTGATCCTCCACAGGTCGGACGACATGCTGATCTGAGCCCGGCGGCGAGCGCCTAGGCTCGCAGCGACCGACTCCCCCGATCGAAGGAGGCCCCGTGCTCCGCCCGAGCGACCTCCTCCCCACTCTCGCCACGACTCTCCGGCGCGGAGTCCGCGACGTCTTCGCGACCACGCGCTCCCGGGGGCGGGATCCTCACCGCCGCACCCGCAGCACCGACGTCTCGGTCCAGCGCGTGCACCACCGCGACGTCTGGGCGCGGGTGAGCACAGTGGGGCGCGACGGCGAGCGCACGTTCGTCCTCGTGCCGGGGATCGGAGTCGCGGCCACGTACTTCGAGCGCCTCGCGCCCGCGCTCAACGAGTTCGGCCCGGTGCACGCTCTCGACCTGCCGGGCTTCGGCGGCGTGCCGCACCCGATCGACGCGCGGCGCATGGACATCGGCGACTACGCCGAGCTGGTCGGCGCCGTCATCGACGAGCTCGGCCTCGACGATCCCGTCGTCCTCGGCCACTCGATGGGGACGCAGGTGGTGGCCGAGCTCGCCGCGCGCCGTCCGGAGCTGACCACCATCGTCCTGCTCGGACCCGTGATGAACCGGCACGAGCGCCGCCTCCCGACCGCCGCGCTCCGCTTCGCCCAGTCGAGCGTCCGCGAGCCCCTCAAGGTCGCGATCCTCGCCGCGGGCGCCTACCTCCTCTGCGGACCGCGCTGGTTCTCCCGCGTGCTGCCCGAGATGATGCACTACCGGATCGAGGAGACCGTCCCCCGGATCCGCGCGTCCGCCCTCGTCATCCGCGGCGAGTTCGACCGGCTCGTTCCGCGCGAGTGGGCGGAGGAGATCGCCCGGTCGATGCCGCATGCGCGGGCCTGGGAGATCCCCGACGCCTCCCACTCCGTGATGCACGCGCACGCCGAGGAGGTCGCCCGCCTCTGCGTCGAGCACGCCCGTGCACCGCGGCCCGACCGGGACGAGGCCGCCCTCCGCCGCTACCCCGACTCGGAGGTCGATCACGCCGAGGAGGACGCGCCCACCGAGGACCCGATCGGCGCTCTCCGGGGACGCATCACCGAGCTGGCCGGGATCCTCGTGGACGACGACTCCCTCATCGCCGAGGGCAAGACCCTCCACGCCGAGGCGAGCGATCCCGAGGCACTGCACCAGGTCGCTCCGGACCCGGGCGACGGCGAACTCGTCGAGGGCGGCGGACCGAGGAAGGACGGCGAGCAGGACGGCTGACCACCGCAGGCCGCCACCACCCGCACGTCGCGCGGCGTGAGACGCCGAGCGCAGCAAGAGCAGCCCTCTCACCGACGCCACTCGGCGCCCGCCCGTCAGGACTCCGCGCCGACGATCTCCTCGCGGATGCGCCGCAGGTCCTCGGCGAGCGCCCCCAGCAGGATCCAGTGCTGCGGGTGCGGAGTCGCGATCACGAGCGGCGCGGTGAGAGCGGGCAGCTCGTCCGTGATCGCCTCCGGCTCGGGAACGTCGACCGAGGACTGCACGAGGAGCCGCAGATCGTGGGCGGCCCGGTGCAGCTGGACGGCGATGTCGGCGATCGTCGGCTCCCCGACGAGCTCGTCGTCGTAGAGGTCGTGCACGGTCCGCGTCATGCCGCGGACCCGGGTCACGATGCGCCCCAGCCGCGGGACGACGGAGTCGAGGGCCAGCAGCCGGTCGCGGTGGGCGGAGCGGCGCGGGTTGAGGCGGAGGGACTCCTCGCCGGTCGCGATCGCCTCCTCCGCCTTGCTCTGCATGGTCTGCAGCAGCCGGGCGTTGATGAGCAGCTCGTCGAGCCGACGTCGCGGGACGGGGGCCTGGAGGGCGTCGCCGAGGTCGTCGAGGGCGGCGGCGAGCTGAGCGGTGAGGTCTCCGATCGCCCGCTCGGCCGGTGCCAGCACGACCGGAGGGACGATGAGCACGTTGATGACGACTCCCACCGCCGCGCCGAGGAGGGTCTCGAGGATGCGGTCGAGCGCGTAGTTCGGCGTGACCGCGCCCACCGAGAGCACGAGCATCGCGCTGATCGGGATCTGCACCGCGGAGGCGGGGGTCAGGCGCACGGCCCACCCGACGGCGATCGCGGCCACGATCGCGAGGAGAACGATGATGCTCTCGCCGCCGAGCACCGTGCCGATCACTGATCCGACGATCACGCCGATGATGACGCCGACCGAGCGCTCGAGGGCCTTGGAGAACGACTGGTTGATGCTCGGCGCGACGACGAGGAGCGCGGCGATCGCGCCGAAGACGGGCAGCGTCCCCGGGAAGACAACGCCGGCGAGGAGCCAGGTGACGACCGTGGCCGCCGCCGTCTTGACCAGCTGCAGCACCGGCGGCCGCGTCGGCACGGTGAAGCTCGAGGTCAGGCGCATGGGACCACGGTAGCGAGCGCCCGCCGCCTCGCGGTCCCCGCGCGGGTCACCGGCTCGCGGCGGCCTCGACGCTCGCGAGCACCGCGCGGAGCGAGCGCGACGCCTCCGCCCGCAGATCGGCGGGCACCCCCGAGAGCAGCGCCCGCTCGGCGTCGAGCACCTCGGGGAAGGCCCGGTCGACCAGCTCCTCCCCCTCGCGAGTCAGCGTGATGAGCGAGCCGCGCCCGTCCGCCGGGTTCGCGGCCCGCCGCACCAGGCCCCGCCGCTCCAGCGAGTGCACGCGCTTGGTGATCGCGGGAGCGGAGGCGAGGGCGATGGTCCGGAGGGTCGTCGGCGACTGCGGAGCGCCGGCGCGACGCAGCGTGGAGAGCACGTCGAACTCGCCTCGGGTCAGCCCGTGGGCGGCGAGCAGCTCCTCCGTCGCCCGGACGATCAGCGCGGAGGCGCGGATCACCCGCCCGACGACGTCGACGGCGGAGGTGTCGAGTTCGGGCCGCAGCACCGCCCAGCCCGCCCTGATCTCGTCGACCGCGTCGCCCGGCTGGCTTTCAGACTGATTCACACGTAAAGTATATCTGCTTCACCCGTGAAACACTTCTCCGGCCGCCGCCGCTCGGACCCCGATCAGAGGACCCGATGGCCGCCACCCCCGTTCTGCCCCACCCCCGCGAGCTCCTCGCCTTCGGCCCGCACGCCGGCGCCCATCGCGTCGCCCTGCGCGCCGGCGTCTCGATCGCCGTCCCGCTGCTCGTCCTCTGGGCGCTCGGCCGCACCGATCTCGCCCTCTACGCGACCTTCGGCGCCTTCACGGCCCTCTACGGACGCCAGCACACGCACCGGCCGCGCCTGCTGATGCAGCTGTCGGCAGCCGCGTTCCTCGTCACCACCGTGACCCTCGGCACCGTCGTCTCCCTCTCTCCTCACCGCGACTGGCTGATCATCCCCGTCGTGGTCGCCGTGACCGTCGCGGCCGCCTATCTCAGCGACGCCCTGCACTGGCATCCGCCCGGCCCGCTGTTCCCGGTGTTCGCCGTCACGGCGTGCGCGTCCGTCCCGTCCGAGCCCTCGCGGATCCCGCTCGCCGTCGCTCTCGCCGCGGGCTCCGCCGCCTTCTCGCTCGTCGTCGGCCTGAGCGGTCTCGCGCTCCCCCGCGCACGCCGCCTCGCCCCGACGCCGTGGCGCACCTCGTTCCGCGCAGCGGCGGCCCGTCCGGCGACGCGCGCCGCCCTGCTCCGCTTCGGGACCGTCGTCCTGGTGGCGGGCACCGTCCCGACCGCGACGGGCCTGGGCCACCCCTACTGGGCGATGGTCTCCGCCGTCGCAGCCGTCTCAGGAGCGGACGCCGGCGCCCGGCTCGTGCGCGCGGGACACCGGATGCTCGGCACGATCGTCGGAGTGCTGATCGCGGCCGCGCTCCTGGCCCTGCCGCTCTCCCCGCTCGCCGTGATCGTGGTGGTGGTGCTCCTCCAGATGACCGCCGAGCTCGTCGTCGGCCGCAACTACGGCCTGACCCTCGCCTTCGTCACTCCGCTCGCGATCCTCATGGTGGAGCTCGCGCATCCCGTCGACGAGCTCGTGCTGCTGCGCGACCGGGCGCTCGAGACCGCGCTGGGCGTGCTCGTCGGAGTCGTGGCGACGCTCCTGACCCACGCCGCCTCGCAGCGCTCGCGCTCCCGCTCCTAGGCTCAGGAGGATGGACCGCACGATCCCCGCTGTGCTCGCCGAGATCACGGCGGCCGTCGCTGAGGTGCGCGACGTCGCGCGGTCGCAGCAGGACGGCGCGCGGGCCCGCGTCGCGGACCGGCTCGACGAGATGTTCGCCGGAGCGACGACCCGCCGAGAGGTCCGGGCGGCGGCCGCCGACGCGCTCGGGCTCTGGGGCGGGGCGGGCTCCTTCTCGGACGTCGGCTCGGCCGAGGCCGACCACGCGGTCAGGCGCCTGTACCGGGCCCTGCGCGCCGGCGGCTCCTGGCTGCTCCGCGCCGGCTGACCCGCACGTCGCGACCGCCGCACGACGCCGAGAACGACGAAGGCCCCCTGCTTCCGTGGAAGCGGGGGGCCTTCTCGTTGGCGGTACCGGTGGGATTTGAACCCACGGTGGACGCAAGCCCACACATGTTTTCGAGACATGCTCCTTCGGCCGCTCGGACACGGTACCGGGGTCGAGTGTACGCGACGGCCGGAAGTCGCGCCAATCGAGAGGACGGGCCGCCATCAGGCGGGGAGGAGGAAGCCGAGCACACGGTCCCACTCCGGAATCGCGAGCAGGTGGCCGCGGCCGGGCACGACCTCGAGGCGGGAGTCGGGCAGCCGTGCGGCGTACCACTCGGCGTGGCGGCGGCCGACGACCGCGTCCTCGGCGCCGTAGAGGAGGAGCGCGGGCGGCTCGGCGGACTCGACGGCGAAGCCCCACTCCTGCACGCCGTAGCCGATGAGGTCGGCGGCCATGCCGAGGGCGCCCTGGGCGACGGCGCGCTCGAGCATGCGCGAGAGGCGCTCGCGGACGCCGGGGGTCTCGAGCACCGCGGTGTCGGCGTCGCCGGAGCCGAGCATCCCGAGCAGGGCGTCCGGGGCGGGGGTCGGGCCGAAGGCGCCCTCGAGGGTGCGGGTGAGCGAGCGGACGGCCTCGTCGAGCGGGAGGTCGGCCAGGCGGGCGAGCTCGGCGCGGTTCTCGTCGCCGACCCACGGCACGGCGCTGTCGGGAGCGGGCGTGCCGATCACGGCGACGCGCTCCACGAGGCCGGGGTAGTTCGCGGCGAGCGCGAGGGCCACGCGGCCTCCCGCCGACCAGCCGGCGACGCTGACGGAGGCGATGCCGACGGTCGCGAGGTACTCGGCGATGTCGGCGGCGGCCTGCTCGGGGCTGGCTCCGACGCCCGCTCCGGCGGGGTCGAGGTCGGTCAGAAGGGAGGAGGCGCCGTAGCCCGGGCGGTCGAACGAGAGCAGGCGCACCCCGTGGCGCGCGGTCGCCTCCGGGTCGGGGTCGAGGTCCGAGGAGCCGGGAGCGGGATGCGCCAGGACGACGACCCGCTCGGCGCCCTCGGGGCCGGACCAGCTGACTCCGAGCGGGCGGCCGGACTTGAGGACGTGCACTGTCGAGGGCATGTCCCCCAGTCTCCCGCAGACGTCCGACGCCGACGGGGCGGCGCTCGGGGCGGCGTCGTCTTCCGTGGCGCGATCCTCCGCCTCCGCTCCCCCGCGACGACGCTCCTCCATAGACGGCTTCCACGAGACCTCTCCCCCGGCCTGGCGCGCCCCGCTCGCGGCGTCGGTGGTGGACTGTACTGTCGAAGACACGTTCGAACGAGCGGCTGTGTCGGGGGTCCCCCGTAGCGTCGCGCTCGTCCCCCTCCTCCGCCCCGAAAGGACCTCATGGCCTCCTCGAAGACGCGCACCGCCCCTTACCGCTGCTCGGAGTGCGGATGGACGACCGCGAAGTGGGTCGGCCGCTGCGGCGAGTGCCAGCAGTGGGGCTCCGTGATCGAGAGCACCGAGCGCACCGGCCTCGTCCGCGCGGTCGCCGCTGTGGCTCCGGCCGCCGGCCGCATCGCGCGGCCCATCACCGAGATCGAGACCACGTCGGCGGCGCACCGCCCCACCGGCGTGGGCGAGCTCGACCGCGTGCTCGGCGGCGGGATCGTCTCCGGTGCGGTCGTGCTGCTCTCGGGAGAGCCCGGCGTGGGCAAGTCGACCCTCCTGCTCGAGGTCGCGAGCCGCGCCGCGGCCGAGGGCCAGCGGGTCCTCTACGTCAGCGCGGAGGAGTCGGCCGCGCAGGTGCGCATGCGGGCCGAGCGCACCGGCGCGATGCACGACAGCCTCTTCCTCGCGGCCGAGACCGACCTCGCCACCGTGCTCGGCCAGATCGACGAGGTCCGGCCGGACCTGCTCATCGTCGACTCGGTGCAGACGGTCGCGAGCGACACCGTCGACGGCCTGCCCGGCGGTCCCAGCCAGGTCCGCGAGGTCGCCGCGACCCTCATCCGCGTCTGCAAGGAGCGGGCGCTCCCCCTCGTGCTCGTCGGACACGTCACGAAGGACGGCTCCATCGCGGGGCCGCGCCTGCTCGAGCACCTGGTCGACGTGGTCTGCCACTTCGAGGGCGACCGGCAGACGGCGCTGCGCTTCGTCCGCTCGCTCAAGAACCGCTTCGGCCCGACGGACGAGGTCGGCTGCTTCGAGATGACCGCCGAGGGCATCGCCGAGATCCCCGACCCGAGCGGTCTGTTCCTCAGCCGCACCCGCTTCCCCACCCCGGGCATCTGCGTCACGGTCGCGATGGAGGGACGCCGCGCGCTCCCCGTCGAGATCCAGGCGCTCGTGATTGCGAACGACGGCGAGCACCCCCGCCGCGTCACGAACGGAGTCGACGCGTCCCGGGTCGCGATGATCCTCGCGGTCCTCGAGCGGCAGGCGGGCATCCCCCTGCGGCGCTGCGACGTCTACGTGTCGACCGTCGGCGGCGTGAAGCTCATGGAGCCGGCGGCGGACCTGGCGATCGCGGTCGCCATCGCCTCCGCCCACGCCTACACGCCGCTGCGGCCCGGGATCGCCGCGTTCGGCGAGATCAGCCTCTCGGGAGACATCCGGCCCGCCTCAGGAGCGAAGCAGCGCGCCTCCGAAGCGACACGACTCGGGCACTCCTCGCACCTCGACTCCAGCGCCTTCACCCTCTCAAGCGCGATCACCCACGCGCTCGTCCCCGTTCCCGAGCGCATCCGTCCGGAGCGGGTTCCCACGCACTGACGGCCGCGTCCCCGGCACGCTGCACAGGCGCCCGTCCACCGCTCGGAGCCGCGGGTGCCCCCGTCCACCGCATCGTCGAGCATCGACACCGGAGGCGAACACCGGCTCCGTGGGCACTTCCCGACGGCTCCCCGCGACCACCGCACGCGTCCGATCCGCCGCGGCCGCCCGTCGCAGCCTGCCCCTAGACGCCGCCTCCGCCGCCGCCTCCGCCGCCCCCGCCCGAGCTGCCGCCACCGCCCGCGCCGCCGCTCGAGGAGCTCGACGAGGATCCGACGTAGCTCGACGTCGACGACGAGAACGAGGACACGCTGCCGGCGAAGGCCGCCGCGTGGAAGCCGTTCGGTCCGGAGTACCAGACCGGCTCCTCGCCGGTGCGCTCGTAGGCCGACGCGAGCTCCGCCGACCACTCCTTCTCGAGACCGAAGAGCACGGCCCACGGCAGCAGGCGCTCCGTCACCTCGACCACCTCGACCGGTCCGACCGTGCGCCGGTCCGCCCCGCGGGGCGACTGCAGCATCGCGATCCGGTCGGCCTCGGCCAGGCGGATGTACAGCTCGAGCCCGCGCAGATGGTCGCGCAGCTCCGCACCCGCGGCCGTCAGCGGCACCCTCGAGACCAGGATCGTCCCGACGACGGCCGCGACGATCGCGACCAGCATCAGCACGAGCGGGAGCGCTCCGCCGAAGGAGCCGGTCATCAGGAGGATCGCGCCCAGGAAGGCGGCCATGACACCCAGCAGCAGCGGGACGATCACGAGCACGCTGCCGCCGATCGTCCCGGCCTTCTTCAGTCCCGCCTCGGTCACCCGGTTGCCCAGCGCGGTCCGGAACTGTCCGACGGCCTTGCCGAACTCCTTGTCCTTGCCGGAGAGCTCACGCACCGTCCCCGGCGCCCGGCCGAGGGCGATGTCGAGGAACTCGCGGTCGTCGGAGGCGAGGGGCCGCGGGCGTCCCGCGCGTCGCGTCGGCGTCGTCGCGGGGTCGAGCACCCGCACGGCGTACTCCTGCTTCCGCCCCTCCCCCGTCTCCTCGATGCGCACGAGACCGCGGACGGCGGCGTCCAGGAGTCCGGCCGCGGGCGCCTTCGACGTCTTCCGCAGCAGCGCGGCGGAGAGGAACAGCCCCTCCGCGGGCGGGTCGTACTCGGCGACGACGGTCGGGCGGCCGGGAGCGTCGCGGAGCACGGTCCGGCGGCGGTGCACGGCGAGCGCGAGGCCGATCAGGACCGCGGCGAGGCCGCCCAACTGCACCCAGGACCAGCCGGAGGCGAGGTAGCGGTCGTCGCGCGGCGTGAAGGTCCCGGGAGCGAAGCCGATCGCCACGGTCACGTTCTCCCCCGGAGCCAGCGACTCCCCCGCTGCCGTGACGACCGCGCCGTCGCGGCCGATCGGGCAGGGCGTCGTCGAGCCCTCCGGTCCCCGGTAGCAGCTGACGGTCCCCGTCGCGGCGGAGGCCAGCGACCCGGCGAGCTCGACGCGCACGTCGTAGCGGTCGAAGGACTGGCGCCAGCCCGTGCCGTTGACGTCCCAGTAGAACTCGTCCTCGCCGCTGCGCGTGCCGGATCCAGGGAGGGTCGTGTTGTGCTGCGTGTAGGTGAAGACGTAGGTCTGGCTGCCGCTGACGAACTCGTCCGCCGCGCTGGTGACCAGGAGGAAGCCGTCCTCGCGCTCGGAGTCGACCGGCCGCGCCGCCCCGTCGCCGTCGGTGACGGACACCAGGTCGACGTCGGTCGGGTGCCCCTCGTAGTCGAGCGGGATCGCGCGCTGCATGCCGCGGTTCTGCGACGGCGGGAACTCGGCGACGAAGGTCTCGACAGTCGTCAGCGTCGAGCGGCCCTCCTCGTCGCGGTCGAGGCGGAAGTCGGCCGAGTACTCCGAGAACCGGAAGCCGTCCACATCCGCGCGCACGACACCCGCGACGGGCTGCGGAGCCGCCACGGCCTGCGCCGCCGCCCCGCCGACCAGCAGCGGAACCGCGAGGGCCACGGCCGCCGCGCGCCGCGCGACCACCCCCGCCCGGCCGGTCGAGGCGGACAGGATCGTGCCGAGCAGCCCCCACATGCCTGCGATGCTACGCGCCGACGCACGCCCGGCACGTCCCCCGGGCGGACTACTGGAGCAGGAACTGCGTGGGCGAGCCCGAGGGGATGCCGGCGACCGACACCGACAGGTTGTAGGCGGCGCCGCCCGCCTCGACCGCCTCGCGTCCGCCGGAGCAGGTGTCGGCGGAGGAGCGGGTGCGGTCCCACGTCAGCGCGCTGCCCATCACCGAGCGGCCCGCCTGGAGGAGCACCGGCAGATCGGCCGCGCCGGTCTGGCAGTCCGTGGAGGTCCAGATCTGCTCGGAGCCGCTCGTGATCGTGAAGACCTGCTTGCTCGTGCCCGCGTCGATCACGCAGTCGGTGCTCGAGATGTTGGCCAGCGAGAGCGAGAGCTGCGGATCCTCGCCGGGCGCGTAGCTCGTGGCGTCCGTGACCGCGGTGACGGCGACGGAGTCGGCCGAGCAGGCGGGTGCGGCGCCGGGCGTCGCACCGGGCGAGGTGGTCGGGTAGAGCGTCGGCAGCACGACGGTCGGCGTGGGGCTCGACGCGGCGTCGGAGCCGGTCATCCGCGGGAGCAGCGACAGCACCACCGCCAGGCCCGCGACGATGACGACCAGCGCGAGCAGCACTCCGGCGCGGCGTCGCCGGTAGACCCGGGAGGGCAGGCGGCGGGGCGGCGGAGTCACCGGGACAGGCTACGACGTGGCGGCGGTCAGAGCGTCTTCAGCATGCGGGTGTTGCCGAGCGTGTTCGGCTTCACCCGGGCGAGGTCGAGGAACTCGGCGACTCCCTCGTCGGGAGAGCGGAGCAGCTCGGCGTAGACCTCGGGGTCGACGACCTTCTCGCCGATCGGCTCGAAGCCGTGGCGGGCGAAGAAGTCGACCTCGAAGGTGAGGCAGAACAGGCGCTTCAGGCCGAGCTCGCGCGCGTCGTTCTCGAGGCGCTCCAGGATGTGGTGGCCCACGCCCCTCCCGAGCCAGTCGTGCGCGACCGCGAGGGTGCGCACCTCCGCGATGTCGTCCCACATCACATGGAGCGCACCGCAGCCGATCGCCGTCCCGTGGCCGTCCTCGGCGATGCGGAACTCCTGCACGGCGCCGTAGAGCACCACGCGGTCCTTGCCCAGGAGGATGCGCTCGTTCACGAGCGGCTCGCTGAGCTCCTGGATGAAGGGGACATCGCTCGTGCGCGCGCGGCGCACCGGGTACTTCCAATCGGCCATTCGACAAGCCTAGGCCGCACCGGGCGCGGGATCCTGCGAGCAGGCGCCCACCCCCGGACGACGACGTGCCCGCCCCCTCGCGAGAGGGGACGGGCACGTCGTCGTTCGGCAGCCTGCTACGACATCAGGTCGGGCGTCGCCGGGCCGGCCGTGGCCGCTCCGGTGGACGCGCCGGCGCTGATCGAGATCAGACGCGGGGTCGTGGTGAAGACGAACCTGTTGTCGGCGAAGTCCACGTGGATGTGGTCTCCGGCGCCGAGCTCGCCGTGCAGGATCCGCTCGGACAGCTGGTCCTCGATCTCGCGCTGGATCGCCCGGCGCAGGGGGCGCGCACCGAGAGCCGGGTCGAACCCGACCTCGATCAGGCGCTCCTTGGCCGGCTGCGTCAGCTCCACCGTCATGTCGCGGTCGAGCAGACGGTCGCCCAGGCGCTTGATGAAGAGGTCGACGATCTGGAGCAGCTCGGGCTTCGACAGCTGCGGGAAGACGATGACGTCGTCCACGCGATTGAGGAACTCGGGCTTGAAGTGCTTCTTGAGCTCCTCGTTGACCTTGCCGCGCATGCGGTCGTAGCCGGTGGCGTTGTCGCCCTCGATCTGGAACCCGACGGGACCACCGGCGATGTCACGAGCACCGAGGTTGGTGGTCATGATGATGACGGTGTTCTTGAAGTCCACGACACGGCCCTGGCCGTCGGTCAGTCGACCCTCCTCCAGGATCTGGAGGAGCGAGTTGAAGATGTCCGGGTGCGCCTTCTCGATCTCGTCGAAGAGGACCACGCTGAACGGCTTGCGGCGCACCTTCTCGGTGAGCTGGCCGCCCTCCTCGAAGCCGACGAACCCGGGAGGGGCGCCGAACAGCCGCGAGACGGTGTGCTTCTCGCCGTACTCCGACATGTCGAGCGAGATCATCGCGTTCTCGTCGTCGAAGAGGAACTCGGCGAGCGCCTTGGCCAGCTCGGTCTTCCCGACGCCCGTGGGGCCGGCGAAGATGAACGAGCCCGAGGGGCGCTTGGGGTCCTTGAGGCCCGCGCGGGTGCGGCGGATCGTCCGCGAGAGTGCCGCGATGGCCTCCTCCTGGCCGATGACGCGCTGGTGCAGGGCCTTCTCCATGAAGACGAGCCGCGAGGACTCCTCCTCGGTGAGCTTGAAGACCGGGATGCCCGTCGCCTGGGCGAGGACCTCGGCGATCAGGCCCTCGTCGACCACGCCGGTGGCCTTGACGTCGCCCGACTTCCACTGCTTCTCGAGGCGCAGGCGCTCACCGAGCAGCTGCTTCTCCTCGTCGCGGAGCGACGCGGCCTTCTCGAAGTCCTGGTCCTCGATCGCGGCCTCCTTGGCGGAGCGGACCACGGCGATGCGGTCGTCGAAGTCGCGCAGCTCCGGCGGCGCCGAGAGGATCGAGAGGCGCAGGCGTGCGCCGGCCTCGTCGATCAGGTCGATCGCCTTGTCGGGGAGGAAGCGGTCGCTGATGTAGCGGTCGGCCAGATTGGCCGCCGAGACGATCGCGCCGTCGGTGATGGACACCTTGTGGTGCGCCTCGTAGCGGTCGCGCAGCCCCTTGAGGATGTTGATCGTGTGGGGCAGCGACGGCTCCGCGACCTGGATCGGCTGGAAGCGGCGCTCGAGAGCGGCGTCCTTCTCGAAGTGCTTGCGGTACTCGTCGAGCGTGGTCGCGCCGATGGTCTGCAGCTCGCCGCGGGCGAGCAGCGGCTTGAGGATCGAGGCGGCGTCGATCGCGCCCTCAGCGGCCCCTGCGCCGACGAGGGTGTGGATCTCGTCGATGAAGGTGATGATGTCGCCGCGGGTGCGGATCTCCTTCGTGACCTTCTTGAGGCGCTCCTCGAAGTCACCGCGGTAGCGGGATCCGGCGATGAGCGACCCGAGGTCGAGCGTGTAGAGCTGCTTGTCCTTCAGCGTCTCGGGCACGTCGCCGCGCACGATCGCCTGGGCGAGGCCCTCGACGACGGCGGTCTTGCCGACGCCGGGCTCGCCGATCAGGACGGGGTTGTTCTTGGAGCGGCGGGAGAGGATCTGCATGACCCGCTCGATCTCCTTCTCGCGCCCGATGACCGGGTCGAGCTTGTTGTCGCGCGCCGCCTGGGTGAGGTTGCGGCCGAACTGGTCGAGGATCTGCGATCCCCCCTGAGGCTGCTGCTGCTCACCGCCCACGGCGACCTGCTCCTTGCCCTGGTAGCCGGAGAGCAGCTGGATGACCTGCTGGCGCACGCGGTTCAGGTCGGCGCCGAGCTTGACCAGCACCTGAGCGGCGACGCCCTCGCCCTCGCGGATGAGGCCGAGCAGGATGTGCTCGGTCCCGATGTAGTTGTGGCCGAGCTGCAGCGCTTCGCGCAGGGACAGCTCGAGGACCTTCTTCGCCCGAGGCGTGAAGGGGATGTGGCCGGTCGGCTGCTGCTGCCCCTGGCCGATGATGTCCTGCACCTGCTCGCGCACAGCGTCGAGCGAGATCCCGAGGGACTCGAGCGCCTTGGCGGCCACTCCCTCGCCCTCGTGGATCAGGCCGAGCAGGATGTGCTCCGTGCCGATGTAGTTGTGATTGAGCATCTTGGCCTCTTCCTGGGCCAGGACGACGACGCGCCGCGCGCGATCGGTGAATCTCTCGAACATGCTGTCACTCCCTACAGAACCCGCAGGGGTGGGCTCCGATACGTCGACTGTAACCAGCGCTCCCCCCGGTGAGCAGGCCTGTTCGCCCTGGGCGTGCACGCGATCTGGAGGGGTGCGGGCGGCGGTCCCGTCCACCGGTCCATGCGAAGGCATACACTTCCCGCATGAGCAACCTGGAGGAGCATCCCGACGAGCTCCCCGTCGCCGCGGAGCCGGTCCCTCGCGAGCCCGGCGCGGTCGAGATCCTGGAGGCGCGGCTCGTCCCGCTCGGCGGTCCGCGCGCGATCGAGGTGCGCCGCACCCTCCCCCAGCGCTCGCGCTCGACCATCGGCGCATGGTGCTTCGCCGACCACTACGGCCCGGTGCGGCTCGGCGAGGAGGCCGGGATGGACGTCCCGCCACACCCGCACACCGGCCTGCAGACCGTGAGCTGGCTCTTCGAGGGCGAGATCGAGCACCGCGACAGCGTCGGCAGCCTCGCCGTCGTGCGCCCGGGCGAGCTCAACCTGATGACGGCCGGACGCGGCATCTCGCACTCGGAGGTCTCGACCGGGGGCGCGCCCGTCCTGCACGGGGTGCAGCTCTGGGTCGCGCTGCCCGAGGAGGCGCGGCTCGTCGATCCGTTCTTCGAGCACCACCGCGGCGTGCCCGTGGAGCTGCCCGGCGCGCTGGTGCGCGTCTTCGTCGGAGGGATGCTGGGCGCGTCGGTGCCCGCGAGCACCTTCACTCCGCTGGTCGCCGCCCAGATCGACCTCGAGCCGGGTGCCCGGGTCGAGCTGCCGGTCGAGGAGTCGTGGGAGTACGGCGTGCTCGTCGACGCCGGCCCCGTGGCGGTCGAGGGCGCGGACGTCCCGCGCTCGGACCTCGCCTACCTGGCGCCCGGCCGCTCGCACCTGATGCTGACCGCCGGGGACGCGGGCGCCCGCGTGGTGCTGCTCGGCGGCGAGCCGTTCGCCGAGGAGCTGGTGATGTGGTGGAACTTCGTCGGCCGCAGCCACGACGACGTGGCGGCCGCCCGCGAGCGCTGGCAGTCCGACGTGATCGCCGGGGCGGATCCCGCGGGACCGTTCGGCACCGTCGACGGGTACGGCGGAGGCGCGCTCCCCGCGCCCGTGCTGCCGACCGTGCGCCTCAAGCCGCGCCGCCGGGCCTGAGCCGAGACCGTCAGGCCGAGGCGCTCCGAGGCGGGGCCCACGACGCGGGAGCGCGGGAGTCGCGATGATCCCGCTCGACCACCGCGACTCCCGCGCTCTCACCGGCGCGTCAGGACGCGTCCGACTCCTTCTTCGCGGCGGCCTTCGCTGCTGCCTCGCGGTCGGTGGCCTCGGCCGTCTCGCGGAAGGCGCGGCGAGGATCCTGCAGCGCGCTCATCGGCGAGAGGTCGCGCGGAGTGACGGCGTCGACGAGCCAGCCCGTGATGATCCGCCACTTGCGGTCCAGGGTCGGCATCGCCGCTCCGTGGTAGGCGCGGTGGGCGAGCCAGGCGGGGAGGCCGCGCAGCTTCACGCCCTTGATCAGGCCGGCGCCCTTGCCGATGCCGTACTCGGCGACGGTCCCGACGGAGGCGTGGCGGTACTCCTCCACGGTGCCTCCGGTGAGGTCGGCGATGATGTTGCGCGCCAGGAGCTTGGCCTGCCGGACCGCGTTCTGCGCGTTCGGCGGGTAGTACGCGGGCTGCTTCTCACTGGTGAGGTCCGGCACCTGCGCGCCGTCGCCGGCCGCCCAGGCGCCGCCCACCGGCTCGCCGTCCTCGCGAATGACCCGCAGGCGCGCATCCGCCATGACGTGGCCCTTCGGCCCGCGGGGCGCGTCGGTCGCGTCGAGGATCGGGTTCGGCTTCACGCCGGCGGTCCACACGATCGTGGCCGTCGGGATGCGCTCGCCGGAGGAGAGCTCCACCACGCCGTCCTCGCAGGAGGGCATCGTCGTCTTCAGGTGCACGTGCACGCCGCGCGAGCGGAGGTGGTCGAGCGTCCACTTCGAGAGCTCGGGACCGACCTCGGGGGCGACCCGGTCCAGTGCCTCGACGAGGTGCCAGGTGACGTCGCCCATCGAGAGGGAGGGCTGCGCGGCGAGGGTCTTGCGGCTGAGGTCGAGCAGCTCGCTCAGCGCCTCGACGCCGGTGTAGCCGCCACCGACGAAGACGAAGGTGAGCAGGCGCCGACGCTCGGCGGGATCGGTGGTGAGCGCCGCCTTCGCGATGTTCTCGATGACGCGGTCGCGCAGGTGCGCCGCCTCCTCCACCGTCTTGAAGCCGATGCCGTGCTCGGCGAGACCCGGCGTGGGGAAGGTGCGGGTGACGGCCCCGAGCGCGAAGACGACCTGGTCGAACTCGAGCGTGCGGGTGGAGCCGTCCATCGCGGCGACGGTGGCGCTGCGCTCGGCGAGGCTCACGCCGGTGATCGCACCGCGGATCACGCGGGTGCGCTTGAGCGCGGAGACCAGCGGCACCGTGACGTGGCGCGGCTGGACGTGCCCGCCGGCGACCTCGGGCAGCAGCGGCTGGTAGGTCATGTAGGGGTTCGGCTCGACGACGGTGACGTCGATCGGCGCCTCCCCCCGTCTCTTCTCGAGGCCCCAGGCCGTGTACAGGCCGACGTAGCCGCCGCCGAGGATGAGGATGCGCGTCGTACGGGATGCCGTCATGTCCGTTCCCTTCTCGAACCCGGCGCCGGGCAGGCGGAACCGGATGGTGCTGAGGACGTTCCGACGCTACGCGGGGCGCGGCGGCCCGCACAGGGACTTGCGCGACGAGTCGGTCCCGCGCATCCTCCGCCGTCGGGCGGTGGCGCGGATCGCTACTGCAGCGCCGAGGTGAGCCGCGCCAGGTTGTCGAGCAGGGTCGAGCGGAGCGGCTGCTGGCGCCACTCGCGGAGGGTCAGCTCGCGGGAGTGCTCGCGGTAGTCCTGCTGCACCTGGCGCAGGTCCTCGACGAACTCCGAGCCGCGCACCATGAGCGAGACCTCGAGGTTGAGCGTGAAGGAGCGCATGTCCATGTTGCTCGAGCCGATCACGGCGACGTCGTCGTCGATCGTGAAGTGCTTCGCGTGCAGGATGGTCGGCTTGCGGTACATCCAGATGCGCACGCCCGCGGTCAGCAGCGTCTCGTAGTACGAGCGCTGGGCGTGGTAGACCACGGCCTGGTCGCCGATCTCGGAGACGAAGAGCTCCACGTGCACGCCCCGCCGGGTCGCCGTGGTGATCGCGTAGAGCATCGCCTCGTCGGGCACGAAGTACGGGCTGGTGATGATGATCGACTTCTGCGCCGAGTAGAGCAGCGTCAGGAACAGGCGCAGGTTGTTCTCGCCCTCGAACCCCGGCCCGCTCGGCACCACCTGGCAGTCGATCGTGTCGCGCTGCTGCAGCGCCTCCATCGGCTCCGACTCCCGCAGGAGCAGCTCGTCGGTCTCGCTGTACCAGTCGGTGATGAAGATGGCGTTGATGCCCTGCACCACCGGCCCCTCGAGGCGCACCATCAGGTCGTGCCAGTGCAGGCCGCGGCGGATGTTGCCGCGCTTGTTGTAGCTGGAGTCGACGACGTTCTGCGAGCCCATGAAGGCCGCGTTGCCGTCGACGATCAGCAGCTTGCGGTGGTTGCGCAGGTCCGGCCGCTGGTACTGCCCGCGCCACGGCCGCACGGGGAGCATGTACGACCACGAGGCGCCCGCCCGCTCGAGGGCGCGCAGCCGGCGATGGGTGCCGCTGTAGTAGCCGGGCACGCGGATCGACGCGATGTGGTCGAGGAGGATCCGCACCCGCACCCCGCGCGCCACCGCGCGGTCGAGCGCGTCGAAGAAGGGCGCGGTGGTCGAGTCGGCGGCGAGGATGTAGAACTCGCAGTGCACGTAGCGGCGGGCGCGGTCGATCTCGGCGGCCATCGCGCGGATGGTCTGCTCGTAGTCGCCCTGGAGGCGCGCGTCGTTCCCGCCGACCAGCGGCATGGCGCCGAGGTTGCGGTTGAGGGTGACCACCGACTCCAGCCACTGCGGCCACGGGTGCTCCCGGGCGACGCGGTCGATGCCGTCGGTCGACTCCAGGATGAACCGGTTGATCTCCTGCTGCTTCCGGCGGCGCTTGCGCGGCAGTCGGTAGCTCCCGATGAAGAGGAACAGCAGGATGCCGACGTACGGGATGAGGAAGATCGCCATCAGCCAGGCGAGGCCGGTGGTCGGACGACGGTTCCGCGGCACGACGATCACGGCGATCACGCGGACCACGAGCTCGACGACCACGGCCGCGATCGGGAGGATCACGGCCCAGTCGGGTGCGGGCACCGCGCCTCCTCGTTCGTCGTGCGGAGCCGCTCAGCGGGCGTGGAAGGCACCCGCGCGGCGGCGGTGGTCAGGAGGCGTCGCGGGGAGGCAGGCCGCGGCGCTCGCGCTCGCGGGCCTCGATGCGGTCGTACGCGCGGCGCTCGTTGCGGTCCGAGCGGATGAGGGCGCGCATCACGAACCAGAAGATGGCTCCGACCGTGATCGTCGGCACGAGGGCCCACAGCCCCTGGTTCCACAGCTCCCAGTCCATGCGGCGATCCTACCCGCGGCACCGGCGCGGGAGCCGTGAGCCCGGAGGCCCGTGCGCCCAGCGGCCTTCGCGGGCGCTGGGCGCTACTGGCTCTCGACCGACTTGTTCAGCGCCGCGGCATCGGAGTTGAGGCCCTCCAGCTCCGAGCGCAGGCCGTCGTACACGGCGATGTCCGCGTCGATGGCGGCGCGGGTGGCGTCGACGGCCTGGCTGCGGGCGAGCAGATCGGCGCGCTCCGTCTCGAACTCGGCCGTCGATCCGAAGTCGCCGCTGTCGGCGCGCGAGTTGAAGTCGTCGATCTCGACGTTGAGCGCGTCGTACTCGGCGTTGTTCGCGTCGACCCGCGCCGTGAGGTCGGCGTACATCGTCTCGATCCGGGAGACCAGGTCCTCGATGCGGTTCTCGAGATCGGTGAAGACCGCCTCGTAGCGGGCGTTCAGGCCCACGACGACCGAGCGGTCGTCGAAGAACTCGGCGTAGTGCGCCTCGAGCGCCGGCGGCAGGTCGGCCACCTCGGTCCCCAGGATCGAGTGCAGCTCGTTGACGCGCTCGCCGAGGCCGCCGGTGCGGTACAGCTCGAGGCGCTCGGCGATCGTGCCGTCCTGCGGGAGGGTCTCGTACGCGGCCTCGAGCTCGTCGCCCAGCTCGGCCTGCTCCTCCGCGTCGAGCCGCACCCACGCGGCGTGCAGCATCTCGTGCGCCGCCGTCACGTCGCGGATCCCGTCGAGGTCGGGGTTGGCGACGTCCGAGATGTAGATGCTGGTGCCGGTGTAGCAGCCGAGGACGATGTCGTCGGAGGCGCCGTAGCCGCAGAGGTCGTTGAAGCCGGCGGTCGGCTCGACCGACGGGCTCGACGCGTAGTAGAGGGCGCGGCCGCGGTCGGACATGGCGGTCCGCTCCGCGAAGCCGGCGATCGTGGGGTCGGGCGTGAACGCCTCGGCCGCCCGCCGGTCGGCCAGCGCGGTGCCGACGTCGCCGGAGGAGGTGAGGACGCTCGCGGCGACCGCGGTCCCCACTCCGAACTGCGCGATCGTGAGGACGCCCGCCGCGACGGCCGCGACGATGCTCGATGCCCTGACCATGTCTCCCCCTCGGCTCCTGCGACCCTACTTGACGAGCGGGAAGAGGATCGTCTCGCGGATCCCGAGGCCGGTGATCGCCATCAGGAGGCGGTCGATGCCCATGCCCATGCCGCCGGTGGGGGGCATGCCGTGCTCGAGGGCGCGGAGGAAGTCCTCGTCCAGGCGCATCGCCTCGTCGTCGCCGGCGGCGGCCTGGCGGGCCTGCTCGACGAAGCGCTCGCGCTGCACGACCGGGTCGATCAGCTCGGAGTAGCCGGTGGCCAGCTCGAAGCCGCGGACGTAGAGGTCCCACTTCTCGACGACGCCCGGGATGCTGCGGTGCGCGCGCACGAGCGGCGAGGTGTCGACGGGGAAGTCCATCACGAAGGTCGGACGCGTCAGGCCGCCCTTCACGAAGTGCTCCCACAGCTCCTCGACGTACTTGCCGTGCGTGGGGACGTGCACCTCGACGCCCTCGCGCGCGGCGAGGGTCTCGAGCTCGGCGAGCTCCGTCTCCGGGGTGATCGCGATGCCTGCCGCGAGCGACAGGCTCTCGTACATCGAGATGCGGTCCCACCGGCCGCCGAGGTCGAAGTCGGTGCCGTCGGCCCAGGTGACCACGTGCGAGCCCGCGACGGCCTGCGCCGCGTTCTGGATCAGCTCCTGGGTGAGGTCGGCGATCGAGTTGTAGTCGCCGTACGCCTGGTAGGCCTCGAGCATCGCGAACTCGGGCGAGTGGGTGGAGTCGGCGCCCTCGTTGCGGAAGTTGCGGTTGATCTCGAAGACCCGGTCGATGCCGCCGACGACGGCGCGCTTGAGGTAGAGCTCGGGCGCGATGCGCAGGTACAGCTCGGTGTCGAACGCGTTCGAGTGCGTGGCGAAGGGGCGGGCGGAGGCGCCGCCGTGCATCACCTGCAGCATCGGGGTCTCGACCTCGAGGAACTCGTGCGAGGCGAAGGTGTCGCGGAGGGAGGCGTTCACCCGGGCGCGGGTGACGACCGTCTCGCGGGCCTGGGGGCGCACGATCAGGTCGAGGTAGCGCTGGCGCATCCGGGTCTCGTCGCCGAGCTCGTTGTGCAGGTTCGGCAGCGGCAGGATCGCCTTCGCGGCGATCGTCCACTCCGACACCCACACGCTCAGCTCGCCGCGCTTGCTCGAGACGACCTCGCCCTCGACGAAGAGGTGGTCGCCCAGGTCGACGAGCTCCTTCCACGCCGCGAGCGACTCCTCGCCCACGTCGCCGAGCGAGACCATGGCCTGGATCCGCTCGCCGTCGCCGGCCTGCAGGGTCGCGAAGCAGAGCTTGCCCGTGTTGCGCTGGAACACCACGCGGCCCGCGAGGCCGACGCGCTCGCCGGTCTTCACGTCCGGCTCGATGCCCTCGTGGCGCGCCCGGACGGCCGCGATGGTGTCGGTGACTCCGACCGCGACGGGGTAGGCGCCGGCGCCGAGGTCGTCGCCCGCGAGCTCGAGCAGTCGCTCGCGCTTGGCGAGGCGGACGGCCTTCTGCTCGGAGGCCTCCTGCTGCGCGGCCCGCTCGGCGGCGGCCTGCTCGGAGTCGGACTGCTCGGCGGCGGGGGTCGTGGACTCGGGGACGTCGGGGGTGTCGGCCATGAGGGGTCGCGGTGCTTTCGGTTCGGGGCGGACGGCCGCGATCAGGCGAGCAGGATCGGGGCGTTGTCGAGGAGGCGGGTGGTGCCGACGATCGCGGCGACGAGCACGAGTGCCGGGCCGCGGTGGTCGGCGTCGACCGGGAGGAGCGTCGCGGGATCCACGACGACGAGGTAGTCCAGCTTAACGAGCGGCTCGGCGTGCGCGACGGCCTCGGCGGCCTCGATCGCCGCGGCGGCACCGCGGTCCGCGGCTTCCGTGGCGGCCGCGAGGAGGCGCGGGAGCACGAGGCCCGCGCGGCGCTGCTCCTCGTCGAGGTAGCGGTTGCGGCTGGAGCGGGCGAGCCCGTCCTCCTCCCGCACGATGCCGACGCCCTCGATCTCCACGGGCAGGTCGAGGTCGCGGACCATGCGGCGCACGAGGAACAGCTGCTGCGCGTCCTTCTGCCCGAAGACCGCGACGTCCGGCTGGGCGATGCTCAGGAGCTTGGCGACGACGGTGAGCATCCCGTCGAAGTGGCCCGGTCGCGCGCGCCCCTCGTAGAGGCCGCCGACCTCGCCCGCGACGACCCGCGTCGAGGACGGCCCGTCGGGATACATCTCGGCGACTCCCGGGGCGAAGAGGAGGTCGGCCCCGGCCGCGTCGAGCAGGGCGGTGTCGCCCTCGAGGTCGCGCGGATAGCGGTCCAGGTCCTCGGTCGGACCGAACTGCAGCGGATTCACGAACACCGACACGACGACGACGTCGGCCAGCTCGCGCGCCCGCTCGACGAGGGCGAGGTGCCCGGCGTGCAGGGCGCCCATCGTCGGCACGAGCGCGATGCGCCGACCGGCCCGCCGCGCCTCCTGCAGCCGCTCGCGGAGGTCGCCGATGCGGTGGACGGTGCTGATCACCCGACGATGCTACCGGCGGGCCCGCGACCAACGGGGCCCTCGGCACGGAGACGCCGTGCTCCTTCGCGAGGCACCGCCTCCCGAGCGGCGTCCCACCCGGGGAGCGGCGTCTCGAGCGGCGCCGCCCGTCAGCCCGCCGCGCGGCGCAGGGCGTCGTCGACGGAGGAGCGGACGAGACTGGAGAGGAAGAAGCCCGGCTTCTCGACGCCGATGCCCGCCAGCAGTCCCGCCGCCTGGTCGACGATCGCGGTCGAGAAGGTCGTGGCGGTCGAGACGGCCTCCGCGTAGGCGGCGCGGTCCGACTCCGCCACGGTGACCGGCTCCCCGCCCATCTCGACCACCAGCGCCTGCGCGATCGGCAGCACCGGGCCCGGTGCCGACACGGCGAAGTAGGTCTCGGCGAGGCGCGCCAGGTCGAGGCTGGTGCCGCTGAAGGCCATCGCCGGGTGGACTGCCAGGGGGATGACCCCGGAGGCGAGCGCCGGAGCGAGCACCCCGTAGCCGTGCTCAGGCGCCGTGTGCAGCACCAGCTGGCCGGGCTGCCACGCTCCGGTCGCGGCGAGCCCCGCGACCAGGGCGGCGATCTCGCTCCCGGGGACGGCGACGATCACCAGCTCGCTGCGCTCGACGAGCTCGGGGATCGCGAGCACGGGGACTCCGGGGAGCAGCGCGTCGGCGCGCTCGCGGCCGCTCTCGCTGGTGGTGGCGATCCCGATCACGGCGTGGCCGGCCCCGGCGAGCGCGGCACCCAGCACCGGGCCCACGCGTCCGGCACCGATCACGCCGACGCCCAGGCGTCCGTCGCGGCGGTTCTCAGGCATGCGGTTCCCCCTCCGGAGCGGGCCAGTCGGGCAGGGCGGGTGCGGCCGCGCGCCGCCCCCACTGGTGGCTCGCGTCGCGGTCGGCGGCCCGCACTCCGGCCGTCGCGAGGCTCTCGAAGAAGGCGAGTCCGTCGGCCGCGCTCATCACCGGCACGAGCGGAGTGACGGGGCCGGCCACCGTGTGCACGCGCGCCGAGGCCAGCCCGAGCAGGCGCTGGAGCGGTCCCTGCTGGACCCCGACGCTCTGCATCCGCGCCAGGGGCACCACGGCGACCCGCCGCCAGACCGCTCCGCTGCGCAGGATCGCGACCTCGTCCGTCAGCCGGTACCCGGTCCTCCGGAACGAGAAGGGGCGGAGCCACACCGCCGACCGCGGCGCCCGGGTGAAGCCGGCCGCGTCGCGGTGCCGGAGTGCGTCTCCGACGGGCGTCGACTCCGCTCCCTCGGCCGGTCCGGGCAGCAGGAGGGCGAGGACGCGCTCGACCGCGGCGAGGTCGCCCACGGGCAGGATCGTGGTGTTCGGCTCGCCGTTCGCCCCGCGGGAGGCCGCGTGGCCGGCGCGGTCGATCCGCACCTGCCACCAGCCGAAGGGGCGCCAGAGCAGCGGCTGCGTGATCTCGACGGCGTGGATCCGGCCGGGCGGGATCGTGTCGCTGCTGGTCGAGAGCACGCCGTAGCCGACCCGCACTCCGTCGGGCGTCGCGGCGATCGAGTACCGGAGCGAGCGCACGAACTGGCGGACGTAGTAGCTGCCCGAGCCGATCAGGCCCGGCAGGATCGCGAAGAGCACGTAGGGCGAGCCGTAGACGGCGACGAACACCACGGCGACGACCGAGGCGGCCAGGAACAGCGTGAAGCCGCTGAAGACGAGCGAGCCGAGGAGTCGGCCCGGCGGGATCGAGACGACCGACTCGGGCGGCGTCTCGTCCTGAGGCTCGCCGAACTCCTCCAGCCGGCGCGCCAGGAACCCGCCCGCCGGAGCCGCACCGTCGACCGTCGCCTCCCGCTCGCGCACCCCGGACGCGAGCCGCAGGATGTCGCGGCGCAGGGCGTCAACCAAGCGCGACCCGAGGTACGACAGCTGGACGTTCGCGTCCTGCCCGGCCACGCTCACCTCGAGCTTCGCGGCTCCGAACAGCCGCGCGAACAGCGGACGCTGCACCGCGATGCCCTGGATGCGGTCCAGCCGCGCCCGCCGGTTGGTCCGGAAGAGCACGCCGGAGCGCACCTCGACGACCTCGTCGGTGATGCGGAAGGTGTGCATCCGCCAGGACAGCCAGAACGCGAAGACGGCGACCGCCAGGCCCACCGCGACCGCCAGCAGCGCCCAGCCGACGAGGCCGCGGCGCAGCAGCTCGTCGACCGGATCGCCGCTCTCGTACCCCTCCGGCCCGGGCAGGAACAGCTCGACCAGGCGCTCGCGGAGGTTCGTGATCACGATGCCGAGGACGACCAGCAGGCCGATCCCGCCCTTGAGGACCGGGGTCGCGGGATGGAGGCGGTGCCACTCCCCGTCGGCGAGGTCCGTCTCGACGGCGCGGAGCTCGGTCACAGGCCGGCCCGGCGCGACTCGGCGAGCTCGACCAGGCGGTCGCGGAGCTCCTCCGCGTCCTGCTCGGCCAGGCCCGGGATGCTGACGCCGGTCGATGCGGCGGCGGTGACGAAGCGGAGGTCGGCGAGGCCGAGCGCCCGGGCGAGCGGCCCGCGGTTGACGTCGATGAGCTGCATCCGCCCGTACGGCACCGACACGAAGCGCTGGAACATGATGCCGCGGCGGAAGAGGAGGTCGTCCTGGCGCAGGAGGTAGCCGTAGGCGCGCGCACGGCGCGGGGCCACGATCAGGAGGGTCACCGCGAGGGCGGCCGCGGCGGCCATCGGGATCCAGCCCCACGGCAGGCCGATCAGCATCAGCACCACGGGCACGGCGAGCAGCAGCACGCTCGACACGACGGCCGACACGATCTCGACCGCGACGTACCGGGGCGAGACGCGGCGCCACTCCCCCGTGATGTCGAGGCGGTCCCGCCGGCGTCCCCTCGCGTCGCGGCGGGTCGTCGGCGACGCGTCCTCGGGCTCGGCGGGCATGGCGTCGTCCTCACTGCCCGCGGCGATCCGGGCGTCGGCGTCAGGCGTGGTTCACCTCGCCGACGGCGCTGTCGTCGTCGTCGCTCGGCGGGATGGTGCACAGGTGCTCGGCGACCAGGCCGGCCACCAGCAGGACGAGCGCACCCACGATGGTCGCGACGTCCTGCCACACGGAGCCTAGCGAAGGGATCGCACGGCTCAGCAGGTACACCAGGATGCCGCCGGAGGCTCCGAGCAGCAGAGAACCGACGTGGCTGGACGCCTTCGCCAGCACCACGACGCGCATCGCCCGGAACGGATCGATGGGCCGGCGCAGCGTGCCCATCGTGGCGCGGTGGATCGGGACGGCGAAGCCGAGCACGAGGGCCGCGACCACGATCAGGGTCAGCGGAACCGTCAGCGGCGGGATGAGCACGGGGCGGCCGGCGGCGGCGATCGCGAGGTCGAGGAGGAACCCCGCGACGGCCCCGGCGAGGCCGAGTCCGAGCAGGGTGCTGATGCGGGTGCGCCTCACGGGGTCCTGCTCTCGGGGTCGGCGGTGCTGCCGCGGGCGGAGTCGCGCCCCGGCCAGGTCAACCCGGCCGGGTGGTCGGTCACGCGGTCGGTCGCCCGTGCGCGCAGCTCGGCCACGGGTCCGGCTCCGGGAAGGACCGCCGCCGGCTCGACGTCGAGCCACGACTCGAGCACGAACGCCCGCTCGGCCGCCCGCGGGTGCGGGAGGGTCAGGTGCGCGTCGTCGCGGAGCACGCCGCCGACCGCGATCACGTCGATGTCGAGGGTCCGGTCGCCCCAGCGCTCCTCGCCCTCGCCGCGGATCCGGCCGCCGGCCGATTCGATCGCCGCCGTCGCCGCGAGCAGATCGTCGGGCTCGAGGACGGTCGAGCCGGTCACGACCGCGTTGAGGTACCCGGGCGCGTCCTCGTCGACGCCCTCGGGCTTCCACGCGGGCGACTCGACGACCTTGGACACCGCCTCGATGCGCAGGCCCGGCGTCGTGGCGAGGGCCCGCAGCGCCTCCTCGAGGTGCGCCAGGCGGTCGCCGAGGTTGCTGCCGAGCGCGAGCACGACGTGGCGCACCGGGCGGACGCGCTCCTGCCGCGGCCTCACGAGCGGGTCCTCGTGATCTGCACGGCGACGTCCTCGAACGGCAGCGGGATCGGCGCGTCCGGCTTGTGGACGGTGATGCGGACGACGTCGGCGGCGGCGAAGCCCAGGGCGACCCGGGCGAGGCGCTCGGCCAGGGTCTCGATGAGGTCGACCGGGTCGCGGGTCACCGCGTCGGCCAGGGCGATCGCGAGCTCGCCGTAGTGCACCGTCTCGGCCAGCGCGTCGCCCTCGGCCGCCGGCGCGGTGTCGAGCCAGACCGTCGCGTCGATCACGAAGTCCTGTCCGTTCTCGCGCTCGAAGTCGAAGACGCCGTGGTGCGCGCGCACGCGCAGCCCGGTGAGGGTGATGGAGTCGCGCACGGCGAGGGCGGCGGGGTCGATCGCGGTCACGGGGTCTCCTCCTGGAGTCGGGCGGCGAGGGCCAGGGCACGGGCGGACGAGCGGACGTCGTGGACCCGGACGCCCCAGGCGCCGTGCTCGGCGGCGATGAGGCTCAGCATGGCGGAGACCTCGTCGCGCTCGGCGGCCGGGGCGCCGGCGGGGGCGAACGGAGCGAGGAACCGCTTGCGCGAGTGGCCGACCAGGACCGGGAAGCCCAGCGAGACGATCGCGTCGAGCCCGGCCAGCAGCGCCCAGTCGTGCGCGCCGACCTTCGCGAAGCCGAGGCCGGGGTCGAGCAGGAGGCGGTCGTCCCGGATCCCGGCCTCACGGGCGGCGTCGACGCGGCGCTCGAGCTCGCCGCGGACGTCCGCCACCACGTCGCCGTAGGAGGCGAGAGCGGTCATGCCCGCGCTGTGCCCGCGCCAGTGCATCGCGATGTAGACGGCGCCGCGCTCGGCGACGAGCGCGAGCATCCGCGGATCGGCGAGGCCGCCGGAGACGTCGTTGACGACGACGGCGCCGGCATCCAGGGCGGCCTCGGCCGTGGCGGCGCTCATCGTGTCGATGCTGACGCGCACCCCCTCCGCGGCGAGGGCGCGGACGACGGGCAGCACGCGGCCCTGCTCGGCGGCGGAGTCGACGCGCGCCGCACCGGGACGGGTGCTCTCGCCGCCGACGTCGACCAGATCCGCGCCGAACGCGGCGGGTCCGTCCCCGGCGGGCCGGGTCAGGTCGAGGCCGTGGCGGACGGCGTCGTCGACGGACAGCCAGCGGCCGCCGTCGCTGAACGAGTCCGGAGTGACGTTGAGGATCCCGAGGAGCGCGGCGCGGCCGGTCGGCGTGAGGTCGGCGACGGTGGTGGCCACGTCACTCCCCCCGCGCGGCGCCGATCAGCGCGATGATCTCGGCGCGGGCGGCCGGGTCGGCGAGGGAGCCGCGGGCGGCGACCGTCACGGTCGAGCTCGCGGTCTGGCGCGGCCCGCGCATCCGCACGCAGCCGTGCTCGGCGTCGACCACGACGAGCACTCCCTCGGGAGCGAGGCCCTGCTCGAGCGCGTCGGCGATCTGCTCGGTCATCCGCTCCTGGATCTGCGGTCGCGACGCGACCGTCTCGACCACGCGCGGCAGCCGGCCGAGGCCGACGACCCGCTCGCGCGGCCGGTAGGCGATGTGCGCGACGCCGAGGAACGGCAGGAGGTGGTGCTCGCAGACGGAGCGGAAGGCGAGGTCGCGCACGATCACCGTCTGGTCGAGCGGCGACTCCTGGCCGCCCTCCACCACCGCGAACGTCTCGGTCAGCTGGGCCGCGGCGTCGTCGTCGAACCCGCCGAAGAACTCCTCGTACGCCTCGGCGAACCGCCGCGGCGTGTCGAGGAGTCCCTCGCGGCCCGGGTCGTCCCCGATGGCCGCGAGGATCTCGGCGACGGCCGCCTCGATGCGCGCCTTGTCGACGGGCACGCGCGCGCTACGCCGTCGCGGGGCGCGGGTTGATCAGCGGCGGGCGCTTCGGCGCGACCTCGTCGGCACCAGCGGAGGAGACTCCCCCGTCGGTCGCACCCGAGTCGATCGGCGCCTTGGCGACCGGGACCGCGATGGGCGGCAGATCGGACAGGGGGCGCTTGTCGCTCGAGAGCCACTGCGGGCGCTCGTCGATGCGGCGGACGTCCTTGAAGATCTCGGCCAGCTGGTCGTGGTCGAGCGTCTCCTTCTCGAGCAGCTCCATCGCGAGGCGGTCGAGGATGTCGCGGTTGTCGTTGATGACCTGCCACGCCTCGTCGTGCGCCTGCTCGATGAGCTGGCGCGTCTCGGCGTCGACCGTCTCGGCGATCTGCTCGGAGTAGTCGCGCTGGTGGCCCATGTCGCGGCCCAGGAACATCTCGCCCGACGACTGGCCGAGCTTGACCGCTCCGACGTTCGCGGACATGCCGTAGTCGGTGACCATCTTGCGGGCGATGGAGGTCGCCTTCTCGATGTCGTTCGACGCTCCGGTCGTGGGGTCGTGGAAGACGATCTCCTCCGCGACGCGGCCGCCCATCGCGTACGTGAGCTGGTCGAGGAGCTCGTTGCGGGTGGTGGAGTACTTGTCCTCCAGCGGGAGCACCATCGTGTAGCCGAGGGCGCGGCCGCGCGGCAGGATCGTGACCTTGGTCACGGGGTCGGTGTGGCGCATCGCCGCCGCCGCCAGAGCGTGTCCGCCCTCGTGGTAGGCGGTGATCAGCTTCTCCTTGTCGCGCATGACCCGCGTGCGGCGCTGCGGCCCCGCAATGACGCGGTCGATGGCCTCGTCGAGCGCGCGGTTGTCGATCAGCTGCGCGTTGGAGCGGGCGGTGAGCAGTGCGGCCTCGTTGAGGACGTTGGCCAGGTCGGCGCCGGTGAAGCCCGGGGTCTTGCGGGCGACGACCTCGAGGTCGACTCCGCCGGCGAGCGGCTTGCCGCGGCCGTGGACCTCGAGGATCCGCTTGCGGCCGAGCAGGTCGGGGGCGTCGACGCCGATCTGGCGGTCAAAGCGGCCCGGACGCAGCAGTGCGGGGTCGAGGATGTCGGGGCGGTTCGTCGCCGCGATCAGGATGACGTTCGTCTTGACGTCGAAGCCGTCCATCTCGACCAGCAGCTGGTTGAGGGTCTGCTCGCGCTCGTCGTGACCGCCGCCCATCCCGGCGCCGCGGTGGCGGCCGACGGCGTCGATCTCGTCGACGAAGATGATGGCCGGCGAGTTCTCCTTCGCCTGCTGGAAGAGATCGCGGACACGGCTCGCGCCGACGCCGACGAACATCTCGACGAAGTCCGATCCGGAGATGGAGTAGAAGGGGACGCCCGCCTCGCCCGCGACCGCGCGCGCCAGCAGGGTCTTGCCGGTGCCGGGAGGGCCGTAGAGCAGGACGCCCTTCGGGATGCGGGCGCCGACGGCCTGGAACTTCGCGGGCTCCTTGAGGAACTCCTTGATCTCGTGCAGCTCCTCGATCGCCTCGTCGGCGCCGGCGACATCGCCGAACGTGACCTTGGGCGACTCCTTCGAGACGAGCTTCGCCTTCGACTTGCCGAACTGCATGACGCGGTTGCCGCCGCCCTGCATGCCCGAGAGCATCAGCCAGAAGAACGCGCCGATTAGCAGGATGGGGAGCAGGAAGCCGAGAGCCGAGAGGAACCAGTTGGTCTGCGGGACCTCGTCGTTGTAGCCGGTGCTGCCGAGATCGGCCGCGGACACCGCGTCGACGACCTCCGCGCCGCGAGGTGCCACGTAGTAGAACTGCACCTGCGTGCCGTTGTCGCCGTCGGCCTGCTTGAGCGTGAGATCGACGCGCTGCTCGCCGTCCACGATCTTCGCCGAGTCGACCTTGCCGTCCTTCAGGAGGTCGAGACCCTCCTGCGTCGTGACCGGCCGGAAGCCGGACATGGTGATCAGCGAGGAGCCGATCCACACCGCGACGATCGCCAGGACGACGTAGAGGATGGGACCCCGGAAGATGCGCTTCACGTTCATGCTTGTTGCGGGTGCGACACCCGGCGCCTTTCTGACGAGGAGATTGTGCCTGCCAGGCTACCTCCCGCACTCTGAGCGCCGCCCACGCGTTCGCCGTGGGCCGAACGGCCGCGGGCGGTGTTGTCTGGCGGGGATGCGGCGGGCCGCATCCCCGCGCGCGGTCGGCTTCGCGACGGGGTGCGTTCCGCAGAGCGGGTCTCGTCGGACTGCCGGGAAACGCTGACACGCGTTTCCCGGTCCGCGTCCTCTGCCTTGCGGGTGGAGGTCGCGGGGATCGGCGCTTCGGCGGTAGGGACGCGCCGCGAGAGCGCAGGAGTTGTCGCACTCGAGCTCGACAGCGACAACTACTGCGGTCTCGGGAAGGAGGCGAAGGTGTCCGAGCGGGGCGCGCCGCGAGAACGCAGGAGTTGTCGCACTCGAGCTCGACAGCGACGACTACTGCGGTCTCGGGAAGGAGGCGAAGGTGTCCGAGCGGGGCGCGCCGCGAGAGCGCAGGAGTTGTCGCACTCGAGCTCGACAGCGACGACTACTGCGGTCTCGGGAAGGAGGCGAAGGTGTCCGAGCAGGACGCGCCGCGAGAGCGCAGGAGTTGTCGCACTCGAGCTCGACAGTGACGACTACTGCGGTCTCGGGAAGGAGGCGAAGGTGTCCGGGCGGGGCGTGCCGCGACGAGGGGCAGCAGGCGCGGACGGACGGACGGGCCCGCCCGGCCCGGGTCAGGCCGACTCGAGGAGGGGCTCCGGGTCGCGGAGGGCGGGCACGAGGCCACGGCGGCGGCGGGCGGCGGCCAGCACGGTCACGGCGAGCGCCCCGACCAGCCAGAGCACGAGCACCAGGACCGCGTGCGCGACTCCGATGCTGCCGCCGGCGATCAGCGAGCGGAACGCCTCCACCGTCCAGGTCAGCGGCAGCACGCCGTGGATCGCCTGGAAGAAGGCGGGCGCGGTCTCGACCGGGTAGGTGCCTCCGGCCGAGGACAGCTGTAGCACGATCATCAGCAGCGCCAGGAACCGGCCCGGAGCGTCCAGCAGCGCGATCAGCGCCTGGTTGATCGCCACGAAGGTGAGGCTCGTGAGCACGGCGATCCCGATCAGCCCGGGCAGGTTCGACGCCTCGACGCCCACTCCGAAGCGGATGACGAGCGCGGCCAGGACGCCCTGGGCGACCGCCATCAGCGCGCCGGGCAGGTAGCTGCGCAGTGCGATGACCCAGGCGGGACGGCGCGCGGCGAGGAGGCGGGAGCTGAGCGGGGCGCTCATCAGATAGAAGGCGAGCGCGCCGACCCAGAGCGCGAGCGCCATGAAGTAGGGGGCGAGGCCGTAGCCGTAGGACGGCACGCGGTTCATCCGCTCGGCGTCGATCCCGACCGGGGCGGCCGCGACGGTGCTGAGCTCCTGAGCCTGCTCGCCGGTGTAGGTGGGCACGTCGTCCGCGCCGTCCGAGAGCTTCGTGTCGAGGGTGCGCGATCCGGAGGCGAGCGAGTCGATCCCGTCGGCGAGGTCCTGCGAACCGGTGGCCGCGTCGGCCGAGCCGGTCGCGGCGGTCTCGGCGCCGTCCGCGAGGTCCGAGGCGCCCGTCGCGAGGGCGGCCGTCCCGGAGGCGAGGTCGGAGGCGCCGGCGGCCGCGGAGGCGATTCCGCTGGTGAGCGGGCCGACCGCGCCGGAGAGGGTGTCCACTCCGCCGGCGACCTGCGCGGCTCCGCCGTCGAGGGTCGCAGCTCCCTGGGCGAGGGCCTGCGCACCGGTCTGCAGCTTCTGGGCGCCGTCTGCGGCGGAGGTCGCCCCGGTGGACAGAGCGGCGGTGCCGGTCGCGAGGTCGGCGGCTCCGCCCGAGACCGTGGCGGCACCGGCGGCGAGCGCCGTCAGTCCGCTGCCGTCGTCGCCGACGAGCGCGGTCGCACCGGAGGCGAGCGTCTGCGCGCCCGCGTCCGCCGAGGCGGCTCCGCCCGCGAGAGCGGCCGCACCCTGCTCGAGGGCGGTCAGCTCGGCCACGCGCTGGGCGTCGGACAGCGAGTCGTACCGAGAGAGCAGGGAGGCGAGGCCGGAGTCGACTCCGGTCGCTCCGGTGGCGAGTTGCGGAGTGGCGGTCGCGAGCGCTCCCGCGCCGGTCACGAGCTGCTGGGCTCCTGCGAGGGCCTTCCCCGCTCCGTCGGAGAGGGAGGCGGACCCGGTGGCCAGCGCCTCGGCGCCGGACGCCGCCGAGGCCGCGCCGTCCTTCAGGGTCGACGTCCCCGCGGCGAGGTCGGCGGCGCCCGAGGCGAGCGACGCCGCTCCGCCGTCGAGCTGCTGGGCGCCGTCGGCGACCGTGCGGGCTCCCGTGTCGAGCGCCGCCGCCTGGTCGGGCAGCTGACCGGTCCCGCTCGCGATCCGCTGGAGTCCCGACGAGAGGTCGGACGCTCCGGAGGCCGCGCTCCCCGCGCCCGAGCGGAGGGAGTCGGCGCCGGTCGCCAGCTGCGCGGTGCCGTCCTGCAGCTGCGCGAGCCCGACGACCAGCTCGGAGGAGCCGGACGCGGCGGTCCCGGCGCCGTCCGCCAGCTGAGCGGCGCCGTCGGCCGCCTGCTCGAGGCTCGAGTGCACGTCGGTGAAGCCGAGGTAGACGTTCTCGAGGTAGGTCGCGCCGACCTTCTCCTCCAGCGTCTTCGTCACGGTGGTGCCGATGGTGGAGGCGATGTTGCCGACGATCAGGTTGGCCGCGTCGTTCGTCTCGATCGACAGCTTCGCCTGCACGGCCGCGGCGGGGTCGTCGCCGCCGACCGAGGCGACGTCGGCCGAGAAGCCGGCCGGCACCGTCAGGACGGCGAGGACGTCGCCGGAGGCGAGCTCGCGGGACGCCTCGTCGGCACCGGTCGCCGTCCAGGCGAAGTCCGAGCCGGACGTGTCGGTGGTGAGCTGCTCGGTCAGGTCGTCGCCGAGGGCGAGCGCGGACCCGTCCGAGGCGGTCGCGCCGGTGTCCTCGTTGACGATCGCGGCGGGCACCGCGTCGAGGTGGTGCGTGGGATCGAGGTTGGCCGAGGTCAGCAGTCCCGAGTAGATCAGCGGGATGAGCGCGATCGCGGCGAAGACGACGACGAGGCGCGGGTTCACGGCGCGCAGGGCGCGGCGGAGCGGGGAGGTGGTCATGGTCCTTCTACTTCGTGGAGTGCAGGGCGGCGAGCCGCGGCGAGGCGACTCCGGTGACGAGGAGCTCGGCGATGTCGGCGGAGGCCGAGGCCACGGGACGGCGGGCGTCGCCGTCGAGGAGCCAGCCGACGACCAGCCAGGTGGTACCGGCGGCGAGGAGGACGGCGAAGCGCTCGACGCGGGCGTGGTCGCCGCCGCCCGATCCGCGCTCGGCGAGGGGCGAGAAGGCGAGGAGCCGCTGCGCGAGGAACGCGACGACCGACTCCTGCACGGCGCGGGCCGTGCCTCCGCTCAGCACGCGGCGGTAGAAGTCGGCGTGCACGAGCAGGCCCTCGAGGAGCCCGCGGACGATGCGGGGGACCGCGCCCTCCCAGTCGGCGGGGGCGGTGCCGGGAGCGACGTCACCGAACAGCGCGTGCATCCGCTCCACCGCGGCGGCCTCGATGAGGGACGGGACGTCGCCGAAGTGCTGGTAGAACGTGGGGCGGCTGACGCCCGCGGCGCCGCAGAGCTCCGTGATGGAGGGCTGGTCGTCGCCCGGGCGGTCGAGGGCACTCGTGATCGCGGTGAGCAGGAGCTCGCGCGAGCGGGTGAGCCGCGGATCGGTCACGGGGTCCTTCTTCCCGGCGCGAGGAGCGCCTTCTTTACGTCCGTCAGATAACTTACAACCGTAAAGAAGAGCGCGCAAGCATCAGGAGGAGGGCGGCTCCGGGAGCAGCGTCGCGATGGCGGACGTGTCGACGATCACCGAGTCGTGCGGAGTCAGTCCCGGGCTCCGCGGCGTCGGCACCGGCAGGCGCACGAGGAGGGCGCCCGGATCCACGCCGAAGCGCCCGGAGCGGGTGCGGCCGACCGGATCGCCGTCCAGCTCGGCGAGCACCGGCTGGTCGAGCTCGAACGAGAACTCGCGGCCGGGCCACTGCCGGAGGGAGGCGAGCCCGTTGCGGTTGCCGGTCGCGACATCCAGCGCGAGGCCGAAGCGCCGACGCAGCAGCACCAGCTCCAGGTCGCCGTCGTCGAGCACCGCGCCCGCGGCCAGCTCGATGTTCGCCACCACGGAGCTGCAGTTGCAGGCCAGCACCATGAAGCAGCGCTGCGGAGGCTCCTCCGCGCCGTCGATCGTGAGGGTCACCTCGAATCCGGCCTTGAACATCGCCGGCGCCCCCGCCGCGAAGTAGGCGCCCCAGCCCACCCGCTTCTTCAGCTCCTCGTCCGTCTTGTCCATGATCTCGGCGTCCAGGCCCACCCCGCCCATCACCATGAACACCCGATCCTCGCCGTCGTCGAACGCGGCCGTGCCCACGTCGATGGCGCGGTCCTGCCCGAGCAGGGCGATCTCGACCGCCTCGGGCAGCGAGCCGAGCGGGATCCCGAGGTTCCGCGCGAGGAGGTTGCCCGTGCCGCTGGGCAGCAGGCCGTAGGGGACGCCGGTCCCCCGCAGCACCGTGGCGACGGCGCGGACGGTGCCGTCGCCTCCCATCGAGCAGACCAGGTCCGGGCCCGCCTCGAGTGCGGCGCGGGCCGCGGCGGCACCGGAGTCGCCCGGGCTGGTCTCGAACCAGAGCGGCTCGTTCCAGCCGTGGCGGCGCGCGATCGTCGCGACCAGGTCCTCCGCGGCGCCGACGTCGTCGAACTTGCTCGGGTTGATCACGACGGCGACGGTGCGCTTCTCGGGTGCCTTCACCCCGTCAGTCTGACGGCACCGGCGACCGGTCCAGTCGCGCTGACGCCTCCAGCGCGAGCACGGCGCCGATCTCGGCCGAGAGCGTGGCGGGCAGCGACGGAGGCGCGTCCCAGCGGGGCCCGGCCAGCAGCACGCCGCGGCGGACGCTCGAGCTCTGCAGCGCGGCGACGCTGCCGGTGACGAAACCGCGGACGCGAGCCGCCACCGCGGGCGCGACTCCGCTCGTCGTGGCGAGGTCGACGAGGTGCCGGTAGGCGATGCCGCCGAACAGGGCACCGTCCCCCGATCCCTGGTCGACGAAGACGCCGTCGGGGGCGAGCCGGTCCAGCAGGTCCTCGGCCGTGCGGGAGGCGTGGGCCACCAGGCGGGGGTCGGGCCGCAGGCGGTGCAGGGCGAGCGCCGCGCCGATGTAGACGGCGTGGTTGTAGCTGAAGGCCCAGTCGTCGCGCGCGGAGCCTCCTTCGCGGCCGATGCCGTCTGCGACGAAGCCGGTGTCGTCGTCGCGGAGGCGCACGTGCATCCAGTCGAGGGCGGCGCGCGAGAGCTCCTCCCGGCCGTCGGGCCGCAGCCGCTCCAGGCGCGCGCCGAGGATCGCGAACGGGCCGTTCGCGGGCGCGTTCTTGTAGTCCAGCTGCCGGCGGCGCCAGGCGAGGCTCGCCCCGTGGCGGAGGTTCCAGCCCTTCGCGACGGCGAAGCGCCACAGGCGGTCGGCCCGGTCGAGGAAGCGCGGGTCGCCCGAGGCCTCCCCGAGGCGGGCGAGCGCGCCACCGAACCACATCATGTCGTCGAAGTAGCCGTTGACCAGGCGCCCGCCGTTGCGGAGGCGGATCGCGCGATGGATCCGCCGGGCCCGCTCCAGGTGCGCCTCGTCGCCCGTGCGCTCGAAGGCGTCGACGGCCGCGTCGATCGCGTGCGCGAGCCACCAGTAGTTGAACTCGAGGTCGGCCCGCAGCGAGGTCGGGTAGCTCATGTGATAGCCCAGCAGCGGCACCGCGAAGAGCCGCTCGAGGCTCTCCTGCGCGGTGTCCGCGGGGCTACTCGT
The DNA here is from genome assembly GCF_002932325.1 of Rathayibacter sp. AY1E2. NCBI lineage: Bacteria > Bacillati > Actinomycetota > Actinomycetes > Micrococcales > Microbacteriaceae > Rathayibacter > Rathayibacter sp. AY1E2. The sequence continues at coordinate 48,302 of NZ_PSVO01000003.1, forward strand.
AGACGTGCGGGGCGAGGACGGCGACATCGCGGAGGTTGCGGTAGCGCTCGGCGTAGTCGAGCCCGTACCCGATCACGAACTCGTTCGGGATGTCGAAGCCGACATAGGCCACGTCGACCTCGACCTTGGCGGCCGCGGGCTTGCGGAACAGCGCGCAGATCTCGACGGACTCGGCGCCGCGGCTGCGGAGGTTGCCCTGCAGCCACGAGAGCGTGAGGCCGGAGTCGATGATGTCCTCGACGATCAGCACCTTGCGGTTCGTGATGTCGGAGTCGAGGTCCTTCAGGATCCGCACCACGCCGGACGACTTGGTGCCGCTCCCGTAGGACGAGACGGCCATCCAGTCCATGACGATGTCGAGCTTGAGCTCGCGGGCCAGATCGGCCATCACCATCACGGCGCCGCGCAGCACCCCGACGATGAGCAGGTTCTCGCCCGCGTAGTCGCGCTCGATGGCGCGGGCCAGGTCGCGGATCCGCTCGTGGATCTCGGCCTCGGTGTAGAGGACCTCGGTGATGTCGTCGGCGATGTCGGCTGCTTCCACCCGGCCACTCTACGGGTGACCGGCCCCCGTCTCCCCTCCGCGAGACTCCGCTCCGGTACACCTCCGCCGGCGAGTCGCGTTCCGGAGCGGCATCTCGCGTGGAGGGGTCGGGCGCCCCGCGGGGACCGGCCTCGCGGAAACGGGGTCAGGAGGAGGCGGGTGCGAAGACGAGGGTGGTGCCGCGGCGGGTGGCGAGGACGCCGGGGAGGTCGACGCCCTTCTGGCCGTGCCAGTCGGTGACCAGCGCGGCGACCGCCAGCGTCTGCGAGCGCGAGAGCGCGACTCCGAACTCGTTCGCCACGACCAGGCGGATGATCCGCTGCCGCAGCGCCGGCGGGTCCGCCGCGAGCCCGCGCGCGTCGACCGTGACGTGCCCCGCCTCGTCCTGGCCCACCAGCTCGAGCGCCCAGTCGAGGGCGAGCGCGTCGAGCGCGTCCCCGTCCTCCCGCAGCTGCTCGGCGGTGCGCGCCAGAGCCTGCGCCACTCCCGGCCCCAGCTCGTCCTCCAGCACGGGCAGCACGCGGTTCCGCACCCGGACCCGCGAGTAGCGGGGGTCGTCGTTGTGCGGGTCGTCCCACGGCACGAGCCCCTGGTCGGAGCAGGCGAGGCGGGTCGTCTCGCGCCGCAGGCCCAGAATCGGCCGACGCAGCGGTCCGCTGACCGGCGCCATCCCGTGCAGCGAGGCCGCACCGGCCCCTCGTGCCAGGCCCAGCAGCACCGTCTCGGCCTGGTCGTCGAGGGTGTGGCCCAGGAGGATCGCGGCGGCGCCCGTCGCGGTCAGCGCGTCGTCGAAGGCGCGGTAGCGCGCGCTGCGGGCGGCCGCCTCCGGACCGCCCTCGGCGGACACCGTCACCACCTCGCGCAGCACCGGCGCGAGCCCCAGCCCGTGCGCCTGCTCCGCGGCCCGCCGCGCGACCTCCGCCGACGCCTCCTGCAGCCCGTGGTCGACGATCACCGCGCCGGCCCGCCTCCCGCCCCGCGGGGCCTCGAAGGCGACCGCCGCCGCGAGCGCGAGCGAGTCCGCTCCCCCGCTCAGCGCGACCAGCACGAGCGCTCCGGGGTCGAGCCCGTCGAGGCTCTCGCGCACCGCCCGCCGCAGATCGGCGACGGCGGGGGTCAGGCGGGGGCGATCGGGCACATCAAGTAACGTAATGCCAGCGATCCGCCCCTCCCGCGCGCGCACCCGCGCGAGCGTTCCGGAGGCCGATCCGTCCGCCGATGCGCCGCTCACGGCGCCACCGACTCAAGGAGAGAGCATGGCCGCATACGACGTCGTCGTCGAGATCCCCAAGGGGAGCCGCAACAAGTACGAGGTCGACCACGAGACCGGTCGCGTCTACCTCGACCGCGTGCTCTTCACCTCCTTCGTCTACCCGACGGACTACGGGTACTTCGAGAACACCCTCGGCCTCGACGGCGACCCCGTCGACGCGCTGGTGCTGCTCGAGTACCCGGTCTTCCCGGGCGTGGGCGTCTCCGTCCGCCCGGTCGGCGTGCTCAACATGAGCGACGAGGCCGGCTCCGACGCGAAGGTGATCGTGGTCCCCGCGAAGGACCCGCGCTGGCAGCACATCCAGGACATCGGCGACGTCCCGGAGCAGACGAAGAACGAGATCAAGCACTTCTTCGAGCGCTACAAGGACCTCGAGCCCGGCAAGTGGGTCAAGGTCGACGCGTGGGGCGACGCCGCCGAGGCGGAGCAGATCGTCCAGGACGGCATCAAGAAGCTGGCCGAAGAGGGTCACTGACCCCTCGCATCAACGAAGGAACCCCCTCCCGTCGTCTCGACAGGAGGGGGTTCTCTCGTTGTGCTGTGCGGCCGCGGCTCAGGCGGCCGGGCGGCCGACCATGCCGGCGGGCGTGCCCCAGGTGTTCCAGATGCGCACGGGCTTGCCGTAGTCGGCGGCCTCGATGATCTGGTTGTTCCCGAGGTAGATGGCCACGTGGTAGTAGTCCCCGCCGCCGCCCCAGAAGATCAGGTCGCCGCGCTGGCGCTGGCTGTAGGGGACGAGCTTGCCGGCGCCGGCCATCGTGTTGTACTGGTTCGTCGCCGAGTGGGTGCCGATGTAGATGCCCGAGGACGCGTACGAGGCCTTGGTGAGGCCCGAGCAGTCCCACTGGTCCGGACCCATGCCGCCGAGGACGTACTCCTCGCCGAGCTGCGCCATCGCGTACGAGATCGCGTTCTCGACGGCGCCGCTGGTCGGCACCAGGACCGGAGCGGTGACCGGCTGCGGGAGCGGCTGAGCCGCCGGCTGGGCGATCGGCTGAGCAGCGGGCTGGGCCGGAGCCGGAGCCGGCTGCTGCTGCGCGGGCTGCGGAGCGGCGGGCTGCGGGAGGGACGCGGTCTGACGCGACGGGGCGGCGGCGTCGGCCTGCGCCGAGGACTGCTGCTGGGCGGAGCGGGCGGTGGACTGCGCCTGAGCGGCGGCCTCCGCCTCGGCCTGCGCCTGAGCGGCGGCCTCGTCGGCCTGGCGCTTCTGCTCGCCCGCGAGGTACTGGGTCTCGGCCTCGACCGAGGAGTCCTTCAGCAGCGCGAGCTGGGCGACCAGCTCCTGCGACTTCTCCTCCTGCGCCGAGAGCGACGCGCGGGCCGACTCGGCGGCGGCGTCGGCGTCCTTGCGGGCGGCGTCGGCCTCGTCCGAGAGCGCCTGGTGCTCGGTGACGGCGAGGTCGGCCTGGTCGCCGAGCGACTCCGCGTTCTGCTTGTCGGCGAGGGCGTCGGCGTAGACCTTCTGCGACTGCTCCGAGAGCTGCGACATCGCGCCGAGCTGGTAGAGCAGGTCGCCCGCGTCCTTGCCCTTGGCCACGAGGCTGGCGGAGAGGTCGCCACCGGCGGCGCGAGAGAGGTGCGCGGCCAGCAGGCCGGCGCGCATCTTCGAGGTCTGGGCCTTGGCGGAGGCGGTGGTCGCCTTCTCCTCGAGGTCGGCGACGGCCTTCGCAGCGGCGTCGAGCGCCTCCTTGGCCTGGCGCCAGGCCTCGGCCTTCTTCATCGCGGTGATCGACTTCTCGTCGACCGCGGTCTGCAGGCTCGCGATGAGGCCGGTGATCGAGTCGATCTCGGCCTGCTTGCTCGCCTCGTCCTTCTTGGCGTTCTGCACGTCGTCCCACGAGGGGTACTTCGCGTCGTCGGCGAGGGCCGGGGTGATGCCGAGGGACGCGGTGACCGCCGTGACCGCGAAGGCGGCGGAGATGACGAGCGGGAGGCGGCCCTTCCAGGCGCGCTCCCGGGGTGCCGGGGTGAAGGTGCGTGCGGTCGTCTGTGCGTCAGCCAAGGGTGACTCCTCGTTGGGCCATGAAAGGTTGGGCGTCGACGGCGGAGCCGTTGACGCGGGTCTCGAAGTGCAGGTGGCAGCCGGTGGAGGCGCCGGTCGAGCCGACGGCGGCGATCTGCTCGCCCGCCTGGACCTGCTGGCCGACGCGGACGTAGATCCCGCCGGACATGATGTGGGCGTAGCCGGTGCTGATGCCGCTGCCGTGGTCGATCAGCACCCAGTTGCCGTAGGTGCCGTTGGGGCCCGCGTAGGAGACGGTGCCGCTGTGCGCCGCGAAGATCGGGATGCCGCAGCCGCCCGCGAGGTCGGTGCCGCGGTGGTACGAGCCGGAGGATCCTCCGCCGGTCGAGATGCTGTCGCGCGGGCCGAAGGTGCCGGTGATGCGGCCCCCGGCAGGGCGGACCCAGCCGGAGTCGCTGACGGCGCTGGAGCCGCCGCCGCCCGAGGGGGCGACGTACCCGCCGCCACCGCCGCCGCTGCCGCCGCTGGACGCGGCCGCGGCCCGGGCGGCCTCGCGGCGCGCGGCCTCGGCCTGGGCGGCGGCCTGGCGGGCGGCCTCCTCCTCGGCGAGCTTCCGGAGGCGCTCGGCCTCGCGGGCGGCGACGCCGGCCTCGTACTCGGCCACGGTCTTCGACTCGGTGTCGCGGAGCGCGGCGAGCTGCTGCTCGAGCACGACGCTCTGCTCCTGCTGCTCGGCGAGCGCGGCCTCGGACGCCTCCTGGGCGGCGGTCGCCTCGGCCAGCTTCTGCTCGGCGGCGACGCGGAGGCGCTCGCGCTCCGTCTGCGCGACCTCGGCCTGGTCGGCGAGGGAGGACGCGGTGTTGCGGGCGGTGCTGGCCTGCTCGTAGATCGCGGAGGAGCGCTCGACCAGCTTGGTCATGCTCCCGATCTTCGACAGCAGCTGGTCGGCCTGGCCGGCCTTCTGGTCGAGGAAGATGTTGACGGACAGGTCGGTGCCGGTGCTGCGGTAGAGCTGCGCGGCGAGCAGGCCCGCCTGCTGCGAGGCCTTGTCGGCCTCCTCGGCGCTGGCGGCGGCCCGGTCCTCGAGCTTCTTCGACTGGTCCGAGGCCTCGTCGAACGCCTGCTGAGCGGCGAAGTGCTCGTCGCCGCGCTGCTGCGCGAGCTGCTGGGCGGAGGCGACCTCGCTCTGGAGGTCGCCGATCAGGGACGTGATCCGGTCGACCTGAGCGGCGGCGGCGGCGGTGTCGCCCTTCGCCGCCTCGACGTCGGCCCACGACGGGTACTCGACCGCCTGGGCGGGAGTGGCGACGAGCAGGCCGGCGACGAGCGCGACGACGGCGGAGGCCAGGGCAGCACCTCGGAGTCGCCCGAGTCGCGGCGCGCCGGGGAGGCGGGCGGGACGCGGACGGCGCAGGGAGTGGGGCATGGGACCTCGGGGATAGGGGGCCCTCCCTCCGCGGCGGTGCGGCTCCGGCGCGCGGGTGGGGGGAAGAGCGATTCCGCCCCACCCTAACCGCGGCCCTGCCCGATCTCCTAGACCCGGGTCAACCCCGGACGGGGTGCACGGCGCCTGCGGAACCGTCGATTTTGCATCCTGCGCCGTGGCCCCCTATGCTTGCGTGTCGGTAGTCATGGGGGGTCGGCCGCAGGGTCGCCCCGCGAGTCTCCGGCCCCATCGTTTAGTGGCCTAGGACACCGCCCTTTCACGGCGGCAGCACGGGTTCGAATCCCGTTGGGGTCACGGATGGGTCGGTACTACCAGCACCACCAGAAGTACCAGCACCACCGGAAAGTGCGCCGGCTCGAGAGGGTCGGGGCGTGAAAATAGAACAGCCTCGAAGGCAGTATGCTTGTCTTCGCAACGAGGCCCTGTAGCGCAGTTGGTTAGCGTGCCGCCCTGTCACGGCGGAGGTCGCGGGTTCAAGTCCCGTCAGGGTCGCAAAGAGGCCCTTCCGAGAGGAAGGGCCTTTTTCAGGAGATCACCTCTCCAGCGACATCACGTCGCAACGGCTCTGTAGCTCAGTTGGTAGAGCGCACGACTGAAAATCGTGAGGTCACGGGATCGACGCCCGTCGGAGCCACTGGAACCCTCGCCTAGCTTCTACATGGCGGGGGTTTCTTCGTACCCGGAGGTTCCCGCCGCCGCGATCCGCCGCACATCCCTCCCGTTCCGGCCCGCGCCGAGCAGTGACTGCAGCCCGGATCCCGTCCAGGCGGTCTGCGTAGGCTGGCCCGGCCATGCAACCCGACGCCTTCCCGCCGCCCGATCCCGCGACGCTCGCGCCCGACTCCGCTGCGGCGCCCTCGTGGCCGGTCGAGCCCCTCCCCTCGGTCCACGCGCCCTACTCCTCCCTCCTCTACCTGCCCGATCCTCGGGTCCGCTGGGGCCTGCCGACCGCCGTGCTCACGATCGTCGGGATCGTCCTGCCGCTGGCCGTGCTCATCCTGCTGTTCGGGTCCGGCGTGCTCCCCTACTCCGCCGGACTCGCCTTCGCGGGGGCGCTCGCGAGCTATCTCGTCGCGCTGATCGTCCCGTTCGCGGCGTCTCGGCTGCGCGGGCTGGGCACGATGGCGGCCGACTTCGGACTGCGGTTCCGCTGGATCGACGTGCCCATCGGGATCGGGCTCGGCATCGCGGTGCGCGTCGTGATCCTGTTCGTGCTCGCCGCGTTCGCTCCGCTCCTCCAGGACGCGCAGGGGAACCTCGACATCGACCCCGATCCGCTGTGGTTCGTGCTGAGCTCGGTCCTCATCCCCGTCGTCGTCGCGCCGCTGGTCGAGGAGGTCCTCTGCCGCGGCGTCGTGATGCGCGCGGTGCGGAACCGGATGCTCCGGGGCTCCGCGGAGTCGGCGCCGCCCACCCGCGGCCGCCGCGTCTGGGCGATGGTGTTCAGCATCCTGGCGTCCACGGCGGTCTTCGCCCTGCTGCACGGGCACCAGATGGTGAACCCGGCGACGATCGTGACGCTCGGCGTGACGACGGTCACCGCGGGACTCGCGCACGGCTGGATCGCGACGATCACCGGGCGGCTCGGAGCGGCGATCGTCTCGCACGCGACGCTGAACGGCTCCGCGGTGCTGCTGCTGGCGCTGCTGCCGCTGCTGACTCCGTAAGGGGGGGATCTCGAGACGCCCGCTGCGCGGGCTGCTCGATCGGCAGGAGTCGGAGCGGCCCGATCGGCGGCGTGGGGCGGCCCGTCAGACGTCGTAGGTGCGCGCCCCGGGCAGCGGGCCGCGGACCTGGCGGTGGAGGCGCTCCATGTCGGCGTCGAGGGTGGCGGCGGTGCGGGCCGCGTCGGCGAGGCCGTCGAGGAGCTCCTGCGGGACCTGGCGGTCGTACTTGTAGTAGATCTTGTGCTCCAGGCTCGCCCAGAAGTCCATCGCGATGGTCCGGAACTGCACCTCGACGCAGACGTCGACCGATCCGCCGGAGAGGAACACCGGCACCTCGACGATCGCGTGCAGGCTCTTGTAGCCGTTCTCCTTCGGCTCGGCGATGTAGTCCTTCACCTCGAGCACCGTCACGTCGGACTGCGAGGTGAGCAGGTCGAAGACGCGGTAGACGTCCGAGACGAAGCTGCAGGTGATCCGCACGCCGGCGATGTCGGTGATCGCGTCGGCGATGCCCTCGAAGGTCGTCTCGCAGCCCTTGCGCTCGATCTTCTCGATCAGGCTGTCGGCCGACTTGAGCCGGCTGGTGACGTGCTCGATCGGGTTGTACTCCTGCAGCTCGCGGAACTCCTCCTGCAGGATCGACACCTTCGTGACGATCTCGTCCATCCCGAACTTGTACTGGAGCATGAAGCGCGCGAAGTCGTCGCGCAGAGCGCGGATCTCGGCGACGGTGGTGGCGTCGAGCGCCTCGGCGACGGCGTCCGTCAGCGGAGGGACGGCGTGCGCGGGTTCGGGGATGCGGGATTCCACAGTCGGACACCCTACGCGCGGAGTCGTTCGAGACCGGTGGGAGGCACCCGGCCTAGCCTGGGAGCGTGATCACCGAGCCCCGCCCGCTGCGCTTCTGCGCGTTCGTCATGAACACCGCCTCCCACATCCAGCACGGCCTCTGGCGCCACCCCGACGCCCGGCAGCACGAGTTCGACGGCGTGCAGCTCTGGATCGACCTCGCCCGGACGCTGGAGCGCGGCCGCTTCGACGCGATGTTCTTCGCCGACGTGGCGGGGCTCTACGGTCCGGCGGACGGCGACTGGGACGTCAACGCCCGCGAGGGGCTGCAGCTGCCCAGCAACGACCCGTCGGTGCTGCTCTCGGCCCTGGCGGTGAGCACCGAGCACCTCGGCTTCGCGTTCACGAGCTCGGTGCTGCAGTCGCATCCGTTCGACTTCGCCCGGAAGGTCTCGACCCTCGACCACCTCTCGAAGGGGCGGATCGCCTGGAACATCGTCACGAGCGCCCTCGACGGCGCGGCCCGCAACTTCGGCTACGACCGGCTCGAGGAGCACGACGAGCGCTACGCCTGGGCGCAGGAGTACCTCGACGTGGTCTACAAGCTGTGGGAGGGCTCGTGGGACGACGGTGCGCTCCTGCGCGACAAGAGCGGCTCCTTCGCCGACCCGGCGCGCATCCACCGCATCGACCACGTCGGGAAGCGCTACCGCGTGCAGGGGCCGCACCTCTCGGCTCCGTCGCCCCAGCGCACGCCCGTGCTCTTCCAGGCCGGCTCCTCCCCCGCGGGCCGGCGCTTCGCCGCGCGGAACGCGGAGGCGCAGTTCGTGTTCTCGGGGTCGCCGGAGAAGACCCGCGAGCTGATCGAGGACACGCGGGCCCTCGCCGCGGCGGCCGGTCGCGGAGCGGGTGCGCCCTCCTTCTACCTGGGGCTCTCCTTCATCACCGGCGACACGGAGGAGGAGGCGCGCCGCGCTGAGCGCGAGATCGACGAGTACCTCTCCTCCGACGCCTTCCTCGTGCACTCGAACCTCGGCTTCGACCCGGCGACGGGCGAGAAGCTCGACCCCGACCTGCCGCTCTCGGCGATCGAGACCTACGCCGGCCAGAGCCACCTGCAGTGGATCCGCGACGCCTCCCCCGACCGCGAGCCGACCGTCCGCGACCTGGCCCGGCTCTCGGCGAAGCTGCGCGGACGGGTCGTCGGCACTCCGGAGCAGATCGCCGACCACCTGGCGGGCTGGCGCGACGCGGGGATCGACGGGATCAACGTCGTCAACTGGATCCTGCCCGGCAGCTACGAGGAGTTCGTCGACAGGGTGATGCCGGTGCTCCAGGAGCGGGGCCTCGCGCAGACCGAGTACGCCGAGGGGACGCTGCGCCGCAAGCTGTTCGGGACGGACGAGCTGCCGGCGACGCACCCGGCGCGGGCGTACCGCGGGGCGTTCGCGGGCTGAGCCCCTGCGGGCAGGGCTCTGCGCGTCCGCTGCCCCTGCACGGGCCGCTCGCCCCGCCCCGCGCACTCCGTCGGGCGGGGGACGCGAGGGCGGGTGCGGCTCCGTAGCGTCGAGGGATGATCCAGACCTGGGGAGTCCTGACCGCGCTGTACGGAGTCGTCGTGACGGCCGTCGCGGTGCTCGCGATCGTGCTGCTGGTGCTGCTGTGCCGCCTGGTGCTCGCCGCGCGCGAGAACCTGCAGGCCTCGACGCGGCTGCGCGAGCTGCAGATCGAGCGGATGCTTCTCGAGGACGAGTAGCGGACGCGCGTCGCCGGCCGCGACCAGGTCTCTTCAGCGAGGAGCACTCGCGGCCGACGACGCGCGGTCCGGTCAGGGCAGAGCGGGTCGCGCCTCCGGGCGGGGCGCCCGCGGGATGAGCAGGCCGAGGGCGACGGCGACCAGCGCTCCGATCGCGCCGATCACGAACGTGGTCTCGAAGCCCTGCGAGCTCGGCAGCTGCACGTCGCCGACGGACACGGTCAGCTGCGCGAGCACGCCCGCGGTCACGGCGGAGGAGAGCGTCGTGCCGAGCGTGCGCATCAGCGAGTTCAGCCCGTTCGCGGCGGCGGTCTCCGAGGCGGGGACGGCGTGCATGATGAGCGTCGGCATCGCGGCGTAGGCGAGGCCCAGGCCGACCCCGATGAGGGCGTTGATCACCAGGATCTGCCACACCTCGCCGCCGAACGGGAGGATCAGCAGGTACGAGACCGCGATCAGCCCGGAGCCGGCGATCAGCACGAGCCGCGGCCCGGACTGCGCCGAGAGGCGGGCGGCGAGCGGGGACGTCGCCATCATCGCCAGGCCCGAGGGCGCGAGCACGAGGCTCGCCACGATCAGGCTCAGGCCGAAGCCGACGCCCGACGCGGTCGGCAGCTCGAGGCGCTGCGGCAGCGTGATCTGGGCGCCGAAGAACGCGAAGCCGACCGCCACCGAGGCGAGGTTGGTGAAGAGCACGGCGGGGCGGGCGGCCACCCGGAGGTCGACGAGCGGGCTCTCCTGCCGCAGCTCGTACCAGCCCCAGAGGAGCAGGACGGCGATGCCGCCGAGGCCGGAGCCCAGGATCGCGGGACTGGTCCAGCCGGAGTCGTTGCCGCGCGAGACGGCGATCAGCACGCCGCTCAGTCCGAGGGCGAGGCCGATCGTGCCGACCACGTCGAAGGTGCCCGGCGAGCGCAGAGTCGACACCGGCACGACCAGGAGGACGAGGACGATGTCGAGGACGCCGAGGCCAGCGGACATCCAGAACAGGACGTGCCAGTCGGTGTTCTGCGCGATGAGGGCGCTGAGCGGCAGGCCGAGCGCGCCGCCGATGCCGAGGGTCGCGCTGACCAGGGCGATCGCGCCGGGGAGCCGGTCGCGGTGGAGGGTGTCGCGGAGGATCGAGATGCCGAGCGGGATGACGCCCATCACTGCGCCCTGGAGGGCCCGGCCCACGACCAGCGTCCACACGTCACCCGCGAAGGCGCAGACGATCGAGCCGATCACGAGCACGACCAGCGCGGCCACGGCCATCCGCCGCTTGCCGTAGAGGTCGCCGAGGCGGCCCGAGACCGGGGTGAGGATGCAGGCGCTCAGCAGCGTCGCGGTGATCACCCACGCGGTCTCGGTGCGGTCGGCGCCGAGCAGCGTCGGCAGCTCGGACTGGATCGGGACGACCAGCGTCTGCATGAAGGAGGCGCTCATCCCCGCGAAGGCGAGGACGGCGGTGATGAGGCGCGGGTCCGGCGAGCGGGTCAGAGAGCGTCTGTCGGAGTCGGGCACGGCTGTCCTTCGTGTCGGCGGCGGACGCGCACCCGGACCGCGGCGGCGGGCGGGCCGTCGTCGGCGGGATCGTATCGCTCGGCTCTGCTTTCCACCGGCTCGGGGCTCAACAGCTCGGGCCGCCGCTTTGTTCCCTCCTCCTCCTTCCCGCGCGCGTCGGGCAGGACGAGGATGGGCGGATGATCGACATCGAGAGCTGGATCGCCGGCTACGAGAAGGCCTGGGCCACGGACGACGCGGCAGACGTGGCCGCACTGTTCACCGAGGACGCCGAGTACTTCACGGCGCCGCACCGCGATGCGATCACTCCGCGCGACGCGATCGTCGAGTGGTGGCTGGCGGAGGAGGAGCCGGCCGACCCGACGTTCGCGTGGGGCCTGGTCGCACTGACGGAGGAGACCGCCGTGGTGGAGGCGCGCACCGTCTACCCCGGCGACCGCACCTACCTGAACCTCTGGGTCATCCGCTTCGCCCCCGACGGGCGGGCGCGCTCGTTCACCGAGTGGTACATGGAGGAGCCGGCCGACTCCGTGTCCTGACCCGCGCGGGTCCCCATCGAGCGGCGAGGAGCCCTCAGCGGCGCCCGGTCAGAGCTGCGCGGCCGCGAAGGTGTCGCAGCTGGTGGCGTCGCCCTCGAAGCCGGCCTGGAACCAGCGCTGGCGCTGCTCGGCCGAGCCGTGCGTCCACCCCTCCGGATCGACGGTGCCGGTCGCCTGCTCCTGGATGCGGTCGTCCCCGACCGCGGCCGCGGCGCCGAGCGCGTCCTGGTACTCCTGCGCCGTCACCGGCTTGAGGTAGGGCGTGCCGGTCTCGTCGGGCACCGTCGAGGCGTCGCCCACCCAGGCGCCGGCGAAGCAGTCGGCCTGCAGCTCGAGGCGCACCGAGTCCGACTCGGGGCCGGTGCCGGAGCGGTCCGCCGACTCCATCGCGCCGGTCAGGTTCTGGATGTGGTGGCCCCACTCGTGGGCGAGGATGTACATCTGCGCGAGCGATCCGCCCGAGGTGTCGAACCGGGTGCGCAGCTCGTCGAAGAAGTCGGTGTCGAGGTAGATCGTCCGGTCCGGCGGGCAGTAGAACGGGCCGACCGCGGCGGTCGCGCTCCCGCAGCCGGTGGTGGTGCTGTCCTCGAACAGGTCGACGCCGGTCGGGGTCGTGTAGGCGACTCCGAGTGTCGGCGTCTGCTCGCCCCAGTAGCGGTCGAGCGACTCCGCCGCACCCTCGAGGCGGCAGTCGACCTGCGTGTTCGCGTCGGCGCCGCTGTCGCAGGCCACCGCGGTGGAGGTGACGCCCTCCGGCGAGGACCCGCCTCCGCCGAACACCTCTCCGAGGCCCGAGAGGTTCACGCCGAGCAGCTGCGAGAGCAGCGCGAGCACGACCACGCCCACCGCGCCTCCGCCGACGGCGATGCCGGTGGTGCGGCCGCGGCGGCGGACCTTGCCGCCGCTGAGCTGGGAGTCGTCGTTGAAGGTCATGCCGACGAAGCTAGCGCTCCGCGGACGGGCTCCGCTCGGGCTTGCGGTCAGCCCCAGCGCGACTCGCTGGCCGAGCGGATGATCTCGAGCAGCGCCTCGCGCAGGGGGCCGTGCTCGAGCGAGCCCGGGAACATGTCGACCTCGAGGCGGTGCGCCCGGCGCCAGGCCTCGCTGCCCACGTCGGTGAGCGCGACGAGCTGCCGGCGGCGGTCCGACGGATCCGTGGTGCGCGAGACGTGGCCCTCGCGCTCGAGGCGCTCGATGGTGCGCGACATGGTCTGCACCTCGACGTGGGCCGCGGCGGCCAGCTCCTTCTGCGCGACGGGACCCGCCTGCAGGAGGTGCAGCACGATCAGGCCGGCGTGGGTGAGGCCGATCTCGGCGAGGGCGCCGTGCCAGGCGTGCTCGACCATCCGGGAGGCGGTGGAGAGCAGCCGGCCGGTGGGCCAGTCCTCCATCCCGGAGGCGTCGTCCGCGCGCATCTGATCAGGGTAGACCCGCTCCCGGGACACGACGTCACCGGGCGCGGGACGCTCAGGCACGGGCGCCCGGGCATCCCGGCCGCGAGGCGCGGACCGCCCCGCGCGTCAGGACGCGAAGCGGTCCGTCGCCTCGATCAGCGCGTCGAGGATCCCCGGCTCGTCGAAGGCGTGGCCCGCGTCGGCGATCATCCGGAAGTCGGCCTCGGGCCAGGCCCGGTGCAGGTCCCAGGCGGTGAAGGCCGGGGTGCACATGTCGTAGCGGCCCTGCACGATGACGGCCGGGATGTCGCGGAGGACGCCGGCGTCGCGGATCAGCTGCCCCTCCTCCAGCCAGCCCCTGTGCACGAAGAAGTGGTTCTCGATGCGGGCGAAGGCGAGCGCGAAGACGGGATCGGACCAGTCCGCGATCAGCTCCGGCTTCTGCAGGAGGGTGATGGTCGACGCCTCCCAGGTGGTCCAGGCGACGCCGGCGGGGCCGTGCACGGCGGGGTCCGCGTCGTGGAGCAGGCGGTAGTACGCCTCGATGAGGCTGCCCCGCTCGCCGGCCGGGACGACGGAGGTGTAGCCCTCCCAGAGGTCCGGGTAGACCGCGGCGGCGCCTCCCTCGTAGAACCACTCGAGCTCGGCGCGGCGGAGGGTGAAGATCCCGCGGAGGACGATCTCGCTGACCCGCTCGGGGTGGGTCTCGGCGTAGGCGAGGGCGAGGGTCGAGCCCCAGGAGCCGCCGAGCACGAGCCAGCGCTCGACGCCGAGGTGCTCGCGGAGGCGCTCGATGTCGGCGACGAGGTACCAGGTGGTGTTGGTCGAGAGGTCGGCCTCCGGCTCGCCGGCGTGCGGGGTGGAGCGGCCGCACATCCGCTGGTCGAACAGCACGATGCGGTACTTCTCGGGGTCGAACAGCCGGCGGTGGGCGGGCGAGGTGCCGGCTCCGGGGCCGCCGTGCAGGAACACGACGGGCTTGCCCTCGGGGTTGCCCGAGACCTCCCAGTAGAGCGAGTGGCCGTCGCCGACGTCGAGCATGCCGGAGTCGTGGGGCTCGATCTCGGGGTACAGAGTGCGCATGGCCCGCACCCTACCGACTGTCAGGGTCGCGGTCCGCGAGGCGGGCGGCCCGGCACCGGAGAGGGCGGGAGCGCCCGCGTCCACCCGGCGCACCCGCATCCCGCGGTCGTTACTGTGGAGCGGACCTGCACGCCCCCGTCGAAGGAGCCCCCATGCCCACCACTGTGCGCGGCGTCATCGCCCGGTCGAAGGGCGCTCCCGTGGAGCTCGTCGACATCGTCGTCCCCGACCCGGGCCCGGGCGAGGCCGTGGTCGACATCGAGACCTGCGGTGTCTGCCACACCGACTTCCACTACCGCGAGGGCGGGATCAGCGACGACTTCCCCTTCCTCCTCGGTCACGAGGCGGCCGGACGGGTCAGCGCGATCGGAGAGGGAGTCACCCACGTCGCGGTCGGCGACTTCGTGGTCCTCAACTGGCGCGCGGTCTGCGGCGAGTGCCGGGCCTGCACCCGGGCCGAGCCCTGGTACTGCTTCGACACCTTCAACGCGACGCAGCGGATGACCCTGGAGGACGGCACCGAGCTCAGCCCCGCCCTCGGGATCGGCGCCTTCGCCGAGAAGACCCTCGTGCACGCGAAGCAGTGCACGAAGGTCGATCCGGAGGCGGACCCCGCCGCGGTGGGCCTGCTCGGCTGCGGGATCATGGCCGGCCTCGGCGCGGCGATGAACACCGGGAACGTGACGCGCGGCGACTCCGTCGCGGTCATCGGCTGCGGAGGAGTCGGCACGGCCGCCGTGGTCGGCGCCGCTCTCGCGGGCGCCGGCACGGTCATCGCGATCGACCGGGACCCCAAGAAGCTGGTCGCGGCCGAGAAGCTCGGCGCCACGCACGTCATCGACTCCAGCGGCCTCGACGAGGCGGGCGTCGTCGCGGCGGTGCAGGCCCTGACGAACGGCTTCGGAGCGGACGTCGTCATCGACGCCGTGGGCCGCCCCGAGACCTGGCGCCAGGCGTTCTACGCCCGCGATCTCGCCGGGACCGTGGTGCTGGTCGGGGTCCCGACTCCCGAGATGACGCTCGAGATCCCCCTGCTCGACGTCTTCGGCCGCGGCGGCTCGCTGAAGTCGAGCTGGTACGGCGACTGCCTGCCGGAGAGGGACTTCCCGATGCTGACCGGCCTCTACCTCCAGGGCCGACTGCCCCTGGACGAGTTCGTGAGCGAGCGGATCGGGATCGAGGACATCGAGGAGGCCTTCGCCACGATGGCCGGCGGCGACGTGCTCCGCTCGGTGGTGGTGCTCTGATGGGCGCGCGGATCGAGCAGCTCGTCACGAGCGGCACCTTCAGCCTCGACGGCGGCACCTGGGACGTCGACAACAACGTCTGGATCGTCGGCGACGACTCCGAGTGCGTCGTCATCGACGCGGCCCATGACGCGGACGCGATCCTCGCGGCCGTCGGCGAGCGCCGGCTCCTCGCCGTGCTGCTGACCCACGGGCACGACGACCACCTCGACGCGGTCGAGGGAGTCCGCGCTGCGACCGGCGCCCCGGTGCTGCTCCACGAGGCCGACCGGATGCTGTGGGACGCCGTGCACCCCGGCACGGCCCCGAGCGGCGCCCTGGTCGACGGGCGGATCGTGCCCGTCGCCGGCGTCGAGCTCGAGGTGCGGCACACCCCGGGCCACACCCCCGGCGCCGTCTGCTTCGTCGCCGAGGCGCTCGGCACGGTGTTCACCGGCGACACGCTCTTCCAGGGCGGGCCGGGAGCCACCGGCCGCTCCTACAGCGACTTCCCGACGATCATCGACTCGATCACGGAGCGCCTGCTGACGCTGCCCGCCGCGACGGTCGTCCGGACCGGCCACGGCGACTCGACCACGATCGGAGCGGAGGCGCCGCACCGCGAGGAGTGGATCGCGCGCGGGCACTGACCGGGCGGGGCGGGCGCAGAGGCTGCCGGCCCGCCCGGTGCGGCGTTCTGCTCGCCCGAGCTGTCCGACGGGTGTGGGAGTTTCGCAACTGATGGTCGTGCTCTCTTGTTACCGTGAACAATCGCCGGTACCGTGCGGAGACCACACCGCAGGCGGGATCCCCCGTCCGCCCACCGGTTCGCTGCAGAACCCGAGAGGACACGTCGACGATGACGTCACGACCCCCGGGCGGAGGCAGGCGCTCGCGCCTGCTCGCCGCCACCCTCGCCGCCTCCGCGACGATCGCCCTCGCCGCCGGCGCCGCCGTGCCGGTCGCCGTCGCCGCGACAGCGGCGACCACTCCCGCGCAGAGCCTGCTCGCGGACTTCACCTTCGACACCGCCCCGAGCGGAGGCGCCTTCACCGACAGGTCGACCCGCGCCGCCGTGAAGGGGACGCCGACCCTCGTCGCCGGGCGCACCGGGCAGGGCAGCGCCGTCTCGCTGTCGTCCTCGTTCTGGCTCGACCTCACCGCGACCGACGGGCAGCCGCTGCTGAAGGGTCGCGACTCCGTCACTCTGTCGTACGACTCCAAGCCCGCCGCCGCGGACAACGTCGGCTGGTCGGTCTTCGCCGCTCGCTCGGCCGCGACCCAGGACTACGCCCAGGAGAAGTACGTCGGCGTCCTCGACAGGACGAACGGCCTCACCGTCGAGCGCTACGCCAACAGCGGCGCCCGCGACTCCTCGGGCAACCTCACCGGCCCGAGCAGCACGGAGTGGAAGCACGTCGATCTCGTGCTGAGCGGCGGCACCGCCCGCCTCTACGTCGACGCGAAGCCCGTGGCCGTCACGACGGCCGGCCCCTCGCTCGCGACGGTCCTCGGATCGACCGGCGGAGTCCTGCAGATCGGCAAGGCCAACTGGGGCGGCGGGGAGTACTTCACCGGACTCCTCGACAATCTGCGCGTCTACGACCGTGCCCTGACCGGGGCCGAGCTGGGCGCGACGAGCAGTCCCGTGGCAACCGACCTGCGCGCCGCCCTCGACGTCCCCACGACCGTGCTCGGCGACCTGCCCGCGCAGGTCCTCGGGAACACCGTGACGTGGACCGCCTCCGGAGCCGGCGCCGCGCGCGTCTCCTCCACCGGCGCCGTGAACCTCTCGGGCCTCACCGCTCCCGTCGCCGTCCGCCTCCAGGCAGCCGTCGCCGGGCAGACCTACGCGTGGGACAGCACCCTCGCCGTTCCCGGCGGGCGCATCGCCACCTCCGTCAAGACCGTCACCACGACGAACGGAGTGAAGGACGACCCGCTGGCGTACAACGACGACCGTCGCGCGGACTCGCTCTTCACGGCCGCACTGCCCGCCGGCGCGACCGCCTGGGAGCCGCTGAACCGCTCGCAGTCGATCCTCTCCGTCCTCAGGGACGGCGACCAGGCGCAGCGCCCGAACGCCCAGATGGGCTCGCCTCTGCTGTTCCGATCGAAGGACGGCTCGCTCGGCGCGGTCTCGTCGCAGAACAACGCCACGGACTCCGTCTACCTCTGGAGCTCCGCCGACGGCCGCACGTTCCGCGACCAGCGCGTCCTCCGGGTCGCGCCGGGCTCGGTCGTGACCGACCCGCGGATCGTCTTCGACTCCGCCCTCGGCGTCTACAAGCTGTTCTGGACCGATCTGCTCACCACCGAGGGCCGCGTGACGCTGTTCACGGACCTCGCCTCCGGCACCGCTCCCGGAGCGACCACCCGCGCCGACGCCCGCGTCCCCGGTGTCCAGGGCTCGGGTCTCCCCTCCTGGTTCACCCAGGGCCAGGCCGGCGAGACGGCGCTGACCTCGACCGAGTTCGGCACGTTCTACCGCGAGTACGTCGACCTGAAGAACACCGGTGTGAAGTCGCTCAGCGGCTCCGTCGACTCCGGCGCCGGATCCGCTGCGATCGCCGCAGCACTCCCGGGGCAGGCCGTGATGGAGTACAACGACGGCTCGACCAAGTCGCTCAACGTCGACTGGCAGGACGATCTGACCACCGCCGTCGACACCTCGCGTCCCGGGACCTACCGGGTCACCGGCTCCGTCCAGCAGGACCCCGAGGCGATGGTCAACGAGGCCCGCGCGGATCCGCACGTCTTCTTCAACGAGGACGACGGCTACTACTACCTCACGGGCTCGCACTACGGTCAGGACTCGCTCGGCCCGATCGAGGAGAGCTCCAGCTACCGCAAGATCGGCCTCAAGCGCTCGAAGACCATCGCCGGTCTCGACTCCGCTCCCGAGCAGATCGTGATCGACCCCGACGCCGGCACGCCCGGTCGCCAGAGCCAGTACCCGAACACCTTCTACGGCTGGGGCGGATACATCTGGGCGCAGGAGTTCCACAAGATCAACGGCACCTGGTGGATCGTCGCCGGCATGAACAAGGGCTACGCGCCTGTGGGCGGCTGGTGCGACAACACCGTCCTGATCCCCTACACCGGGACCGACGCCTCGATCGCCGAGGGCGGATTCCTCGACCAGACGAAGTGGGGCGAGCCGGTCGTCCTCGAGGGCGCGGCCTTCGACGTCAGCTACATCGACCGCCAGGAGAACGGCGCCACCCAGGGCTACTGGGTCCTGCCCAACGGCAACACGCTCTCCCTCGCCAAGGCGACGATGGGGCCCAAGGGCACCGTCCCGCTGGTGACCGGTGCGGTCACCCGCATCTACGGCGAGAGCCAGCCGTGGGAGTCGGGCAAGCGCTCGCCGACCCCGTCCGACACCACCGAGGGCAACGACCAGGGCGTCGTCGAGGCGCCGTTCATCGTGTCCAAGGGAGGACGCATGTACCTCACCTACTCGGGCGGAACGGTCGACAAGTACTACTCGCTCGGCCTGCTCACGGCCGACGCGAGTGCCGACCTCCTCAACCCCGCGACGTGGACGCAGACCGCGTTCCCCGTGCTGGACACCGAGGACACCTACCTGGGCCGCCTCGGCGCGGACGAGACGCAGTACTTCTCGCGCCAGCAGGCCGGCACCGGGCACAACTCGTTCGTCGAGGACGAGTCGGGCAACCTGCTCCTCGCCTACCACGCCCGCCCCTACCCGGACCCGCACACGGCGACCGATCCGCAGAACGCGGGCGGCCTGTTCGATTCGGACCGCAACACCTGGTTCAAGGGCGTGAACATCCGCGCGAGCGGCCGGCTCGACCTCTCGCTCTCGAAGGAGCAGGAGGTGGCCTCGGCCAACCGCACCGTCACGGCGACGATCACCGTGAAGGCGCCGGCTGTGCCCGTCACCGCCACTGCAGCGGCTCGCTGCGTCGCGGGCAAGGTGGTGGTCACGCTGACCACTGTCAACAAGGCCGCGTCGACCGCCGACCTCCGCTGGAACACCCTGTGGGGCGCGAAGACCCAGCAGATCGACGCGGGCCGGACCGCCTCGCTGGCCGTGACCACGCGGGCCGCCTCGGTCACCGCCGGCACCGTCCAGGGGGTCGCCACCGTCGGCAGCGCCTCCGCTCCCGTGAGCGCCGCCTACCCGGCGCTCCGCTGCGGCTGACCTGACCGGGTCCTCCGACCGACGACGCCCGGCCGCCCCTCACCTGAGGGCGGCCGGGCGTCGTCGTTCCGGTCTGCGATGATGTGCCGGGCGACCGGGTCGCGACCCTCGATGATCTCGCCGGTGCAGCCGGCATCGCGGGAGAGGACCCACCGGATGACGCGGCCGCGTCGGACGACCGGACCGTTGCGATCCACGAACGACTCCCCATCGAGGGGAGGTCGTCGGTCGGCGACGTACGGGGTGTCGTGAGTCGGACGGGAAGAGGCGAGCCGGTCTGCCGCTGCTGCACGAACCGGCCCGCCCCTTCCGCATCGTCTCAGTGGACGAGGGCGGCCTCCGCCTCGTCCCAGGCGGGGTTCAGATCTTCCTTCTTCCCTCGGATGAGGAGGAATCCGGTGAGAGAGGCGGCGACCATGGTCACTGCTGCGGCCAGGAACACGGCCTTGTAGCCGTCGGTGAATGCGGTGAGCTCGGCCGTTCCGGACGCGATGGCGGAGTCCGCGGTGCTCGCGTAGAACACGGTGAACACCGCGAGACCGATGGACCCGCCGATGTGGAAGACGGAGTTGACGACGGCGGAGGCCACTCCGGCGTCCTCGTTCTCGACCCCGAGAAGGGCGAGGTTCTGGACGGGCACGAAGAGCATGGAGAGTCCGATTCCGAGCACGACCAGGGCGGGCAGGACCTGGAGGAAGTAGTTTCCGTCCGGGGTGATGCCGAGGAGCAGGAAGAGCCCTGCTGCCGAGACGAGCGGCCCGACGATCATCAGGGGTCGGGGGCCGAACGTGTTGAGGATCTTCGTGGTGCCGGGCGAGAACGCCATGATCGCGACGGTCACGGCGAGGTTCGCGAGTCCTGCCATCAGCGGTCCCATTCCGAGCACGATCTGGAAGTAGAACGCGAGATAGAGGATGGCGCCGATCATCACGGCGCCATTGGCGGCCTGGATCAGGATCGCGCCGCCTCGCACACGACGCAGGATGACGCGCAGGGGCAGCAACGGCTGGTCGACCTTGCGTTCGATGAGCACGAAGACGGTCAGCAGGACGATGCCGAGTGCGAGGAAGGCGACGGTGTCGATCGCGCCCCATCCGTGCTCAGCCCGCGTGAACCCGTAGACGATCGCGCCCAGTCCCAGGGTCACCGTGACGGTTCCCCAGACGTCGTAGCGGTTGTCTCCTTCCGCCTTGCTCTCGCGGAGCACGAGAGCCCCGCCGACGAGGCCGAAGGCGACGAAGACCAGGTTGACGAAGAGGCACCAGCGCCAGTCGGTGAATTCGGTGAGCACGCCGCCCAGGATCAGGCCGATTGCGGCTCCGGATCCGGCGACCGTGCCGAAGACGGCGAAGGCGAGATTGCGCTCCTTGCCGTGGGTGAACGTGACGGTGAGCATGGCGAGTGCGGCGGGGGCGAGCAGCGCTGCGAACGCGCCCTGGACACCGCGGGCGATGACGAGCTCCATACCGCTCTGAGCCAGTCCGGCCCAGAGCGAGGCGGCTCCGAAACCGGTCATCCCCACCATGAAGGTGCGCTTCCGGCCCCCGTAGTCGGCGATCCGACCGCCGAGAAGGAGAAGTGCTCCGAAAGCGAGCGCGTAGGCGGTGACGACCCACTGGCGCAGGCTGTCGCTCATCCCCAGATCTGCTTGGGCTTGGGGCAGGGCGATGGTGACGATCATCGTGTCGAGGACGACGACGAGCTGGGTCATGGCGAGAACGCCGAGCGCCCACCAGCGGGCGTTCGGCTTGTCCGCGATTCTGGACATGAAGAAACCTCCAGGCTTCTGAGGAACGAAGTCACTGGAGGTTTTCAGCCTCGGATCACGCACCGACAGTGCACCTGACCGCCCGCAGCACCGAAGCTGGGCAGACCGCTACGGTAGCACAACTTAACATTCATGAATGTACAGTTTCTCCCTGATTCGTCGATCGCGACAGCCATCCCTCCGGGTGCAGTCCGTCGTCAGGACGATTCGACACCGAGGGGGTCGGGCCTCACCTTCCGACGTCGGCAGGAGAGGATGGCAGACTGGCGGCCGACGCTGTCGCACCCGCTCGTGCGGTGACGCGTCGACACCCTCCGGGCGCCTCAGCACCCGCCGTCCCTAGCCGCTCACTCGGACCGAGGGAGCGGCGGAATCGATCACGACATGGAACCGAACCCGCCCAGCGGTGAGGGGGTCCTGCCTTCTCCTCGGACGTCTCCTCGCGCGACGCGACCCAACAACCGGACTAGGATCCTCGACGCAGCGGTCCGTGTCGCGGCGAGGGAAGGTTCTGTTCGCGTCACGCTCGAAGCGACTGCCGAAGAGGCTGGGCTGACACGCGGTGGAATGATGTACCACTTCCGCGATCGAGCCGATCTCGCCCATGCTCTCCAGGAGCACGTCGCGGCCGGCTGGGAAGCCCAGCTGATCGACGTCGCGGGGAAGACCGCGGACGAGGCCACCTTGACGGAGCGCGTGAGTGCCTACGTCACCGTCGCCCTGACGCCGTCGACGCACATGCAGATCGGACTCCTCCAGGCCACGGGCAGCGACACCGCTCTCCGAGCGCCGGTAGCGGAGGTGCGCCGAAGGTGGACGCCCTCCGCAGAGGAGACCGCGACCGATCCGATCACTCTCCGCCAGTTCATCGCCTGCCTTGCGGCTGACGGCCTGTGGTCGCACCACTCCCTCGGAGGCGATCGGATACCGGACGACACTCGAGCCGCGGTGATCTCCGAGATCATCCAGCTCTCCAGCCCGGGGTGATGCACGAAGGGCGCGTTCCGGCGTGAGGCGGGTCCCCCGCCCGCCTCACACTGCTGAGGATGCAGCAGCGACGGCGTCCTCGAGGAGCGCCGCCACCGCCTCGCGCCGCGGCAGCACGGTCGCGAGCGCGGCGCCCATGACGGTCGGCGATGCCTCGTGCTGCCCCGGAGCGCTCGGGACGCGGTCGGAGGCGACGCACGTGTCGAAGTCGCTCCACCTGGAGCGTCACCGACACGACCGGTCCGACGACGGCCGACCAGGAGACGTCCCGCGTGCGCCCGCACAGGCACTCGGCTCGTCAGCGGGACAGCAGCGCGACGTGGATCTCCTCGGCGAGGAGGTCCAGTGCTCTGGCGTGGGACGCCAGGAAGGCCCGGCCGTCGCGCGTGATCGAGAAGCGCTCGATGCGCTGCAGCGGGGTCCTCCTGCCTCTCTCGAGGAGCACCAGACCCCGGCGGGAGAGCCGGAGGAGGCGCTTGCGCACCTCGACGACATCGACACGGTCACCGGAGCGGTGGTCGAGAACCTCTCGGAGGCGGGACTCGCCGCGGTTCTCGCCGGTCGCGAGCGCGATCAGGATGAAGACGTCGGTGCTGCAGTCGAGCCCGCAGGCTCCGCAGCGGTTCGTGCACCGCGCAGGGCGTGCGAGGGACACGAGGAATCGATCGAGGCGCATCACGGGTGTCTCCTGGGGAACGGCGGTCTCCTGCTGCATCGGGAGGAAGGGGCTGGGCCGGTCACCGCCGGCGCGCGTCCGGGAGTCGCCTCAGGAGAGCTCCACGCATCAGCGATCGGCCCGGACAGCAGAATCCGGCCCGATCACCACCCCGTCTGCAGCCGGTGGTGAGGTCGGCTCGGCGGGATCGTCGGGCGATCAGGGCCGTGGACCCACCCGTACCGCTCAGGGGGACTCAGGAGAGAGGGAGGGCGTTGCCGTTGATCAGCAGGAGGTCGTGTCCTCCGACGGCAGCTGCGCTCCCGGCCGCTCCGTCGTCCTTCTCCTCGGTGAGGGGGTGCGACTGCACGACCTTCGTCAGCACGAGCCCGGTGGTCGGGACGGTCCTGGTTCTCACTCTGTGGTGCATCTCGTCGGTCGTCCTTCTGAGGTGGCAGCACTGCAGGGCGGCGCAGTGCCGGTCGGGGGCGGGACGACGAGGGAGCGGGC
The DNA here is from genome assembly GCF_002932325.1 of Rathayibacter sp. AY1E2. Classification (NCBI taxonomy): domain Bacteria; kingdom Bacillati; phylum Actinomycetota; class Actinomycetes; order Micrococcales; family Microbacteriaceae; genus Rathayibacter; species Rathayibacter sp. AY1E2. The sequence goes on from NZ_PSVO01000003.1 coordinate 71,577, forward strand.
GATCGTGGCGCCCGCTCCCTCACCGTCTCAGCGGCAGCTGCGCGCCGGGTAGTCGACGCTCGTCTGCGTGCTGACCGTCTTCCCGTCGACGACGGCCTTTCCTGTCGCGGCCACCGACCCCGCGGGGATCGAGACCGCTCGGGTGGTGACGGCGCTCGACGCGGACGATCCCGGAGCGACTCCGGTCACGGTCTTCGAGCCGAAGGCGGTGACGGTCGTGATGTCCATGATCGAGCGGCTGTCGTTCTTGACCACAGTGGTCAGGACGACCTTCCCGCTGACGCAGCGGGTCGACGCCGTGGCGGTCACGGTCAGGGGCGACGTGACGGTGACCTTGGCGGTCACAGTCCGGTTCGCGGGTGCGACCTCCTCCGTCGGCGTCAGGTCGAAGACCGGCCGGCCGTCGGCGGCGTAGTGGATGCGGGCGAGACGGGTGTCGCGGCCGTCACCCCCGACTCCGTTGCCCCACGTGTGGTAGACGTACAGGTCGTTGCCGTCCTCGTCCTGGGTCACGGCTCCGTGGCCGGGACCCTGCTCGTAGGTGCGGTAGTCGAGGACGCCGTCGGGCAGGGGAACGCTCTGCAGGAGCGGGGCGTCGTACTTGGTCCAGCTCGCGATATCGGTCAGGTCACTGCCCTCCTTCGCCCAGGCGCCGCCCACGATGTACTTCGGGCTGACGCCGCTGCTGGAGTAGACGAGCGTGATCCTCCCGTCGCGCTGGATCGCGAACGCTCCCTCGGACAGGTGGTCCTCGAACGTCAGCGAGGGCACGATGATCGGGGTCGGCTCGCCGATGACGCGGGTGGGGTTCGCGGGATCGACCTTGGCGATCCAGGTCGCCGGGTCGCTCACTCCGTTGTCGACGTAGCGCTGGGACCAGGCGTAGTACGCAGTTCCACCGGACTCGAAGTAGGTCATGTCGAGGCTGATGTTGCGTCCCGTGCCGGGGCGTCCGAGGGCGCTCCCGTCGCTCTTCACGACGGCGCGCGGCGCGCTCCAGTCGGAGGGGTTCGCGGGGTCTCCGCCGTCGCGCAGCTGCATGATGTGCGCCTGCACCGTGAACCACTGACCGTTCTGGTTCGACTGGTCGTTGTCCGGGTTGAAGCACGGGGCGAACAGGATGGAGAGCTTGCCGCCGATCTCGTGGATCTCGGGGGCCCAGTAGCAGCCCGCGATCACCTTGCCCTCGGCGGTGCGGTCCATCCGCGTGGTGCGGTTGAGGAGGTCCACCTCACGGGCTCGTCCGCCGTTGTCGTCGCTGAGCTGGTCGATGCTGTCGGCGACCCGGATCGGCAGGTGCTGCGAGGCGACGTTGTTGTTGTTCGTGTCGTCCGTGGCGGTGAAGAGGTACTGCGTCTTCCCGTTGCGCTCGTAGCGGTAGATCGTCGGATCCGCGCGGTTGTAGGCGAACGGCTCGTTGTACTGCCGCTGGCGGACGGTCCCGGAGAGGTCGTACGTTCCCGGGCCCTTCGCGGCGAGGTCGGCGAGCTGCTGCTGGTTCCAGTCGATGCCGAGGCTGCCGGTCGAGCCGTCGTTGTAGGAGAGCTGCGCCTTCACTCCGGACAGGGCGGAGGTATCGCCCTGATCGATCGTCTGCGGTGCGACCGAGGATCCGGTGTTGACCGTGCGGCCGAACTTCTTCACGAGCGAGTCGGCGACGGAGCCGGAGACGGTCAGCGCGCCGCCCGGCAGAGCGTCGGCGACGCGGCCCGGGACTCCGGAGAGGTCGGGAGCGGCGACGGTGGCGGGGCTTCCTCCGAGGACCGCACCGCGGTTCCCGTCGGTCACGACGACGCTGCGACGGCCGCCGTCCTTCGGCCAGAACGCCTGCGCGCGGAGCTCGGTGCGGGCGAGGTCAGTGACGGTCGTGTACTTCGCCGCCCCGGAGGAGTCCGTCCAGGAGACGAGGTAGCGGTTCTGGTCCGTGTCGAAGACGGCCTTCGGCGCGACGACGCCGCCGGTGGTGCCGAGGTCGATGAGGCCGAGCTCGGTGAAGTCGGACGCGGTGGCGTCCGTGGCCTTGAAGATCAGAGCGCTCGAGGCCCCGGTGCCGTCGGACGCGCCCGACTGCAGGACGCGGGTGGCGATCACGCCGACGGTGCCGTCGGCGAAGGTGAACAGCGAGGGGTTCGCGAGGCCGCGGTTGTCGGCCTTGTCGGTTCCGAGGAAGACCCCGTCGGCGAAGAGGACTCCCGAGTTGCCCGAGAGCGGTGCCGCGTCGGCGACGGACGAGCCGAGTGCCAGGTGGAGGCCGCGGGCGATCGTGTCCTGGTTCGCCTTGTCCTCGCCGGTCGGCGTCCGGGTGTACGACACCACGGTCTTCGCCGTGGAGGCGCTGAGGACGGTGGTGCGGAAGGTCTTCGTCAGCGTGGTGGCGCCGACCTTCACGGAGGCGGTGAGCGCGAGTGCCCGGTCGGTCGCCGAGTCGTTCACGAGGCGGCTGCCGGACAGGCCGGCACCGTCCGCGCTCCACGACACGGTGTAGCCGGCGACCGTGGGAAGAGCGGTTCCGGAGGCGACGGTCGGCGGGACGACGAGGGCGGTGCGCAGGCGCGCCGTGGCGTCGGCCTCGGTGTCGGCGGCGACGGTGACGGTTCGCGCGGTGCCGGTGGCGGCGGATCCGGCGAACGTCGCGGTCGGGGTCAGGGTCACGGTGGCGTTCGCCGAGCCGGGTGCCGGGCGGCGCACGGAGCCGTCGGTGCCGATCACCGCGGGGTCGCTGCTCGCCCAGGTGAGGACGGAGCCGCCCGCGCCGCGGGTCGGGAGGGAGAGGTCGCTGGTGACGGGTCCGGTCACGGCGATGGTCGCCGCGGCGGCGTCCGATGCAGCGATCGCGGCAGCGGCCGGAGCCGCGTCCTCGCGCACCTGGTCCTGGGTCAGTGCGGAGGAGTAGACGTGCACGTCGTCCATCGCCCCGGCGAAGAGAGGGTCGGGCCCGTAGAACGACTTGCCGAGGAGGCCGGAGAAGGCGGAGGTGCCGACAGTCGCCGCTCCGGTCGCGGAGGTCGGGGTGGTCTGGGCGAGCCGGCCGTCGACGTAGGTCGAGACGCTGACGCCGCTGCGCAGGACCACGGCGACGTGGCTCCAGCGGCCGGTGGCGGCGGGACCGGAGTCGGCCGCGCGCTGCTCCGAGCCGTTCTTCACGGCACCGATCAGGCTGCTTCCGCACTGGGGCGTGGTGAAGAGGTACCGCTCGGTCGACTGCCCGAGCGCGTACGCCCAGCTGCAGTTCTGGTTCCCCTCCCAGCGCAGCCAGGCCGACATGGTCACGTCGGTGGTGGCCGCCGTGGTCAGTCCCGGCGCGATCTCGGCGTAGGCGGCGGAGCTGCCTGCGGCGCCGCCGGGGAGGCGGAGTGCGCGGTCGGTGCCGCCGCGCGGACCGGCGACGGTCGTCGCTCCGGTCCCGCGCACGGTGGCGGAGCGGCCCGCAGCGGAGTCGGTCAGGGTCGTGCCCGCGCCCACGGCGGAGCCGACAGCGGCGGACGAGGAGAAGTCGTAGGAGAGGACCGGGCTGGGCACCGCGGCCTGTGCGGGTGCCGCGCCGAGCGCAGCCCCTCCCGCTGTCAGGCTCGCGGCGACCAGGAGGGCCGTCGTGCGTCGGAACCGCATTGTTCGTCTACTTCCGTGGGAGAGGTGGATGCGGGGAGCACGGACCCAGGGTCCATGCTCCCCTGCTCCGGTGGCCGGAGGCCCCGGAACGGAGGAGGTCAGGGGAGGGGCGGCTGGACGCCGCCCCTCCCCTGTCACCGGCCTAGCGGCAGGTGAGCGCCGAGTACGGCGCGGTGGCCGTCCTGGTGCCGTTCGCGTCCTTCGAGGCGACGCTCACCTCGCCCGCGGCGACCGAGGTCGCCCGGGTGGTGAAGGCGGCGGACACGGACTTGCCGGGAGCGACGCCGGTGAAGGTCCTGCTCCCCCACTGCGAACCGACGGTCATCTCGACCGTGGAGCCGCTCGTGTTGGTCCCGGTCGCGGTGACCGTCACCTTGCCGGCGACGCAGCGGCTCGAGGCCGAGGCCGTCAGCGACGGTCCGGGAGGAGCCGTGGCGGTGATGGTGGCGATGGCCGGAGTCGCCGCCGAATTGGCGAGCTGTCCGCGCACCTGCACGGTGTCGCCGGCCTTCTTCAGCGAGCTGAGATCGGCCGTCTCCCACGTCACGGCGACCGTCTCACGGTGGCCGTCCTTGAACGTCGCGCCCACCGTGGCGGGCAGGTCGACGGTGGTCGATCCGGCCTGAACGGTCCGCGCCACGGCGTCGATCGAGGTCACCAGGAGCGACGGGTTCCACTTCGCGGCGAGCCCGTCGCGCTCCTTCGCGGTGATGGAGACGACGGATCCGTGGCGGGGCGACGTCGGCAGCGAGAAGCTGCTGGGGATCGTCCACTGGATGTCGCCCTCGAGCGAGTTCGTGCCGAGCGGGATGTAGCCGCGTCCGCCGTAGTTGTCGGTCCAGAGGAAGTACTTGTACCCCGCCCGGTCGCCCTCGTTGGTCTTGAAGATCTCGGGACCCTCGACCTCCGGCGTTCCGGCGGTGCGGCCGATGCAGGTGTCGATGAGGCTCCACGCACCGGAGGCGGTGGTGGCGCGGAGGTTCGTCGACTTCTGTCCGATGATGTCGGGCGAGGGGCAGCCGCTGGTCTGGGTCGCCTTCGTGAAGCGGTAGTAGGTGTCGCCGTCCTTGAGCATCGTGGCGTCGATCAGTCCGTTGCTCTTGTTGAGCGAGGGGACGTCAGCGGCCTTGAACCAGACCTCGGGGGTGGTGAAGTCGCGGAAGTCGCGCGTGGTGGACGTGAGGATCTGCGGTCCGTTGCCGTCCTCGACGTTGCGCGTGCTGTCGGTGAAGAGGGCCGAGGTCCAGTAGACGACGTAGGCGTCGATGGTGGGGTCGTAGGTGGCCTCCGGTGCCCAGGTCATGCCCGCGTTGGGCAGGTTGACCTCGACGTGGCGCTGCTGGCCCCAGTTGACGAGGTCCGTGGACTCCCAGATCTCGAGGTAGCGGCTGCCGCGGTTGGTCGATCCGCCGAAGCCGGTGGTGCCGACGGAGAGGTCGGTGGCCATCAGGAAGAAGCGGTCGCCCTCCTTCGAGCGGAAGACGAACGGGTCGCGCAGCCCCTTCGTGCCCATGGTGGAGGTGAGGATCGGCTGGGCGTCGTTCAGGGTCTTCCACGTGAGCGAGTCGTTGCCGTCGGAGGTCGCGAAGCGGATCTTCTCGCCTTCGATGCTGTCGCCGGTGAAGTACGCGAACAGGTACGCGTCGAGGTCGCTCGCGGCCACGGGAGCCGCGGCCGGAACGGTGCGCGTGAGCGTCCTGACGAGGGGCGTGGTGCCGGGCACCGTGACCGTCGCGGTCAGGGTGACGGTGGTGTCGGCGGACGGACGCGTGAGCGAGCCCTTCGCGACGACGTTCGGCGCGGTGCCCTTGTCGGCGGAGGTGATGACGGCCTCGTTCGACGAGGTCCAGCTGACCACGGCGCTGGAGCTGTTCGCGCGCGCGGCGGTGGCGGCGACGTCGGCTCCGGTCGAGGGCAGGTTCAGGCTGCCGCGCACCGGTCCGGCGAGAGCGGGATCGTTGCTGATGCCGTCGGCTACGGCCCGGGCGAGCTCGGCCTCGGCGCTGTCACCGGCGGCGTACGCCGGGACGAACACGGTGGTGGCACGGCCGACGACGGTGATGCCGCCGTGGACGGCGGTCGGGGTCAGCGTGACGGTGGCGTCCGGGCTGCCCGCGGCGGGCCGGGTGACGACGCCGCTCGTGCTGACGACGCCGGGGGCGCTCGACGTCCAGGTGATCGTGGAGCCGTTGGCGCCGGTCGTGGGGAGGGCGAGGTTCGAGGTCACGTTCGAGGTGTCGCCGAGCGAGACGGCGGCGTCCTGGTTCGCGAGCACCGAGTGCACGGATGCGGCGCTCTGCTGCACCTGGCCGGCGGTGAGCGCGGAGGTCCAGACCTGCATGTCGTCGATGGCACCGGCCCAGTAGGCGTCCGCGCCGTAGAACGATTTGCCGAGGAAGCCGGAGAACGTGGACGTGCCGATCGCGGACGCGGCGGTGAAGGTCGTGCTGCCCTGGCCGACGAGAGCTCCGTCGAAGTAGGTCGAGACCGACTGGCCGCCCTTGACGACGACCGCCATGTGCACCCAGCGGTTCGCGGCGACCGGAGTGTTGCCTGCGGCCCGCACCTCGGAGCCGCTCTTGATCGCGCCGAAGCCGGCCGGTCCGCACTTCGTGGTGGAGAGGACGTGGGAGTCGACGCTGGAGCCGAGCGTGAAGGGCCAGGTGCAGTCCGGAGCACCGCTCCAGCGCAGCCAGGCGGACATCGTGACGTCCTGCGTGCCGGCGGGGATCAGGCCCGGGGCGATCCGGACGTGCGGCGCGGCCGACGTGCTCGATCCGCCCGGGAGCGAGAGAGCGCGGTCGGTGGAGGCGCCGGAGGGGCCCGCGACGCTGGTCGCGCCGGAGTTGATCAGGGTGCCGGGGTGGTTGCCCGGAGCGGAGTCGGCGACGACGGCTCCATTGGCGAGCGTCGCGCCGATGCCGTCGAACGAGTACTGCAGCGCGGGAGCGGGGACGGTCTCTGCGGCGCCGGCGGCGCCGATCGGTCCGAGGACGCCGCCGAGGCAGGCGATGGCGAGCGTCAGCGCGGCGCCCGCTCGGGGGAGGCGTGAGCGCCGGGTGCGCTCCTGCCGGGGGTTTCGTGACATGGGGGGTCCTTCAGGTGAGGGGTCGGAGGGGGAGGACGGAGCCCGCGCGATCGGCCGGCGGAGTGGTGCGTCCGGCGTCCGTCTGGCGGGGAGGGAATCGCCGGGAGGCGGCCCGGGACGCGGGCCTGGCGACCCGTGATCGGGAGGCGGAGGTCGACGTGCGTGCGAGGACGGGACGTCGCGCGCTGCGGGCGCCGACCGCGGTCACCGCGTGGGAGGTGTCGGCGGGGCCGACAGTCATCGGGGCCGGGCGTGGGCCTGCGGCGGGAGGGTGCGGCGGGAGGGTGGTGCTGTCGTCATCATCGACGTTCCTCTCAGGTTCGCCTTCGAACCGGTCGGAGTGGGACGCGAGGCGCGAGGACGCGCTTGCCCACTTCAGGTGACACCGTACCGACTTTTGTTAACGGTAACAATGGCGGATTCCCGGGGATGCCGCAGCAGCGGCGAGTGTGAGCGCTCTCTCCCTGCGAGCACGGGGATCCGCGTCGACGGATCACCCTCGCCCGGCGGGGCTCGGACCGGATCCGCTCGAGACCGGCACTTGACACCGGCTCCGCGACCGGTCGATGGTTGTCCACGTCAACATGCAGGTCGTGATCAGCTTCCCATCCCACTCGGAGCGTCGGCGCTGACGCGTCCCGCGGCGGGACGACCGGATCACCATCCCGGTCGCTCCGGCGCATCCTCTGCCGTGCTCCGACCCCTTCGGACACGGCTCCTTCCTGCGACCCTCACCCGCGTCCCTCCGGGGACGCCGGATGTCTGTGAAAGGCACCCATGTCCCGGACAACGAAGTCCCACCCCTCCAAGCGCCTGATCGGCGCCCTGATCGCGGCCGTCGTCGGCATCACGACCTTCGGCATCAGCTCGCCCGCCTCTGCAGCCACCGCCCCGGTCGGCCTCGGATCGGCGCAGGAGATCCGCAACCAGCACAGCAGCATGTGTCTCGACGACTTCGACTTCGGCACTCAGCCCGGAGCCGAGGTGCGGCAGTGGAGCTGCACCGAGGGGAGCAACCAGCGCTGGCAGGTCACCGACCTCGGCACAGGCTACGCCGAGATCAAGAACACCTTCAGCAACCTCTGCCTCGACAACTTCGACTTCGGCACCACCCCGGGCTCGGAGGTGCGGCAGTGGAGCTGCAACGGCAGCACCGCCCAGCAGTGGCGGATCACCTCCGTCGGCGGAGGCTACGCCGAGATCGCCAATCGGCACAGCGACCTCTGCCTCGACAACAAGGACTTCCGCCAGCTCGACGGCTCCCCCATTCAGCAGTGGACCTGCACCGGCTCCAAGGCCCAGCGCTGGGCACTGACCGATCCGACCGTGCAGAAGATCACCTGGACGCTGAACCGCGTCGCGAGCCCGACCGCTGACGAGGCCGACGCCTACGCCCGCATCACCGACGCGATGAACCGCGCCGTGGCCCGCTACAACCGCCTCAGCAACATCTCCCGCTCCCTGACCGTCTCGTACAGCCCCGGAACCCCGACGGCCGATGCGAACATCTACGGCCAGATCCGCTTCGGCAAGGAGCGCGTCTACATGGTGGAGGGCACCGCCATGCACGAGATCTCGCACACCGTGGGCTTGGGCACGTCGACCACCTTCAACACGAACTGCGAGAACAGCAGCTGGGACTCGGCCCTGGCACTGCTGCGCACCTGGGACGGACCGGACGCGACAATCCAGTGCACCCCGGGTCACATCTTGAACTACGGCCTCAACTACAACAGCGAGTTCAGCCAGCTGAACCTCGAGCGCCACGTGAAGCTGGTGCAGTCCATGCTCAGTGACGGCATGTAGCCGTCACTCGAGGCACGCCCGAACGAGCATCCTCGCCGCCCCTCGCGGGCGGCCGGCGCCGGCGGGGCGGGGAACCAGAGCCCTCCACCCCGCCGGCTCCGCATGCCCCGATGTCTCCCTCCGGAGGCGCGGGGCAGCGGAGCGCTCGGGAGTCGAGGAGGGCCCCTCGACCGGGTGGTCGCAGCCGACGTGCCGGACGCCGCACCCTGGGGAGGGGGCGTCCGGCACGTCTTCCTCGTGTCGGCGCCGTCCGGTCCGCCGGACCCCCCGGAGGCGCATGACGGGCGGCGTCTGCGGGCGCTAGCGGTTCTGCTCGACGGTGCTCGGCGCGGTCCGGTGCGTCTCCGGCGCCTCCGGGCCGACGGGCTCCGCCTCCCCGCTCGCCGCGGCCTCCCGCAGGTACTGCGCCGACATGACGCGGTAGGAGCGGGTGAGCATCGCCGCGCCGGCCGCGATGATCATGACGACTCCGCCGACCAGGAACACCAGCGCGATCCCCCGGCCGATGCCGTCGCCGAGCAGCCCGCCGAACGCCGAGCGCCCGGCCGGCGACTCCATGTACGGGATGAGCGCGAACTCGGCGATCGGGGCGATGAGGAACGACGTGATCGGAGCGGCGGCCGACTCGAACGCCGCCGCGAAGCCGAAGACGCGCCCCTGGGTCTCGAAGGGGACGACCTTCTGGATCACCGTCTGCTCGGCGGCCTCGACCGCCGGGATCAGGGTCATGTAGATCCAGATGCCGCCGGCGTAGAGCCACCACCAGTCGCGGAGGGTGAAGACCGCGCCGATCAGGCCCATCGCCATCACGAGCAGCAGCATCGTCCGGATCGGGTTCCTCCCGAGGCCGAACCTCGCGACGAGCAGACCGCCGATGACGAAGCCGGTCGCCGTCACTCCGAGCACCACGCCCCACAGCTCGACCGGGAACAGCTCGAGGCCGTACGGGTCCATCAGCGCCATGTAGACGCCGCCGATCAGGTTGTTGAACGTCGAGAAGACGACGAGCGCGAACAGCCCGGTCGCCGCCCGCACCGCGGTGATGCTGCCGCGGAGATCGATCAGCGGCGCCCTCTCCCCCGTCGGCGCGGGCCGGTCCTCCGGGATGCGCAGGAAGAGGAGGTGCAGGAGCGCGGCGGCGGAGAGGCCGATCGCGATCACCAGCGTCCACCCCATGCCGAGCAGGCCGATGGCGAGCCCGCTGAAGACGCTCGTCACCACGAAGGCGAGGCCCTGGACCGTGCCGACGAGGCCGTTCGCGCGGGCGTGCCCCTCCACCGGGACCAGCAGGGTCACCGTCGTGGACAGGGCGATGTTGCGCATGTTCTCGATGACGGCGCCGAAGAGGATCGTGCCCGAGAACACCCAGAACCAGGGGGCGCGGAAGTCCAGGAGCGCCGCCTCGGGCAGCGCGAGGAAGAGACCGCCCGCGACGCCGAAGGACACCAGCGTGACCGCGCCGGCGAACACCATGACGCGGAACTTGCGGTGCCGGTCCACGATCGTGCCGAAGGCCATCGCGAAGACCGCGACGAGCAGCATGTAGGCGCCGCCGATGATCCCTGTCGCCAGGACGGAGCGCGTCTCGAGGTACACCCAGAACGTGAGCGCGAACCAGAGGAAGCTCGTCGTCACGTTCGCGACGGCGGTGTTGAGGAGGATCTGGTGGAAGTCGCGGAGCCTCGTCGAGGTGTCGGCGTCGGCTCCGGGCACGGGGGCGGTCGAGGACACGGCTTCCCTCCGCTCGCGACGGCGCCGTCGGTCCCGCGGCGGGAGTCGAGGGTCGTCGCAGCCACTGTAGGACCGCGCCGTCGGCGAGTCGAGAGGGACCGGGCGTCCGGCGGGGATGCGCTGCCGCCTCCCGCGCGGACGCGGGCGCCGCCGCCCTCGCGACCCGGATCAGCGGGCCTCGGGGGCGGCGGCGCCGACGGGTCAGACGATGGCGGCGCGGAGGGCCGCGGCGGCCTCGCCGACGTCCGGGGCGCCGTAGATGGCCCCGCCCGCGACGGCCACGAGGGCGCCGGCGCGCTGCACCGACTCGATGGTGGCGGTGCTCACGCCGCCCGCGACCGAGAACGGCACGCCGGAGGACTCGCCGTCGCGCAGCAGGGTCTCGAAGGTGAAGCCCTCCTCCGCCTGCTCGTCCAGACCGGCGTGCATCTCGACGAACTCGGCGCCGAGGGCGACGACCTCGCGGGCGCGGGCGGCCTTGTCGGGCACGCCGATGAGGTCGACGACGACGCCCTTGCCGTGCTTCCTCCCGGCGGCGATCGCGCCGGCGATGGTGCTGTCGCCGGCGACGCCGAGGACCGTCACGAGGTCGGCGCCGGCCGCGAAGGCCATGTCGGCCTCGAGCTCGCCCGCGTCCATCGTCTTGAGGTCGGCGAAGACCGTCTTGTCGGGGTGCGCCTCCTTGATGGCGGTGATGGCGGAGAGGCCGGCGCTCTTGATGAGCGGGGTGCCCAGCTCGAGGATGTCGACGTGCGGGGCGGCGGCAGCGGCGAGCTCGAGGGCGGCGTCGGTGCTGAGGGTGTCCATGGCGAACTGGAGCTTCACGGGGTTCTTCTTCCTGTCGAGGTGGGGAGTCGGGTCATTCGAGGTTCGCGTGGCGCGGCCAGAGCTCGTCGGCGCTGTCGCCGCGGCGCTGCCAGAGCGCGTGGAACAGGGCGTCGCCGGTGAGCACGACGACCTGCTCGAAGAGCCCGCCGGAGTACTGCGCCGAGGCGGCCCCGGAGCGGTCGAGCTTGTCGGCGGCGGGCACGACCACCACGGCGGAGGCGAGCCCGGCCAGCGGGGAGTCGGCGGCGGTCGTGATCGCCGCGACCCGCGCTCCGGCGTCGACGGCGGCCTGCGCGGCGCGGACGATGCCCCCGGTGGTGCCGGAGCCGCTCGCGGTGAGCAGCACGTCGCCGCCGCGGATCGCCGGGGTCGTCACGTCGCCGACCACGTGCACGACGAGTCCGAGGTGCATGAGGCGCATGGCGGTCATCCGCAGGGCGAGGCCGGAGCGGCCGGCGCCGTGGACGAAGACGCGGTCGGCGCCGGCGAGCAGCTCGAGGACGGGCTCGAGCCGGTCGGTCGTCAGCGAGGCGGTCGCGGCGGACACCTCGGCGGCGATCACGGCGAGCGCCTCTGCGGGGTCGGTGGTGCGGTCGTCAGCGGGCATGGGTCCACAGTGCGCCCGGCGACCGGATCCGCGCGCCACCTGATCGAGGAGGCCTACCTACCCGATCGGGTGGGCGGTGCCGCTCGCGGGTAGGACGGGTAGGTTCGGAGGATGGAACCCGCCGAGTCCCCCGCCTCCCGCACCCTGCTGCAGCAGCACGCCCGCACGGTGGCCGAGCAGGCCGACCGGCACGCGGTGGCGCTGGAGTCGGTGCTCGCCGCCCTGCGCGCCGAGCGCCTCGACGACCGTGCGGCCCGCACCGTCGCGATCGACATCGCCGCGAACGCCCTGGTCGAGCTGCGCACCGCCTCGGACGAGCAGCGCAGCGCGATGCTGGAGCCCGTCGTGGGCGCGTTCGCGCGGCTCCGGAGCGACCTGCGCCCGCTCGTGCGCTTCGGCGACCTCGACGTGCAGTTCGTCGAGCCGCCCGCCACCGGGCGCGCCCTCCCCGGCGAAGTGGCGCACGGGGCCCGCGCGATCGTGCGGAGCGCCGTGCTGGCGTTCGTGGAGTCGGAGCAGACGCGCCGGGTGCGGATCCAGTGGGACTGCGACGGGCTCAACCTGCTCATCGAGATCCGCGACGACGGCCGGGGCGAGCTGACGACCCGCGACGACGCCCTGCGCCCGATCGCCGAGCGCGTGCGCGGGCTCGACGGGGAGCTCTCGGTCGCGTCGACCGCGGGCTGGGGGTCGACCCTGTCGATCCGCCTCCCCCTCGATCCGCCGGCGCAGCCCGACGGGCTCGACCTCGCCGAGCTCAGCACCCGCGAGCGGGAGGTGCTGAACCTGATCACGCTCGGCGCCTCGAACCAGCGGATCGCGGACGACCTCGGCATCAGCGGCAACACCGTGAAGTTCCACGTGTCGAACCTGCTGCGCAAGGCCGGGGCCCGCACCCGGGCGGAGCTGGCGGCGCTGGCGCGCTGATCGATCCGGGTGCCCCGTCCTCGCAGAGCCGTCCTCGCAGAGCCGTCCTCGCAGAGCCGCCCCCGGACGCACGGACGGGCCGCGGCTGCCGCCGAGGGTCTCCCCCTCTGCGGCGCCGCGGCCCGTCCGGCCGATCAGCGCGTCCCGATCACTCGCTCCGGAGCAGCCCGAAGCGGAACCGGCCGGAGCCGTCGAGCGTGTCGTCGATGCCCGAGATCGTGGAGGAGGCGATGACGGTCTCCGTGCCCTCGAGGAGCGGCACGGTGATCGCCTTCTCCGCCGCGAGGCGCTGCGCCTCCTCGATCGCCGCGGTGCGCTCGTCGCCGGGCGCCAGGCTCCGCTCGCGAAGCACGACCTCGTTGTAGGCGTCGTCCTTCACGGCGGCGCCGAGGATGGAGGGGGCCTCGTCGGTGCCGTAGAGCAGGTTCAGGTAGCGAGCGCCTTGTCGGCGTCGGCCTCGGGGGTCGCGGAGCCGTAGGGCATGGTCTCGGGGTTGAAGACGAGGAAGCGCATCTCGGCGCCGGGACCGGAGTGCACCGTCAGGCCCTCCTCGCCGCGGAGGTCCTCGGTGTCGGTCGCGTTCAGCGTGCGGTAGGCGACCGCGATCTCGCCGCGCTGGGTGTCGAGCTTGAGGTTGCTCTCGTCCGCGTAGTAGCGGACGATCACGGACTCGTTGGCGGCGGCGCCGAGGAGGCCGTCATAGGAGTCGTTGCGGGTGAGCTGCACGAGCGAGTTCAGCGTGTAGCTCGTGATGGAGTACTGCCCGCTGAAGGCGTCGCCGGCGACGATGTCGTCGTCGGTGGTGAGGGAGTCGGCCGAGAAGACGTCCTCGTCGACGATCGCGGCGGCGGGGCTGGTGAGGATCTGGGGCCAGAGGGCGTTGTCCGGGGTGGCCAGTGTGAAGACGACGGTGGAGTCGTCCTCCGCCTCGACCGAGACCATGTCCGAGAGCAGCGACGAGGGGCCGTTCGGAGCGGCGATCGCCACCTGGCGCTCGAAGGTGAAGACCACGTCCGAGGCGGTGAGCGGATTGCCGTTGGCGAAGGCGGCGTCCTCGCGCAGGGCGACGCGGTAGTGGGTCGGGTCGGTGAACTCGGCCGAGGCCGCGAGGTCCGGCACGGGATCCGTCGATCCGGGGGCGGAGGTCAGCAGCCAGGAGAAGACCTGGTTCTGCAGCGTCGCCGAGCCGAGATCCCAGGAGCCGGCGGGATCCAGGGCGGTGACCTTGTCCGTGGTCCCCAGGAGGATCCCGGGGGGCGCCTGGGCGCCGGTGGTGCCCGGCGAGCAGGCGGTGAGGGCGACCGGCGTCGTGCCGTCGCGGTTCCGGCTACTCGAGCAGCTTGCCCGCGGTGGCGACCTCGCCGCTGATCAGCGCCTGGATCTCCTCCGGCACCGCGGGGATCTCCTCGCGCGTGATCCCCGTGGAGGGCGACCAGACGAGGTTCACCTGGAGGGCCGGGTCGATGTCCGGGTAGTCGCTGCGGTTGTGGCAGCCGCGGCTCTCCCGGCGCTCGAGCGCTGCCTCGAGGGTGGCCCGCGCGGCCATCGCGGCCGACTTGAGGTCGAAGGCGTGGGCGAGGTCCTGGAAGCCGGCGATGTCCGGGTGCACGCCGATGTCGGCGATGCGCGCCTCGATCGCGTCCAGCTCGGCGAGCCCGGCGAGCAGGCCCTCCTCGTCGCGGACGACTCCGGCGTGCTCGGTCATCGTGTTGCGGATCGCGCGCTGCAGGGCGCGGACGTTCTCGGTGCCGTCGGCCGCGAGCAGGCCGGCGATCTCGTCGCGGGCGACCTGGACGGACGCGGCCGAGCGCGTCTGGGCGGTCAGTGAGGCGGAGTACTCCGCCGCCGCCTGCCCGACGATGCGGCCGAACACCAGCAGCTCGATCAGCGAGTTGCCGCCGAGGCGGTTGGCGCCGTGCAGTCCACTGGAGGCCTCTCCGATCGCGTAGAGCCCGGGGACGTCGGTGCTGTGGTCGTCCGAGCGCACCCAGACCCCGCCCATCGAGTAGTGCGCCGTGGGCGCGATCTCGATCGGGTCCTTCGTGATGTCGAGCATCTGCAGCTCGAGCATCGTCTGGTACACCCGCGGCAGCCGGGTCATGATCGTCTCGCGCGGCAGGTGCGAGACGTCGAGCCAGACCCCGCCGTTCGGCGTGCCGCGACCCTCCTTGATCTCGGTGTAGCAGGCGAGGGCGACGCGGTCGCGGGTCGAGAGCTCGAGGCGCTCGGCGTCGTACTTGCCCATGAAGCGCTCGCCGAGGCCGTTGCGGAGGATGCCGCCCTCGCCGCGCGCGGCCTCGGAGATCAGCGTGCCCGCCGCGTTCTCGGGCTCGATGATGCCCGACGGGTGGAACTGGACGAGCTCGGGGTCGCGCAGGCGGCCGCCGGCCTCGACGGCCAGGCGGAACGAGTCGCCCGTGTTCTCGTCGCGGCGGGAGGAGGTGCGGCGCCAGATGCGGTTGTGCCCGCCCGCGGCGAGGATCACCGCATCCGCGTGGATCAGGTAGCGGGTGCCGTCGACGAGGTCGAAGCCGTAGGCGCCGAACACGGCTCCGTCCTCGTTGACGAGGATGCGCGTGACGTACACGGTGTCCAGGATCGGGATCTCGAGCTGGGCGGCCCGGTTGACGAGCGTGCGCTGGATCTCGAGGCCGGTGTAGTCGCCCGCGAAGGCGGTCCGGCGGTAGGTGTGCGCGCCGAAGAAGCGCTGCGAGATGCGGCCGTCGTCCTCGCGGGCGAACGGCATGCCGTAGCGCTCGAGGTCCTGGATGCCGCGGGCGGCGTTGGAGGTGACGATCTCGACCGTGTGCGGGTTGGCGAGCTGGTAGGACTCGGTGATGGTGTCGGCCGCGTGCTGCTGCCAGCTGTCGTCGGGGTCCATCGTGGCGAGGGCGGCGTTGATGCCGCCGGCGGCGAGGGAGGTGTGCGCGTCCGACTTCGAGCGCTTGCCGAGCGCGAGGACGTCCACGCCCGCCTCGGCGAGCTCGATCGCGGCGCGCAGGCCCGATCCGCCGGTGCCGATGACGAGGACGGAGGTGGAGATCCGGCGCTCCGGTGCGGTGGTCTCTGAAGTGGTCATGCCTCCACGCTAGGCACGGCGCTTCGATTACTCCAATGCATAATGCTGGGCACGGCCATGCGCGTAGGGTATGCACGTGGATCTCGAGCAGCTCACCGGTTTCGTCGAGGTAGCCCGCCTCGGCAGCTTCACCCGCGCCGCCGAAGAGCTGCACCTCGCGCAGCCCTCGCTGAGCCGCCGGATCGCCGCGCTGGAGCAGGACCTCGGCTCCGAGCTCTTCCACCGGGCACGCTCCGGCAGCACCCTCACACCGGCCGGGGAGCTGCTGCTGCCGCTCGCCCGGCGCATGCTCGCCGACGCCGGATCGGTGCGCCGCGAGCTGGCCGAGCTGGCCGGACTCGAGCGCGGCCGGGTGCGGTTCGGCGCGACGCCGACGCTCTGCATCAGCCTCGTCGCGGAGGTGCTGCACGCGTTCCACTCCGCGCATCCCGCCGTGGAGCTGCACCTCGCCGAGGACGGGTCGCGGAGCCTCTTCGACCGGCTGGCCCGGGGCGAGCTCGACCTGGCGCTGGTGACGACCTCGACCGCGGCCGCTCCCGGCGCCTTCACGGTGACGCCGCTGCTCGTCGAGGAGCTCGTCGTGGTCTCCTCCGCCGCGGAGCCTCCCCTCGCCGCGACCGGCGCGCTCGACCTGGCGGCGGTCGCCCGCCTCCCGCAGATCGTCTTCAACTCCAGCTACGACCTGCGCCGCACGACCGACGCCGCGTTCGCCGCCGCGGGCCTGGAGCCGGACGTGGTGCTGGAGGGCGCCGAGATGGACGCGGTGCTGCGCTTCGCCGAGCGGGGCCTCGGCGTCGCGGTCGTCCCGGCGATGGTGCTGCAGGGGCGCCCGGGCCTGCGCTCGATCCGCCTCGAGGAGCCGACGCTCGAGAAGCCCACGCTGACCCGGACGATCAGCCTCGCGCGCCCGGCGGACCTCGCGCCGACCGCCGCGGCGCGGGTCATGCAGCGCACCATCGCGGCGACCGCCCGCGCCTTCGCCGCCCAGGCCGGCGGCACGATGCGCCTGGCCGACGCCCGCTGACCGAGCTGGGGTCTCGAGGCGCCGCTGCTCGACCAGCAGTACGGCGGACATGCTGATCGAGCGGCCCCGGAGGGCGCATCGAGATCCCCCCGCACGCGCAGGAGCGCCCCCGGCCCCCCAGGGCCGGGGGCGCTCCCCGGTGGTTCAGCCGTGCGCTACGAGCACGGGCGCGCCGCGTACGGAGCGCTCACCTCCGTCTCGACGGGGGCGCCGTTCATCGTGGCCGTGGCCTCGACGGTCACCGCACCGGCGGGCAGGTTCGCCTGACGGGTGGTGAAGGCGTGCGACACGGTCTTGCCGGGCGCCACCGAGGTGAACGACTTCGTGCCGGACGTCGACGTGAAGGTCACGCCGACGGGGACGTCGGAGCCGTTGCTCGCCTGGACGGTGACGATCGCCTTGCCCGCGATGCAGCGGGTCGCCGCGCTCGCCGTGATGTCGAGCGCCGGAGCCGCCTCGCCCTCGGTGAAGGCGAAGGTGTCGAGCTCGAACAGGTCGCCGGAGGGTCCGGAGTAGCTGAAGAACACGTCGTGCACTCCGGTCGCTCCGGTCAGCGCGGCGCTGACGTCGGTCCACTCACCGGTCGTCCCGTTCACCGCGACGGTGCCCGCGACGGGCCCGGTCTCGGAGTCGAGGCGGACGGTGACGGTGCCGCCGGCCTGCAGCGCCTTGGCCTTCGCGGTGAACGTCGCGGCTCCGGTGTCCCCGAAGTCGACGGCCGACAGCGCGGTCCAGTCGCCGTTGTCGAGGTCCTTCAGCACGAGGTTCTGGGTCGCGCCCGCGGCGGGGGTGCCGAGCGGCGCCGTCGCGATGCCCTTGCTCCAGCCGATGGTCTCGGCCGGGAAGGTGCGGTACGGATCGAAGTCCTTCACCTGGTCGACGCCCTTGTAGTCGCCGACCACCTGCTGCACCGTGCCGTCGGCGTTGAACTGCAGCTCCTGGATGTGCGGGCTGCGGTACCCCTGGGTGGTGTCGCCGTTGATCCGCTTGTTGAGCGTCGGCGCGTGGTAGGTGAAGTAGTACTTGCCGCCCAGCTCGAAGACCGACTGGTGGTTGTTGCCGCCGGTGCCGGCTCCGAAGAAGCGGCTCTGGTTCGGGAACATCACGCCGGCGTAGTTCTCCTTGGGCCAGGACATCGGGTCGTCCGAGATCATGTAGCCGATCTCGCCGCCGCCCGGGTAGCCGGGCTCGCGGGTCTGGTTGCCGCCGAAGTCGTTGCCGCCGAAGTGGGACGAGTACGAGAGGTAGTACTTGTCCTGGCGCTTGAACACCTGGGCCGCCTCGAACGCGACGGGCGCGTCCACGACGGCGGAAGTGCCCTGGGTCGAGATCATGTCGTCGCCGAGCTCGATCACGCGGATGTTCTTCGGGTTGTTGAAGCGCTCGGCCGCGGGGAGCGCGGTCGAGGCGGGTCCGCCTCCGAAGAACAGGTAGCCCTGGCCGTCGTCGTCGACGAGCGGTGCCGGGTCGAACTTCCACGCGACCGCCTCGGCGCCCGGGGTGGACGCGTTGATGAGCGTGGAGGTGCGCTGGCTGGTCCACGGGCCCACCGGCGAGTCGCCGGTGATCACGTTGCTGGAGCCGCCGCCGTTGGCGTAGTAGAGGAAGTACTTGTCGACGCCGTTCACGGTCTTCTTCGCCATGCCGGGAGCCCACGAGTTGCCGGTGTAGGGCGCGACTCCGGTGGAGCCGGCGACCTGGATCTCGCCGTGGTCGGTCCAGTTGACGAGGTCGTCCGAGGAGATCACGGTGATCTGGTTGATCTTGCCGTAGTCGATGCCCGCCGAGACGCCCGTGGCGGGGTTCGGAGCGTAGCCCTGGGTGTCGTTCGTCATGTACATGTACACGCGGCCGTTCTCGACGAAGCCGAAGCCGTCGGCGCCGAACTTCCAGCCCATGAGCGGGTTGTGGTCGCCCGGGATCTTGCCCACGACCTCGATGGTGCGCGAGGCGGGCGCGGGCGGCGCCGCTCCGACCAGCGAGACGTCGTCGAGCTTGTAGTCCATGAGGTGCGTCTCGGGCGCGGCCGACGGAGTCGCGGTCCACGGCGTCTCGAAGAAGAGGCGCGCGGTGGCGACGCTCTGCCCGGCGGGGATGGTGAACGATCCGTTGATCGTCGCCCACTGCCCCTTCGTGGCGGTGACGCTCGCGAGGTTCGTGTAGGTGCCTCCGCCGTAGTGCATGGTGGCGAAGAACTGCTTGGTCGCGGGGCTCGCGGCGTTCTCGTACTTGATCTGCGCCTTGACCTGGTAGGTCTGACCGGCGACGACCTTGCCGCTGAGGTCCTGCATGGCGCCCGCGCCGGTGGTCGTGCGGCCGGTGACGAGCGCTGCGGCGGTGCCGGTGCGCGCGTCCGTGGTCGTCGCGATGGTGCCGGCGTCGGCGGCGTTGCCGTTGTTGACGAACCAGCTGCTGATGCCGCTCTCGAAGCCGCCGTTGACGATGAGCTCCGCCTCAGCGGCGGACGAGGTCTGGGCGGCGAAGGGGGCCACCAGGAGCGCGGTCAGCGCGGCCGTGGCCAGCAGCCTCAGCCGCAACCGCCCCTTCGGAGCGGCTTCTCGTTGTGGTGATCTCACGGATCCTCCTTGATCGTGTCGTGCAGGAGATCGTCGGCGACGGGTGCCGCTGACGCGTTCGGGGGCGGGGGCGGCCGCGCGGGCCGCCCCCGGGGTGCTCAGCCGCAGGACGCGGCCGGGTGGGGCGCTCTCACCGTGGTCGTCACCGGCTCGCCGTCGAGGGTGGCGGTCGCGGTCACGACCACCTCGGCGGCGGGGACCGAGGCCGCCCGCGTGGTGAAGGCGTGGCTCGTCGTGGCGCCGGGTGCGAGCGCGGCGACCGTCTTCGTGCCGGAGGCGCTCTCCATCCGGAGGGCGACGGGCACGTCGTCGGCGTTGGTCGCCCGCACGGTCACGACGACCTTCCCGGCGATGCAGCGGGTCGCGGCGGCGGCGGTCACGTCGAGCGACGCCTCCTTCAGCGTCCCGAGGCGGGCCAGCTGGTAGCTGAGCGCGCGCTCCGGGGCGTCGATCTGGTTCTGCGTTCCCGCGGTGCCGACCGCCTGCGCCTTCGCGAGGACCGACTGGAGGTCGGACCAGGCGTCGGCCGGGTAGTCGTCGGAGCGGAGCGTCGCCGCGTGAGCGACGGCCGCGTCGAGCTGCGAGCGGTCGAGCGCCTTCCCCTCCGAGGAGAGGGTGTCGCTCAGGAGGAACTCGTCGACGTCGACGTGGCCGCCGGCGGTCTTCGTCGCGTAGCTGAACAGCCCGAGGCGGTGGCCCATGAAGTGCGTGAGCTGACCGTCGAGGGTCTGCGGGCCGACGCGGCTGCCGAGCTTCGTCCAGCTCGTCCCGTCGAGGCTGTACGAGAAGGTCGTCCAGAGCTGTCCGGCCGGGGCCGAGAGCTCGAGGTCGGCCTTCAGGCGCACCTGCGAGGCGTCGCCGAGGGCGGCGGTGGTGCCGGGGAGGAAGGACTCCACGGCCGCCTGGTCGAACGTGGTCGCGAACGGCTGGCTGCGGTTCACGACGCCGACGGTGGTGACGCCGTCCACGCGCTTGACCGCGACGTAGGAGAAGCCGCGGTTGTAGGCCGCGAGGCCGGCGACGTCGCCGTCCTTCATCCCGGAGACGTCGAACGCCGCCTCCGCCGACTGCTTCGGAGCCACGATGCGCTGGGAGAGCGTGTTGCGCGCCTCCTCCAGGTACGTCATCTCGGGCGAGCCCGAGAGGCGCGTGTGCGCGGCCGTTCCGCTGAGCACCTTCCCGTTGGTGAGGCGGAGCCAGCCCTCGCGCTCGGTCAGCGACCAGTAGCGGTTGTCGGGGGCGTGGTTCCACTGCCAGGGGAGGGCGAGGGTCGAGCCGTTCGGCTGGATCTCGGCGGCCGTCGGGCGCTCGAGGGTGGGGGCGGCGCCGACGAGCGAGACGTCGTCGAGCAGGTACTCGGTGCTCGAGGACGCCGGCTGCGGGTTGCCCCACGGCGTCTCGACGGCGAACTTCACGCTGCCGACGTTCGCGGTCTCGGGCACCGTGTAGGTCCCCGTGATCGTCGTCCACTGCCCCTGCGTGACGGCGGCGGACGCCATCGTCACGGGTCCCGCGCCGAAGTCGGCGCAGAGGTTGAAGCGGACCGACGCGGGGCCGGTCGTGTACTTCACCTTCGCGGACACGGTGTAGGTCACGCCGCGCTGCAGCTTGTTCGCCAGCACCTGGCTCGGGCCGGAGCCGTTGAGCGTGCGGGTGCCCACGCGGAGCGCGGCGGTGCCGGACGCCGGGTCGGTCGTGTCGGCCGACAGCGTCGCGCCGAACTGGCCGGCCCACGGCGCCGTCCCCGACTCCGCTCCCGGGTTCTGGAGCAGCTGCACGCCGAGCAGCGACGCGTCGTAGGCGGGCGCGGGCGGGATCGTCCACGACTCGTCCTGGTAGGCCTTCGCCGGGGCGTCGTTGTCGAAGTCGTCCGAGACGACGATGCTCTTCTGCCGCTCGAACAGCTCCTCCTCGGGGCTGAGGCGGATCGGCTTCGGGAAGCTCCCGCCCACCGGCACCGAGCCGTTCGTCCCGAACGTCGGCCAGCCGTCCTTCCACGTCGCCGGGATGAGCCCGGGGATGCGGCCGGTCGGGAAGCTGTCGCGGAAGAACATGCCGTGCCAGGCGGTCGAGCCGTCCTCCTTCGCGATCGGCACGAGGCTCCCCTGGGCGAACCCGCTGGAGTTCAGCACGCCCTTGCCCTCGTAGGGGTTGCTGCCGTCGGCGGTCGCGTAGCGGCCCAGCAGCTCGGACGAGCGGAACAGCGCCACCTGGCGGCCCTGGCCCGAGGGCCAGGTGATGATGACGATGTAGTACTGCCCGTCGATGTACTGCACCTGCGCGCCCTCGAAGAGGCCGCCGAGGTAGCCGGCTCCCGGGTAGTCGGAGGTGCGGAGGATGTTCGGGTACTCGGCGACGACGGTCGTCAGGTCCTCGCTCAGCTTCACGGCGCTGGTGGATCCGGAGCCGTAGAAGATGTACGGCGTGCCGCCGTCCGCGTCGTCGAAGAAGAGCGACGGGTCGTGGAAGGCGCGGCCGAGGGCCGTGCGGGTCCAGGCGCCGTCCTCGATGTCGTCGGTCGAGTAGAGGTAGGAGCCGCCGAGGTTGTTGGTGTTGAAGACCGCGTAGTAGCGGCCGTCGTGGTACCGCAGCGACGAGGCCCACTGGCCGTTGCCGTAGGAGTTCTGCCCGTTCCGGAGCGAGAAGCGGTCGCCGATCTCGAGCCGGTCGAAGACGTAGTTGACGATCTCCCAGTTGACGAGGTCGTAGGACTTCATGATCGGGGCGCCCGGGCTGAGGTGCATCGTGGTGCTGATCATGTAGTAGATGTCGCGGCCCTCGTCGTTCTCGGACGCGGGCACGCGCTCGACGCTGACGTCGGGCACGTCGGCGTTCAGCAGCGGCACGGAGTAGGTGCCGTCGCCGCGGTCCGTCGACGTGTAGGAGGCCTTCGGCGACCAGGCGCCGGCCGCGGTCGCCGGAGCCGCGCCGGAGGCGAGCAGGCCCGCCGCGAGGAGGGCGCCGATCGCCGTGGAGGCGACTGCGCGCATCGGGGTCATTCGAACAGCGACAGCGTCAGGACGGAGGAGTAGTCGCCGGGGGCGACGTCGGCCTCGGTCTTCAGGGTGAGGCCCGCGGACACGGTCCAGGACCCGTCCGTCGCGGTCTCCTGCGAGTCGAGCGACAGCGCGAGCAGCTCCTGGTCGAACAGGCCCACGGCGTCGGCGCCCTCGTCGAGGATCGTGTCGACCGGGTCGCCCTCGGACACGAGGCCCGACTCGCCGCCGTCCACGAGGACCGGCGTCCAGCCGAGGTGGTCGGAGGAGATGTCCTCCTGGTCCGCGTCGCCGGTGAAGGCGCCCGCCGAGCCGAGGACGTACCAGCCGGCTCCGGCCGGGATCTCGTCGACGGTCCGGGTGTCCGTCACGGTCACGTCGGGCAGCTGCCCCGTGAAGGCGCGCACGGTCGGGGTGGAGCCCTCCTCGGCGAGCGTGGCGGAGGTGCCGTCGATCGACATCGAGAGGGCGCCGGGCTGCTCCAGCTCCTCGATGCTGACGTTCACGTCGACGTCGTCGGAGCCGTACTCCGTGTCGGCGGCCGCGGCCGCGGCGGCGACGCCGGACAGGAGCAGGCAGCCGGCGAGAGCGGCGCCCGAGCGGACGAGCCAGAGGGGTCGGGGGGTGCGTCGCGTGGACATGGTGTTCCTCACTCGATCGGCATCGTCGCCGATCAGGTCGAGCGCCGGACGGCGCGGAGTGGTGGCGCGGCCCGAGGCCGCGAGAGGACGGAGCGCGGCGCAGCCCGAGGGGCGTTCGGCCGCGCCTGGAGCGCAGGACGCGCGGAGAGCGGCGGACGGCTCGTGCGCGGCGGCTTCCACAGCGTGGCCACGCGAGCTCCAGCTCTCGACCCCCTCAGCACTGAGGGGAGAAAGGCTGCCCGACACTCGTCTCTCTCGACTGCTGAGCTTTCCCTCAGCTAGTCTTGCGGGCAATGTTACCGGGAACATTCCCGATTGCAAGGACGTGTTCTCAACCGTCCGGAGCAGCGCAGCGAGGCGATCACCGCGTTCCGCCGCGGCCGGGCGGGGACGGCGGGAGGGGACGAGGATGTCCGCAGGGGCGGCGACGGCGGAGGCCGAGCAGGAGGTCGTGACGACGGAGTGCGCGGAGCGCTCAGGCGTCATCGGCGTGCTCCTGGGCGATTTCGAGCCGTTCGGCACGGAGGTGCTGCAGGGAGTGGCGACGGCGCTCCGGGGGACCCGGTTCGACCTCCTCGCCGGCAGCGGGGCGAGCCGCCGGGGCCGGGCGGGCTGGGAGCAGGAGTCCCTGCGGCGCCTCACCGAGGCGCACGTAGCGGGGGCGATCCTGGTGACTCCCTCCGGCGTGATCCCCTCGTCGGATCTGCCGCTCGTCGTCGTGGATCCGCTGACCGCGCAGACCGAGCTGCACTCGGTGGCGACCGACGACTTCGGCGGAGCGCAGCTGGCGACGAGCCACCTGATCGGGCTCGGCCACCGCCGCATCGGCTTCGTCGCGGGCCGCCCCGACCTGGAGTCGTCGCACCGGCGCGGCGCCGGCTACCAGCGGGCGCTCGCGGACGCCGGCCTCCCCTACGACCCCGCGCTCGTACGGGTCGGCTACTACCGGCACGACCCCTCCCTCGTCGCCGCCCACGAGCTGCTGCTGCTGCCCGACCGGCCGACGGCGGTCCTCGCCGCGAACGACGCCTCCGCCATCGCCGTGATCGAGGCGGCCCGGGCGCTGGGCCTCTCGGTGCCGGGGCAGCTGTCGGTCGTGGGCTACGACGACGTGCCCGACGCCTCCCGGGTGGTCCCCGCGCTCACGACGGTGAGGCAGCCGCTGCACCGCGTGGGGCGCGCGGCCGCCCGGGCGCTCCTGACGCTGATCGACGGCGGGAGCGTGGCCGAGCCGCACGTGCGGCTGCGCAACAAGCTCGTGCTCCGCGGGTCGACGGCGCCTCCCGCCGAGGGCCCGCCGTCCGGCTGACTCCTCCCCCTCCCCCAGCCGGCGGGAATACGCTCGGCGCATGAACCAGCAGCGCACTCCGGTCACGGTCACGGTCACGGGAGCGGGGGGCGCCATCGGCTACGCGCTCCTGTTCCGCATCGCCTCGGGTCAGCTCCTCGGGCCGGACGTCCCCGTCCGCCTGAACCTGCTCGAGATCCCCTCCGGCCTCCGCGCGGCCGCGGGCACGGCGCTCGAGCTGCAGGACGGCGCCTTCCCCCTCCTCCGCGGGATCGAGGCGACGGACGACCCGGCCGCCGCGTTCGACGGCGCGAGCGTCGCCCTCCTCGTGGGCGCCCGGCCGCGCAGCGCGGGCATGGAGCGCGCCGACCTGCTCGCCGCGAACGCGGGCATCTTCGGACCTCAGGGTGCCGCGCTGAACGCGCACGCCGCCTCCGACATCCGCGTGCTGGTCGTCGGCAACCCGGCCAACACCAACGCCTGGATCGCGCGGCGCAGCGCCCCGGACATCCCCACCGGCCGCTTCACCGCGATGACGCGACTCGACCACAACCGGGCGGTCGCGCAGCTCGCCGCGAAGCTCGACGCCCCCGTCGACGCGATCGAGGGCGTCGCGATCTGGGGCAACCACTCCGCCTCGCAGTACCCCGACGCGACGCACTCCACCGTCGGCGGACGGCCGGTGCCCGAGCTGGTCGACGCGGAGTGGCTGCACACGGAGTTCGAGCCGCGGGTCGCCAAGCGCGGCGCCGAGATCATCGAGGTCCGCGGAGCCTCCTCGGCCGCGTCCGCCGCCTCCGCCGCGATCGACCACGTGCGCGACTGGGTCGACGGCACGTCGTGGACCTCGGCCGCCGTCGAGTCGGACGGCTCCTACGGGGTGGAGGAGGGGCTGATCTCCTCGTTCCCGGTCCGCTCCGTCGACGGCGAGTGGCGGATCGTCGAGGGACTCGAGATCGACGCGCACTCCCGCGCGCGGATCGACGAGTCCGTGCTCGAGCTGCGCGCCGAGCGCGACCAGGCGCTGGCGTTCCTCGCGTCCTGACGCGCCCCTCCCCGTCCTGTCGCCACGGGATGCCACTCCGGTGCGCCTCGCGCGACGTGTCGCGTACCGGAGCGGCATCTCGAGGAGGGGCTCAGCGGCGCTTCTCCGGAGTGGGGAGGGTGCCGGAGGCGCGGGCGGCCTCGTACCAGGCGTGCGCCTCCTCCTGGCGCTCCGCCTCGGCGCCGGTCGCGATCGCCGCGCGCACGTGCTCGGGCCCGTAGCCGAACGACGCGACCAGGTCGGCGGCGTGCGGGCGGATGCGGGCGAGCAGGCGGTCGATGTAGGACGTCACCGCGACCGCTCGCTGCGACGACAGGCGCCCGTGGATGAGGTACCAGTCGAGGTGCTTCTCGATCAGGCCCAGGCCGAAGAGATCGCGGAGCCAGGTGAGGACGGTGCGCGTGCCCGCGTCCTCGACGCCGGCGAGCGCCTCCGTGAACGCCTCCCACTGCAGCAGCTCGGCGTGGGCGCGCGCCGCCTCGATGAGCTCGCTCTGGTGCGCGTTGAACAGGCGGGCCGCCTCGTCGGAGGGCAGCTTCGACGCCGGGCGCAGCCGTGAGGCGATCCCCGCGACCATGCTCTCGACGCGGCCGGTGAGCAGCTCGCGCTGGTCCTCCCGCAGCTGGCCGACCGAGCGGGCCGTCGATCCGCGATCGGCGACGACCTGGGCCAGACGGCGCAGACCCGAGTTGTCGACGGTCGCCCCCGCTACCTGCGAGGCGGCGTACCGCGCCAGCTCCGCGGGCTGGGCGCCCTTGAAGCGGCGTCCGACGTCGGTCAGCAGGCGCTTGGCGACCAGCTGGAGGAGCACGGTGTTGTCGCCCTCGAAGGTCGCGTACACGTCGAGGTCGGCGCGCAGCTGCGTGAGCCGGTTCTCCGCGAGGAAGCCCGCGCCTCCGCAGGCCTCGCGCGCCTCCTGCAGCGTGTCGAGAGCGTGCCAGGTCGAGAGCGCCTTCAGCCCCGCGGCGAGGGTCTCGAGGTCCTGCCGCGACTGCTCGGTGTCGTTCGCGCCGGAGAAGACCTCGTCGAACGCCGTCAGCAGCTTCTCGTGCGCGAAGGCGGCGGCGTAGGTGGTGGCCAGGCGCGGCAGGAGGCGGCGCTGGTGCCGCTGGTAGTCGAGCAGCACCTCCTCCCGCTCGCCGCCGCCGGTGAACTGGCGGCGCTGGTCGCCGTAGGTGACGGCGACCGTCAGCGCGATCTTCGCCGCGGCGACCGAGGCTCCGTCGAGCGAGACGCGGCCCTGCACGAGCGTGCCGAGCATGGTGAAGAATCGGCGGCCCGGGCTCGCGATCGGCGAGGAGTAGGTGCCGTCGGCGGCGACGTCGCCGTAGCGGTTCAGCAGGTTCTCGCGCGGGACGCGAACGCCGTCGAAGTGGAGGCGGCCGTTGTCGATCCCGTTCAGACCGCCCTTGAGGCCGTCGTCCTCCCCGCCGACGCCGGGCAGGAACGCGCCCTGCTCGTCGCGGATCGGGACGAAGAAGGCGTGGACGCCGTGGTTCACCCCGCGGGTGACCAGCTGCGCGAAGACGACCGCCGCGCGCCCGTCCACCGCCGCGTTGCCGAGGTAGTCCTTCCAGGCCGCGCGGAACGGCGTCCGCAGCACGAACTCGCCGTCCTCGTAGGTGGCGGTCGTGGCGATCGACGCGACGTCGGATCCGTGCCCGGTCTCGGTCATCGCGAAAGCGCCCGGGATCTCGAGGCTCATGATCCCCGGCAGCCACTTCTCGTGGTGCGGGCGGGTGCCCAGGTGCAGGACCGCGGCGCCGAAGAGCCCCCACTGCACGCCGGACTTGATCTGCAGCGAGGGGTCGGCGGTGACCAGCTCCTCGAAGCCGGCGATGTTGCCGCCGTGATCGGCCTCGCCGCCGAGGTCGACCGGGAAGGCGCGGTGCACGCCGCCCTCGGCCGCGAGCACGCGCATCTGCTCCGAGACGCGGAGGCGGTGCTCCTTCATCGGGAGGCCGTCGGTGCGGTGCAGCTCGGGGCGGGCGGTCAGAGCGCGGCTGGCGAGGCGCTGCTCGCGCCAGGCGCCGAGCAGGGTCTCGCCGAGGGCGGCGACGTCGACGGCGGGGGCGCCGTCCTCGTCCAGGCGCGCGTCGACCTCGGAGCCGAGGGAGTCCACCGGCGGCGTGGGCGCGATGGAGCCTGAGCGGGAGCGCCGGGCCCGCGTGCGTCCGGTGGCCGCCCGGTCGGCGGCGTCGGCGGCGGAGCGGGGGTGGGGAGCGGTGCTGACCATGGTGTTCGTGTCCCTTCGACCGTCTGCGGTTCGGGCCGCTCCCGGTGCGTCGTGCGCCGACGGGCGCGGCAGCGGAGGCGGTCCTCGCACGGTAGGTCGCGCGGCGGCGCGGCGGAAACGTTCCGTCGCCCGGGCACAAACGGCGCCGGGCGGAGGCGGAAGCGCGTTGTCGGAACCGACCAGGCGGAGACGGGGCGCCTCGTCTGTGCGCTGGACGGGCTGTCCCTGCCGACGGGAGCGGAGGAGGGGGAGGCCCGTCCGTGTGCTGAACGTGCTGTCCCTGCGGACCCCAGCGGAGGAGGGGCGCCTCATCGGAGGACGCGTCGCTAGTCTCTCGGCATGAGCGAGCCGCCGCTGCCTCCCCCTCCGCCCGCCCGACAGCCGGCGGCCGGGCCGCCCGTGGTCGGCTCGCCCGCGTCTCTCGGGACTCCGGGTGCGCCGCCCTCGGACGTCGCGGCAGCGCCTCCCGGGCCTCCGGCCGCGCCGGGATCCGGGGTGCCGCATCGCCGTCCGGTCCGCGTCTGGGATCTGGTGCTGACGATCGTGCTGATCCTCGTGGCCTCCGCGGTGACGCTGCTGCTGTCGTTCTTCGGGCTGTTCTTCGCGATGGCCAGCGACTCGTGCGGCGGATCGAACGCCTGCGACATCGGCCTGATCGAGGGCGGGATGGTCCTCGCCGCGGGAGGAGTGTGGGTGCCGTTCCTCGCGGCGCTGGTCGTCTCGATCGTGCTGCTGGTGCGGCGGCGCATCGCGTTCTGGGTGCCGGTGGCGGGTCTCGCGGCGTCGTTCTGCTGCACGCTGCTCGGCGGGTGGATGGCGTCGACGGGCGCGGGCGGCTGAGGGCGCTCGCCGGCGCCTCGGACCGAGGACGCTCGCGTCGCTGACGAGATGGGCACGATCGCCGACGCGGAGCCCGGAACACGATCTCCCGCGCCGGCGCCCGCCTCCGTCGCGGGCGGTGAACCGCGCGCCTCAGCGACGGATCAGTAGCTGTCCCAGCCGGGCTCCCAGTCGGGCTCGTCCGGCGGCACCCAGTCGTCCTCCGGCGGCTGAGCGGCGGACACCGGCGGACCGGACGACTCACGGCCGAACGAGGGCTTCGCCCCTTGCGAGCGGGACGACCCGCCACGGGCGGCCGGCGCGCGGCGGGGAGCGGGAGCCTCCTCACCGGCTTCCGGGACGGCGATCTCGGGGCTCTCCCCCGCGACGACGGCGAGCACGGCCTCGCCGTAGGTGAGCAGCTTCTTCTGGCCGACGCCGCCGATGATGCTGAGCGCGTCGATCGTCGCCGGCTCGGCGGTCGCGATCTCGCGGAGGGTCGCGTCGTTGAAGACGATGTAGGCCGGGACCGCCTGCGCGCGGGCCTGCGCGGCGCGCCACTCCCGGAGCCGCTCGAACAGCGGCTGAGCCTCGCCCGACAGCTCGGCGACGGTGGACCGCCCGGAGCGGGAGGATCCGCTGGAGCGGGCCGGCTTCTCCGGCTCCTGCCGCAGCTCGACCTTCCGCTCGCCGCTGAGGACGGAGCCGGACGCGGGCGTGAGCACGAGCGTGCCGAAGCCGTCGTCGTTCACGCCGAGAAGGCCCTGCGCGAGGAGCTGGCGGGCGACTCCGCGCCACTGGGTGTCGCTGAGCTCGGCGCCGATGCCCCAGGTGGCGAGGCCGTCGTGCTGGTGCTGGGTGGTGCGCGGCGTGGTCTTGCCGCGGAGGACGTCGATGATGTGACCGGCGCCGAACTGCTGGTTGCGCTCGCGCTTGAGGCGGACGACCGTCGACAGGAACTTCTGCGCCGCGACGGTGCCGTCCCAGGAGGCGGGCGGCTCGAGGCAGGTGTCGCAGTTGCCGCAGGCGGTGCTCTCCTGGCCGAAGTAGGCGAGCAGGTTCACCCGGCGGCACTGGACCGTCTCGGAGAGCGCGAGCATCGCGTCCAGGTGCGCGGACATCCGCCGACGGTGCGCCAGGTCTCCCGGCGACTCGTCGATCATCCGGCGCTGCTGCACCACGTCCTGCAGGCCGTAGGCGAGCCAGGCGGTGGACGGCAGTCCGTCGCGGCCGGCGCGACCCGTCTCCTGGTAGTAGCCCTCGACCGACTTGGGCAGGTCGATGTGCGCGACGAACCGCACGTCCGGCTTGTCGATCCCCATGCCGAAGGCGATGGTCGCGCAGACGATGACGCCCTCCTCGCGGAGGAACCGCGACTGGGCGGCGGCGCGCACCCGCGAGTCGAGGCCCGCGTGGTACGCGACGGCGTCGAAGCCCGCTGAGCGCAGCGCCTCGGCCGTCGCCTCGACGCTCTTGCGGGAGAGGGCGTAGACGATGCCCGCGTCGTGCGCGTGCTCGCGCCGCAGGAAGTCGATCAGCTGCTTGCGCGGCTCGACCTTGTTGACGATCCGGTACTGGATGTTCGGGCGGTCGAAGCTCGAGACGAAGTGGCGGGCGGCGCCGAGGTGCAGGCGCGAGGTGATCTCGCGGTGGGTCGCCTCGGTGGCGGTCGCGGTGAGGGCGATGCGCGGGACGTCGGGCCAGCGCTCGGCGAGCTCGCCCAGTGCGAGGTAGTCGGGGCGGAAGTCGTGGCCCCACTGGCTGACGCAGTGGGCCTCGTCGATCGCGAAGAGGGCGATCCGGCCGCGGGCGAGGAACTGCTTCATGCCCTCGTTGCCCAGGCGCTCCGGGGCGACGTAGAGCAGGTCGAGCTCGCCGTCGAGGTAGGCGCGCTCGACGCGGCTGCGCTCGCCCGCGTCCTGGGTGGAGTTGAGGAACTCGGCTCGGACGCCGTTCGCGCGGAGGGCGTCGACCTGGTCCTGCATCAGCGCGATGAGCGGGGACACGACCACGCCGGTGCCGGGGCGCACGATGGCGGGGATCTGGTAGCAGAGCGACTTGCCGCCGCCGGTGGGCATGAGGACGACGGCGTCACCGCCTCCGATGACCTGCTCGACGATGGCCTGCTGCTCGCCGCGGAAGGAGCCGTAGCCGAAGACCTTCTCGAGGATCGCCTGCGCCTCGGAGGATCCGGATCCCGGGGCGCCGCTCGCCGCGTCGCTCCGGACGCCGCCGCGGGACTCCGCCGAGGGGTCGGCGAGCGGCGGGGCGGGGAGGGCTGTCGCGGTGGGCTCTGTCACCCGGGGAACTCTACCCGCCGCCTCCGACGCCGCCCCGGGGGTCCGGGGAACTGTGGAGAAGGGCTGCAGCGAGGGACCTGGGGAGGCGGCTGCAAGGAGCGTCGGGGGGGCTTCTGCGGCGCCCGGATCAGAGGTCGGTGAGGGTGCGGGTTTCGCCGTCCCAGAAGCGGACGCCCGCGAGGCCGACGGTGAACGGCTCGCCGAGGAGGGGGACGGCGTCGCCGAGCTGCTCGGCGCGGAGGCGGCGAGAGACGCTGATGTGCGGCGTCCAGGCGTCCGGGAGCGAGGTGTCGACGCCGCCCGGCACGAGGCGCGTGGCCCGATCGTGCAGAGCGTCGAGGGCGGGCGAGCGGACCACTCCCCAGGCGAGGACGAAGCGCCCGGCGTGCGGGAAGAGGAGGACGGCACCGAGGTCGGCCGTCGCCGGAAGCGGACCGAGCGCGCCCGGCTCCGGGGCGGTCAGCTCGGGCCCGGCGATAAGGGTGAGGTGCGGGCGGTTGCTGGCGGACGTGTGCAGTGCGAGGCTCGGGATGCCGGCCGCCTCGAGCGCCTCCCACTGGGTGCGGACGCGAGCCTCCGACTCCGGATCGAGGAGGACTTCGAGGCTGCGCATGTCCACATTCTGCCGTGGCTCCCGTGTGCGGGCCTTCGCGGGCGCGCGGCCACTCGCGGGTGCGCGCGGTCCTCGCCGGCTCCCGCGAGTGTGCAGGAGTCGTCGCACTCGCAAGCACGCAGGAGTTGTCGCACTCGCCCTCGACTGCGACGACTCTTGGAGACTCGACACTCGTCCACTCGAGCGACCCTCGAGTGCGCAGAAGTCATCGTGCTCGCGCTCGACTACGACGACTCTTGAGTGCTTGGCACTCGGCACTCGGCGCTCCCGCGAGTGTGCAGGAGTTGTCGCACTCGAGCTCGAGTGCGACGACTTTCGCGCACTCGCGGGGGCGAGGAGCGGGGCGGAGACGGGCAGCGGGCGGGCACCGCCGGCCCCGCGCCCCGCCACCCGCGTCAGCCGATCGTCACGAGGGCGGCGAACAGCTCCGGCGCTCGGCGGTCGACGATCCGACCGCCGACGCGGATGCCGACCAGCGCGAAGACGGTGCCCAGCACGAGGGCGGCCGCCAGTCCGATCAGGCCGAAGGCCGGGTCGCCGCCGATGAGCGAGATCGCGCCGAGGACGATCGACGGAAGCGCCAGCAGGCCGGTCGCGGCCATGCTCCCCAGCATCACGACGCTCGAGATCATCCCGGAGCCCGGCGGCGTCTTCAGCGGGCTGTCCCCCGGCCCGGGCACGGGGTAGACGACGAGCGACGAGGCGACGCTCGACACTCCGAACCCGCTGAGCACGAGGGCCAGCGCCATGCCCAGCACGGCCGGGATCGCGTCGGCGCGTCCCGCGTACAGCGCGGTGCCCACCGCCACGACGACCACGGCCGGGATGCCGATGATCGCGGCGGCGACGACGCGACCGGCGCGGTCGGCCGACCCCGTCACTCCGGAGCTGACGTGCGCCGCCCAGGCGGTGCCGTCGTACGACACGTCGGCGCAGAGGGTCACGCCGAAGATCAGGCCGACGAGCACGGCCGAGAGCAGCACGAAGGTGTCGCCGCCGCTGCCGATCGCGGAGTAGAACACGGCGAGGACGACGACGGCGGGGATGACGAGGAGCCCGCGGCTGTAGCGCGGGTCGCGCCACCAGTAGCCGAGGGCACGCGCGGCGACGGCGCCGGTCGGGGTGCCGGGGAAGCGCCCGAACAGGCCGAGGCCCGCGGATCCGGAGGCGGAGTGCGCGCCGGACGCGGCGGGCTCCGCGAGCGCGTGCCGCAGCGCCCGGGCCCACGCCCAGACGAGGACGGCCAGCGTCGCGAGCCCGATCAGCAGGCGCGCGATCGCCGCGACCCAGTCGCCCGCGACGACGGATCCGGGGACGGCCCAGATCGCGCCGAGCGGCGACCAGCCGAGGGCGCCCGCGATCACGGGCAGGACGTCCAGGCCGTCGCGGATCACGTTCGTCAGGCCGAAGAAGAGCGGTCCGAGCAGGATGACGACGACGAGCACGACGCCGCCGATCACCTCGCGGTAGCGGCGGCTCGAGCCCAGGCCCGTGGTGAGCGCGCCGATCAGGCGGGACGCGACCACGCAGGTCGCGACGCCGATCACCGCGGCGACGAGGCCGGGCAGGATGCCGATCGGACGGCTCCACCAGGCGGCGGCGGAGGCGAGTGCGCCGAGCGTGGTCACCACGCCGGGGATGCCCGCGAGGCCCGCGGCGGCGAGCCCGAGGAGGAGGGTCCGCAGCGGGATCGGGAAGGTCGCGAGGGTGGGCAGGTCGAGGCTCTGGTCGGAGCCGGACAGGAAGATCGGCCCGAGCACCCAGCCGAGGATCAGAGCGGATCCGCCGAGGACGATCGCGACGTTCGCGAACGCGGGGTCCGTGCCTCCGAGCGCGACCAGGCCGGCCGCGACCAGGCCGAGCACCGCGATCGCGTAGAGACCGCCGAGGATCACGCCGATCAGCTGCCACACGTTCCGCGTCAGCGAGTTGCGGAGCAGGAGCAGCCGCAGCCTCAGGAGATGCGCAACCATGCCGGTCCCTCCTGGTGGGTGCGGCCGCCGACCAGCTCGACGAAGCGCTCCTCGAGGCTGGAGCCGGCGCGGACCTCCTCGAGGGTGCCGGAGGCGAGCACGCGGCCGTCGGCGATGACGGCGACCCGGTCGCACATCCGCTCGACGAGGTCCATGGAGTGGGACGAGACGATGACCGTGCCGCCCGACGCGACGAAGCCGGTGAGGATGTCGCGGATGTTCGCCGCCGAGACCGGGTCGACCGACTCGAACGGCTCGTCGAGCACCAGGAGGCGCGGGGCGCGCACGAGCGCGCAGGCTAGCGCGATCTTCTTGGTCATGCCCGCGGAGTAGTCCACGACGAGCGTGCGGTCGGCCGGATCGAGGCCGAGCAGGGCGAGGAGGTCGTCGGTCCGCTCGACGACGACGGAGCGCTCGAGCCCGCAGAGCAGGCCGTAGTAGGTGACGAGCTGGAGACCGGTGAGGCGGTCGAACAGCTTGACGCCGTCGGCGAGGACGCCGATCAGCCGCTTCGCCTCGAGGGTGTCCTTCCAGACGTCGACCTCGTGGATCGTGACGACGCCGCTGTCGGGGCGGAGCAGGGCCGTGGCCATCGAGAGGGTCGTCGTCTTGCCCGCGCCGTTGGGGCCGACGAGCCCGAAGAAGGAGCCGGCGGGGACGTCGAGGTCGATGTCCTTCACGGCCTCCTTGTCGCCGAAGCGCTTGCGGAGGCCGCGGATCCGCAGGGCGACCTCGCCGTGGCGGCCGGAGGCCTCGGGGGCGGCCCACGCGGGGGTCGCGGAGTCGGTGTGCGCGGAGTCGGTGTGTGCGGAGTCGGTGCCGTCGGCGGCGGTGCGCGCGGCGGGGCTCTCGGTGTCCGTGCCGTCCTGGGGAATGCCGGGGGGCGTCGTCCCGTCCATGTGTGTCCCTTCCGGGCCGCGGTGGGCGGCCGCTCCTCCACCCTAGGCAGGCGCTGCGGTCGGGGCATCCGTCCCGCGATGGAGTCGCGCGGAACGCGCCGGTGCGGCCCCGGCGGCTCCACGGGGCGGGGCGGAGCACGGCCGCCTACGCTGGCCCCATGCCCACGCTCCTCCTCGTCCGGCACGGACGCACCACCGCGAACACCGCGGGGATCCTCGCCGGACGCACCGCCGGAGTACGGCTCGACGACGTCGGACGCACGCAGGCGGCGCGCACCGGGGAGCGGCTGGCGGCGGTCGAGCTCGCGACCGTGGTGTCGAGCCCGCTCGAGCGGTGCCGGCAGACCACGCGCTTCGTCCTCGAGCGGCAGACGGGATCGCCGGCGACCGTGATCGACAAGGGCATCACCGAGTGCGACTACGGCGACTGGTCGGGGCGCTCGCTGCGGGATCTCGCGACGGAGCCGCTCTGGGCGACGGTGCAGAACCAGCCCTCCGCGGTGGTCTTCCCCGGCGGCGAGGGGATGCTCGCGATGCAGGCCCGGGCCGTGTCCGTGATCCGTCGGCACGACGCGGCGGTGGCGGAGGAGCACGGGGCCGGCGCGGTGTGGGCGGCGGTCAGCCACGGAGACACGATCAAGGCGATCCTCGCGGACGCGCTCGGCATGCACCTCGACCTGTTCCAGAGGCTCAGCGTCGGACCGGCGTCGGTGTCGATCATCCGCTACGGCGCGGGGCGACCCGAGGTCGTCGCGATGAACACGGACGCCGGGGACCTGGGCTGGCTGCGGAAGGCGGCCCCCGTGGCGGACGCCGCCGTGGGGGGCGGGGCGGGGCACGAGTAGGCGCGGGTTCGGGAGGGCCGCTTCAGGGCTCGATCGAGCGGCAGGGATGCGGGTGCTCGGCGGCGGTGGATCTCGATGCGCCCGCTCCGCGGGGGGCTCGGCCAGCAGAAGAGACGGCTGCTCGATCAGCAGGCCGCCCGAGCCCGACGCGCGCAGCCACTGCGGAGGCGGGCGCTCGTAGACTGGGGGCATGCCTCCGATCGTGCACGGATTCGACTGGCCCGATCGCGTCGTCGTGGGGACCGTCGGCTCACCCGGCTCGCGCTCCTTCTACCTCCAGGCCAAGACCGGGCCCCGCGTGGTCAGCGTCGGCCTCGAGAAGCAGCAGTCGGCCCTCCTCGCCGAGAAGATCGACGAGATCCTCGACCAGCTGATGACCGCCCAGGGCAACCCGGTCAGCGTCCCCGCCGGCACTCCCCCGGAGCTCGTCGACAACGACCCGCTCGACCAGCCCGTGGAGCCCGAGTTCCGCGTCGGCGGTCTCAGCCTCGGCTGGGACCCGTCCACCGCGCAGATCGTGATCGAGGCCTACCCGCTGACCGAGGCGGAGGACGACTCCGAGGAGGAGCCCGAGCCCACCGAGATGCTGCAGGTGAAGATCCCGGTCGGCACGGCGCGCGCCTTCGCGAAGCGCACCCTCGAGGTCGTCGGCGCCGGACGTCCGCTCTGCCCCCGCTGCGGCGAGCCGATGGATCCCGACGGGCACGACTGCCCGCTCGCATGAGCGACCCGGGCGGGCTCGACGGCGAGCTGGAGCTGGCCGGCCGGATCACGATCGCCTCGAACGCGACGTTCCTCGCGCAGCTCGGCGAGACGTCCGTCGTCTATAAGCCGATCTCGGGCGAGAAGCCGC
Organism: Rathayibacter sp. AY1E2; assembly: GCF_002932325.1. Classification (NCBI taxonomy): domain Bacteria; kingdom Bacillati; phylum Actinomycetota; class Actinomycetes; order Micrococcales; family Microbacteriaceae; genus Rathayibacter; species Rathayibacter sp. AY1E2. The sequence goes on from NZ_PSVO01000003.1 coordinate 107,360, forward strand.
TGTGGGACTTCCCGGACGGCGTGCTCGCGGGCCGCGAGGTCGCCGCGTACCTCGTCTCGGAGGCGCTCGGCTGGAACGTGGTGCCGCGCACGTGGCTCCGCGACGGTCCGCTCGGGCCGGGCATGGTCCAGCTCTGGCAGGACATCGATCCGGACCAGGACGCGGTCGACCTGGTGCCCGCCGACGCCGTGCCCGACGGATGGCGGCACGTCCTCGACGGCAGCGACGAGGAGGACCGCGACATCTCCCTCGTGCACGAGGACTCGACGGCGCTGCGCCGGATGGCCGTGTTCGACGTGGTCGCCAACAACGCGGACCGGAAGGGCGGGCACGTGCTCGCGCTGCCCGACGGCCACCGCTACGGGGTCGACCACGGCCTCACCTTCCACTCCGAGCACAAGCTGCGCACGGTCCTCTGGGGCTGGATCGGCGAACCGCTGCTCGAGGAGGAGCTGACGGCGCTGGCGCTCCTGCGCGCGCAGATCGACGGACCGCTCGGCGAGGCGCTCTCGGAGCTGCTCACCGAGGACGAGGTCGCCGCGCTCGCGAAGCGCTGCGAGCGGCTCGGCTCCTTCGGCCGCTTCCCGGGCCCGCGGGGCGGGATGCCCGCGGTGCCCTGGCCGCTGTTCTGAGCAGGGCGCGGTCAGAACTCAGGACGAACGCCTCCCGAGCGGCGGAGACGCGCTGATCCTCAGGCGCGGGAGCGGATCCCTCCTGCATCCTGAACGGCTCAGAAGCTCCAGCCGCGGCCGAACAGCTCCTCGCCCGGCGTCCCGCCGCCTCCCGGACCCGCGCCGCGAGCGCCGAGGTAGGAGGAGACGACGGCCGCTCCCAGGTCCTCCGCCTCCGGGTTCACCACCGAGCCGCCGACCCGGCGGGCGAGCGAGTCGATGAAGCGCGCGAGGCCCGGGTCGTCACCCAGGCGGAAGAACGTGGTGTGCGCGCCGAGGCGGAGCGACGCGTCGAGCTCGCGGACCGAGACGGCGACCGTCAGCGGGTCCGGCGGGTAGTCGAAGAAGACGCCGCCGTCGGGCTCGAGGTGCGCGGTCGGCTCGCCGTCGGTGACGATGAGCAGCACCGGCTGCGCGTTCGGGTGCTTGCGGAAGTGCCGGTTGGCCAGCAGCAGCGCGTGGTGCAGGTTCGTGCCCTTGTCCCACTCCGCGTCCAGGCCCACCAGCTGCTCGACGTCCATCACCTCGGCGCGGCGGCCGAAGGCGACGAGCTGCAGCGCGTCTCCGCGGAACCGGCTGCTGATCAGGGTGTGCAGGGCGAGGGCGGTGCGCTTCATCGGCACCCAGCGGCCGTCCATCGCCATCGAGAACGACGTGTCGACGAGGAGCGCGACACAGGCCTGCGTGCGCGCCTCCGTCTCCTGCACCTCGACGTCGTCGATCCGGATGCGCACCCCCGAGCCGACCGGCCGGCCCTCGCCGGCGCTGCGGGTGAGGGCGTTGGTCACCGTGCGGGGGATGTCCCAGGCCTCGGTGTCGCCGAACTCCCACGAGCGCGTCGCTCCGGAGCGCTCGCCCGCCGCGCCCGCGCGCCGGACGTCGCGGGCGCCCTGACGGCCGGAGACGGTCTCGGCGATGTCGCGCAGGAGCGCCTTGCCGAGCTGGCGCATGGCCTTCGGGCTGAGGGAGAGACGGCCGTCGGAGCCGCGGCGCAGGGTCCCGGAGTCGCGCAGGGCCCGCTCCAGGCGCTTCAGCGTCTGCGCGTCGACGGAGGCGTCCTCGCCGAGGCGCTTCGCCAGCAGGTCGAGGTCGAGGTCGTCGAGGGAGGAGCGGTCCGTCTGCGCGAGCTGGTCGGCGAGGGCGTCGAGGTCGGCCAGCTCCTGGAACACGCCCGTCCCGTCGCCGAGGCCGAGCCCCTGCTCGCCGTCCATCCGCTCGGAGCCGCCCCAGTCCTCGCCGGGACGGAGCCCCCGCAGGGTCTCGTCGAGGCGGCCGAGCGACTGCATGAGCTCCGGCGTGCCGAAGGCCTCCTGGGCGAGGGCGTCGAGCTCGGCGCGCTGCTCGGCGGTCATCGAGTTGCGCATCCGCTGGGCCGCCGCCGCGCGGGCGGCGAGCGCGTCGATCAGCTCGTCCACCGACTCCGGGCCCTCGGGGAAGTACTCGCCGTGCTGCTCCATGAAGGCGTCGAACTGCTCGGGGGTGTTCTCCCCGCGCGCGTGCGCCTCGAGCAGCTCGTTCAGGTCGCGGAGCATCGCGTCGATCGCGGCGCGGTCCTCGTCGCTCGCGTTCTCGAGGGCCTGCTTCATCCCCTCGAAGCGCTGATCGAGCATCTCGCGGCCCAGGAGCTCGCGGATCCGCTCGAAGTCGGCGCGCGCCTCGGGGCTCTGCCAGCGGTAGTCGCGGAGCTCCGAGACGGCCGCGGCCGGTGAGGGCGGGAGGCTGTCGAGCTGGATCTCTGCGAGCGCGCGGTCGCCGTCGTCCATCTGCGTGTCGCGGGCGAGCTGCTTGCGCTCGGCGAGGACGGCCTTGTCGAGGAGCTCGCGGACCTCGCGGAGCGTGCCGTCGAGGTTGTTCCTCTGCGTGAGCTCGCGACGCCGCTCGGCGACGCGGGCGGCCAGGTCGTCCAGGCCCTCGCGGTCGCGGGTGCCCCGGCGGAGGAACTCGCGCAGGGCGCGCTCGGGCGAGGTGCCGCCCATCACGTCCTCGCCGATCGCGTCGAGGGCCTCCTTCAGGTCGACCGGAGGAGCGAGCGGATCGGGTCCCCCGTCGTACTTCGCGTAGCGCGCGTCGCGCTTCAGCCGCCGGTTGCCGCGCGGAGCATCAGCCATAGACGGCCTCGCCCCCGCCCGTCTCCTTGCTCAGCTTGCGCGAGAGGTAGAGGCCCTCGAGGGCGAGCTCGACCGCTCCGGCGCGGCGCCCCTCCCCCACGGCGTCGAGGCGCTCGGCGACTTCGTCGTACACGCGGGCCTCGCCCAGCAGCGGCAGGCCGGCCAGGAACTCGCGAGCGGTCACCTGCTCGCCGGTCGTGATCATCGCGCCGTTCTCGACCGCCTCGACGAGCGGCCCGAGGTCGACGCCGCGCAGGTGGGCGCGGACGGTCTCGGCGGTGGCCTGACGGAGCAGGTGGTCGAGGATCTCGTCCTCGCGGCCCTCCTCCCCCGACTCGAACTCGATCTTGCCGCCGAGCACGTCGACGGCGGTCTCGAGGTCGATGGGGCGGGCGACCGCCTCCTCCTCGCCGCGGCGGGTGGCGCGGTGCAGGGCGGCGGCGGCGATGGTCTCGGCGCCGGCGATGGCGAAGCGGGCGCTGACGCCGCTGCGCTGGTCGACGGAGCTCGACTCGCGCAGGGCCCGCGTGAAGCGGGCGAGGATCTCGATGAGCGCATCGGGCACGGTCGCGACGAGGTCCGCCTCCTGCCGGATGACGGCGACCTCGTCGACGAGAGCGGTCGGGTAGTGGGTGCGGATCTCGGCGCCGAAGCGGTCCTTTAGCGGCGTGATGATCCGGCCGCGGTTCGTGTAGTCCTCCGGGTTCGCGCTCGCGACGACGAGGACGTCGAGGGGGAGGCGGAGGACGTAGCCGCGGATCTGGATGTCGCGCTCCTCCATCACGTTGAGCATGGCGACCTGGATCCGCTCGGCCAGGTCCGGCAGCTCGTTGATCGCGACGATGCCGCGGTGGCTGCGCGGGATGAGGCCGAAGTGGATGGTCTCCGGGTCGCCCAGGCTGCGGCCCTCGGCCACCTTCATCGGGTCGACGTCGCCGATGAGGTCGGCGACGCTGGTGTCGGGGGTGGCCAGCTTCTCGACGTAGCGCTCCTCGCGGGGCTTCCAGGCGACGGGCAGGTCCTCGCCCAGCTCCTCCGCTCGGCGGCGGCTCTCCGTGGTGATCGGCTCGTAGGGGTGCTCGCCGAGCTCGGACCCCTCGATGACGGGCGTCCACTCGTCGAGCAGGCCGACGAGGGTGCGCAGGAGGCGGGTCTTGCCCTGGCCGCGCTCGCCCAGCAGGACGATGTCGTGGCCGGCGATGACGGCGCGCTCGACCTGCGGGATGACCGTCTCGGCGAAGCCGTGCAGGCCCGGCCAGGGATCGCGGCCCTCGCGCAGGGCGTCGAGCAGGTTGTCGCGGATCTCGGTGCGGAGGCTCTTCTGCACGTGCCCGGAGGCACGGAGCTGGCCGAGGGTCTGGGTCGTCGGGCGCATCACCTCGGCAACGCTACGCCGCAGGTCCGACACGTGGTGGAGGTGCGGCGGATTCGCGGCGCGGGCTTGCGCGGGGGCCGCGCCGCGGACGGCTCAGCGCTCGAGGCGAGGGGCGGCGGCGAGCAGGCGGCGCGTGTACTCCTCCTGCGGTGGGGCGAGGAGCGACGCGGCCGGCCCCGCCTCGACGATCCGGCCCTCGCGCATCACCGCGATGCGATCGCTCATGTGCGCGATCACGCCGAGGTCGTGCGAGATGAGGAGGAGGGCGAGGCCGTGACGGCGCTGCAGGTCGTCGAGCAGGTCGAGGATCTGCGCCTGCACCGACACGTCGAGGGCCGAGACGGGCTCGTCGCAGATCAGCACGTCGGGGCGCGTCGCCAGGGCCCGGGCGATCGAGACGCGCTGGCGCTGACCGCCGGAGAGGGTCCGCGGCGAGCGCCGCTCCAGGGCGGGGTCGAGCCCCACGCTCTCGAGCAGCGCGGGCACGGAGGCGGCGCCGGCGTCGCGGAGGAGGCGGCCGACGCTCCAGCGCGGGTCGAACGAGGAGAGGCTGTCCTGGTAGACGGCGCCGATCCGCGGGCGGCGGGGACGGCGGGAGCGCTCGGTCGCTGCCGACCACGGCTCGCCGAACAGCTCGACGGCGCCCGCGTCCGGACGCCGCATCGCCAGCACGAGCCGGGCCACCGTGCTCTTGCCCGACCCGGACTCGCCGACGAGCCCCACGGTCTCGCCGCGCCGCAGCCGGAGGTCGACGTCGTCGACCGCGACCCGCACTCCTCCGCCGGGCAGCGGGAAGCGGGCGGCGAGACCGCGGGCCGCGACCACGACCTCGCCGGGAGTCTCGGGCGGGGTCGCCGGTGCGGTCGGGTCGGTGAGCCGGGAACCGCGCGGGCGCCCTGCGGGGACGGCGGCCACGAGCGCGCGGGCCTCGGGGCTGCGGGGCGCGCGCAGCACCTCGGCCGCGGTCCCCTCCTCCACCACGCGGCCGTCGGCCAGCACGAGGATGCGGTCGGCGAGGCCCGCCACCACCGCGAGGTCGTGCGAGACCAGGACGAGCGCCCTGCCGCGCGCCTTCTGCTCGGCGAAGAGCTCGAGCACGCGGGCCTGGACGGTGACGTCGAGCGCGGTGGTCGGCTCGTCGGCGACGAGCAGCGGCGGATCGAGCGCCACGGCCGCCGCGAGGAGGGCGCGCTGGCGGAGCCCGCCGGAGAGGTCGCCGGAGCGCTCCCGCATCCGCTCGGCCGGCTCCGGCATGCCGACGCTCGCCAGGGCCTCGACTGTCCGCTGCGCGCGCTCGGCCGCGGGGAGGCGGCCGTGGAGGCGGAGCACGTCGCCGATCTCGCGGCCGATCGGGCGCAGCGGGTCGAGCGAGAGCAGCGCGTCCTGCGGGACGAAGCCGACGGATCCGCCGCGCAGCCGCCGCAGCTCCCGCTCGCCCGCTCCGACCACCTCGGTCCCGCCGACGCGGACGCTCCCGGTCACGGCGCCTCCGCTCAGCCCCAGCAACGCTCGCGCGGTGACGCTCTTGCCCGACCCGGACTCGCCGACGATCGCGACGCACTCCCCCGGCTCCGCGCGGAACGAGACCCCGTGCACCACCTCGACTCCGTCGAAGGCGACCCGGAGCCCCTCGACGACGACCGCGCTCACCGCGCACCCCTCAGACGCCCGCCGAGGACCGTCGTCGCGATCGTGGTCAGCACGATCGCCAGTCCCGGGAACACGGTCAGCCACCACGCGCTCGCGAGGTAGGTGCGGCCCGCGGAGAGCATCGCGCCCCACTCCGGCGCGGGCGGCTCGGCGCCCAGGCCCAGGTAGCTGAGGGCCGAGGCCCAGACGATCGCCTGGCCGACGCCGAGGGTCGCCAGCACGGCGAGCGGCCCGAAGGTGTTGGGGAGGACGTGCCGGACGAGGATGCGGACGGGTCCGTGCCCCAGCACGCGTGCCGCCTCGACGTAGCCGGAGTCGCGGATGCCGAGCAGCTGCGTGCGCAGGATGCGGGCGTACCCCGGCGCGGTCGAGAGGCCGACCGCGATGGTGGCGGGGACGACTCCGGGACCCGTGACCACGATCACGAGCAGCGCGAGCAGGAGCGCGGGGAAGGCGAAGAGCACCTCGAGCACGCGGCCGATCACGCCGTCGACGACGCGGCCGCCGAACGCCGCGACCACCCCGAGCACCGCGCCGAGGACGAGGCCGATCGCGGTGGCGCTGGCGCCGATCAGGAGGGAAGCGCCCGCCCCCGCGATGAGGCGGCTGAGGACGTCGCGACCGGACTCGTCGGTGCCGAGCAGGTGCGCGGCACCCGGTGGGGTGAAGGCGTCGCGCGGGGCGACGGCGAGCGGATCGGAGGGGGCGAGCAGCCCGGGCGCCACGGCGGCGAGCAGGAGCAGCACGACGAAGAACGCGGCCAGCACCTCGCCGGCGCGGAGGCGGGAGGGACCCCGGCGGAGCGGGCGGGCGGCGCGCAGCTCGAGCTCGCTCACGCGACCGCCTCCCGCCGAGCCAGCCGCGGGTCGATCACGCGCGTCAGCAGATCGGTGGCGAGGGTCACGACGATGTAGGCCAGCGCCGTGACCAGCACGACACCCGTCACCACCGGCACGTCACGGACGGTCACCGCCGCGAGTAGCGTCCGGCCGAGCCCCGGCCTCGCGAAGATCGTCTCGACCACCACGGCCCCGCCGATCAGGTAGCCGAACGCCCAGCCCGAGAGCGAGACCCCCGGCAGCACCGCGTGGCGCAGGGCGTGGCGGGCGCGGACGCCGAGCTCGCCCTCGCCGCGCGCCCGAGCGGCGAGCACGAACGGCGACTCCAGCGCGTCGAGGAGGGAGCGGCGCATCACCTGGCCGAGGAAGCCCGCCAGCGGGATCGCGAGGGTCAGCGTCGGCAGCACCAGCCCGGCGGGCGACCCGGTGCTCACGGGGGGCAGCCAGCGCAGCGCGGTCGCGAAGACGGCGATCAGCACGGTCGCCAGCCAGAAGTGCGGGAGCGCGGCCGCCGTGAGCTCGAGGCCGGACCCGACCGCGGCGGCGAGCCGTCCGCCCCGGGTCGACCAGAGCGCGGTCGTGAGCGCGAGGATCCATGCGGCGGTGAGCGCGAGCACGGCGAGCAGGAGGGTGCCGGGCAGCTGCTCGCCGAGGATCTGCGCGACGGGAGTGCGCAGGGAGTAGGAGGTGCCGAGGTCGCCGCGCGCGAGCCTGCCGAGCTGCACCAGGTACTGCACGAGGAGCGGCTGGTCGAGGCCGTACTGCTCCCGCACCGCGGCGAGCGCCTCGGGCGACGCCTGCGAGCCCGGACCGCCGAGGATCGCCTGCGCCGGATCGCCGGGGACGAGGCGGATGAGGACGAAGACGGCGGTCGCGACGGCCCACAGCACCACGAGGGCGCCACCGAGGCGGAGGAGCACGCGACGGATCATGCGGGCGGGCGTCCTCTCTGGTCGGGCGGTGGAGGGGGCGTCGTCGAGGTCCGCTCCCTCCGGAGCACGCGATGCGCGACCGACGGCGGCTACTCGACCAGCATGGAGGACGGACCCCTGCTGATCGAGCAGCCCGCGGAGCGGACGCATCGAGATCCGCTCATCCCGATCGCGGGGTCTCGATGCGCCGCCGTGGCGGCTACTCGACCGACACGCGTCCGCTCATCGATCGGTGCAGGCGGCTCGCCGGGGCCGGGTCAGACCCAGGCGTCGGCGAACCAGGGGGTCGACACGGTGTCGAGGGCGACGAGGCCCTGGACGGCCGACCGGTGCAGGTAGTGGTTCTGCTGGTCGTAGAGCGGCAGGATCCAGTAGCCCTCGAGGACGATCCGCTGCGCCTGCTCGTACAGGTCGGCGCGGGCGTCCTCGTCGGTCGTCGCGCTCGCCTGCTCGAGCAGCGAGTCGAGCGCGGGGTCGGCGATCTGCGCGTGGTTGGCGAAGTAGCCGCTCGGCGCAGGGGTGATGCCCGAGGAGGAGTAGAGGATCCGCAGCACGTCGGGTCCGACCTTCGTGTACGGGGCGCTCACCAGCTCGTACTCGTTCGACGCGAGCGCGGTGTACCAGCTCGACAGGTCGAGCAGGCTGATCCGCACGTCGAAGCCGAGGGTCTTCGCCGAGGCCTGGATCTGCTCGAACAGCGACTGCTCGGCCGGGATCGACTGGTTGGTGCTGACGGGGAAGCGCAGCGTCAGCGGCGTGCCGTCCTTCTCGCGGATGCCGTCGCCGTCCGAGTCCACCCAGCCGGCCTTCTCGAGCAGGTCCTCGGCGGCGGCCGTCTCGGAGTCGGACCCGGCGTCCTCGAAGAGCGACGGGTCGGAGTACGCGGTCGCCTCGCGGCTGGACAGCGGGGAGTAGGAGCGCTCGGCGGTGCCGAAGAAGAGGGAGTCGATCGCGTCGTTCACGCCGACGCCGCGGACGAACGCCTCGCGGACGGACTCGTCGTCGAACGGCGCCTGGCCGGAGTTGAGCTCGAGGCGGTTGACCGAGCCGGGCCGGGGCGCGTCGAGCTCGACGAGGTCGGTGGCTCCGGTCGCGGCCTTCAGTGTGTCGGGCTGGGCGTTGTCGAGCACGTCGACCTCGCCCGACTGCAGCGCCGCGTAGCGGGTGGCGGAGTCGGGGATGAAGCGCCAGGTGATGCTCGCCAGGTGCGCGGGGCCCTCGTGGCCGTCCCCGGTCGGGCCGGTCGACGCGTCGTAGGCCTCGTTGCGGGTGAGGGTCACGTGGTCCTGCTTGACCCACTCCGAGACGGTGAAGGGGCCGGTGCCGACGGGCGCCTCGCAGTTCGCCTCCTCGCCGCGGGCGATGCCGGCGGGCGACTCGATCGCGGTCCACGGCTGCGCGAGCGACTCGAGCAGCGCACTGTCCGGCGCGGTCAGGGTGAAGCGGGCGACGGTCGGCGAGACCGCGGTGACGGAGGCGACCTTCGCCACGGCGAGGTAGCCGGTGGAGGACTTGGTCGCCGGGTCCTGCAGGTGCGCGATGTTCGCGGCGACCGCCTCCGCGTCGAGGGCGGTGCCGTCGGTGAAGGTCGCGCCCTCGCGCAGGGTGAAGTCGTAGCTGAGCGCGTCGTCCGAGACCGTCCACGACTCGGCCAGCCACGGCGTGATGGTGCCGTCGGCGTCGCGCGAGACGAGCGACTCGAGCACCTGTGTCGCGAGGAGCGCCTGCGGGTAGTTGCCGCCGACGTGCGGGTCGAGGCAGGTGGGCTCGGCGTCGCCGGACGCGTAGGTGAGGGTCCCGCCGTCGACGGGGGTGCTGGAGGCGTCGGGCGTCTCGGCGGTGCAGCCGCTGAGCAGGAGCGCGGCGGCCGCGACGACGGCGGGGAGGGCGAGGAGGCGGGAGCGCAGCGGCATGACGTCTTTCGTGGAGGGGTCGGGGGTGCACGCGTTTCTTGGACGCGACCCAGGAAACGCTAGCAGGGCGTGGAGGCGGCGGGCGGGGATCGCTCGGATCCGTGGAGGAGCGCCCGGATCCCGCGCTGGGGAGGGACGAATCGCGCTGGCGGAGATCCCCGACGCGCCTGTCGGTGGGGATCGGCCTCCGCTCTCCTACTGTCGACGCATGACCTCCGCCGTGCTCGCCCTCCTGTTCGGCTCCGCCGTCGCCCTCGTGGGCCTCGTGCCCTGGGCCGCCCTGCAGTACCGGCGCCGCGGCGTCCTCGGGATCGGCAACGCGGTGCTGGCCTTCGCCGCCGTGGTCTACGCGCTCGCCCTCGTCACCTACACGCTCCTCCCCCTGCCCGACGAGGCGACGGTCGCCGCCGCCTGCCGCACCGGATCGGGTCCGCAGCTGCGCCTGTTCGCCTTCGTCGGGGACATCGCGAAGGAGGGCGGGATCGACGGGCCCCGCGCGCTGCTGACGAACCCCGCGTCCGCGCAGGTGCTCCTGAACGTGGTCTTCTTCGTCCCCCTCGGGATGCTCGTCCGCCACCTCGCTCTGCGCGGGCGCCTCGTCGCCGGGCTGATCGGCGGCACCGTCGCCGGCTTCGCCGTCTCGCTCCTCATCGAGGTCACGCAGCTCACGGGCGACTGGTTCCTCTACCCGTGCGCCTACCGGCTCTTCGACGTCGACGACCTGCTGGCCAACACGGCCGGCGCCCTGCTCGGCACCCTCCTCTCCCCTGTGCTCTTCGTCTTCACCCGCCGGACCGAGGGCGCGGTGCCGGAGCTGGCCCGCCCGGTCACGATCCGCCGCCGCGCGTTCGGCATGTTCTGCGACGTGCTCGCGCTGAGCCTCATCACGGGCGCGCTCGTCTCGATCACCGGGGTCGGCCTCGTGCTCGCGGGGGTGGACACGCGCTCGAGCCCCGGGGACGTGGTTCTCGGAGCCCTGCCGTTCGTCGCTCCGCTGCTCCAGCTGGTGATCGTGCTGCGGTCCGGGCGGACCCTCGGCGAGACGGTGGTGCGCCTGCGTCCCGAGCCGCGACCGCTCCTCTGGCAGCGGCTCGTGCGCTGGGCGGCGGGATCGGGCGGCTGGTCGACCCTGCTCGCCGTCGAGGGCGGGTTCTGGTCGCTGCTCGCCTTGGTCCTCGCGGCGGCCGCGACGATCGGCCTGGTCGCGACGCGGGGCCGCCGGGGGACGGCGAACGCGCTGGCTCGACTCGACGTCGTGGACGAGCGGGCGGAGGCGCCGTCCGCCGTCCGGAAGACGGACTGAGAGGAGCCTGCCGGACGCCTGAGCCGGCCGGCAGTCAGACCGCCGCGCGGAGCCCCTCGACAAGGTCGTGCTGCGCCTCGCGGCCGGCCCGCGTGGGCACGAGCGGGTACACGTGGACCTGCCCGACGGCCTCGTGGAGCTCGAACGGGACCGCGGCGGCCGCCGCCCGCTCGGCCAGCACGTGGGCGTCCGGATTGAGGACGTCCCGCGTGCCGGTGAAGACGGTGAGGGGGCCGAGGCCCGCCAGGTCGCCGAACAGCGGGCTGACCACGGGATCGAGCAGGTCGAGGGCGCCGCGCCAGCTCTCGGCGAGGACGCGACCGCCCGGGGTGCCGAGCCAGGGATCGGTCGGCTGCACCTCGGGGATCCGCGGGTTGCTCCAGGAGAGGTCGAGCGCGGGCGAGACGAGGGTCGTGCGGGGCAGGACCACCCCCTCGTCGCGCAGGGCGAGGGCCGTCGAGAGGGCGATCTGGCCGCCCGCAGAGTCGCCGGCGAGGCAGGTCGCCCCGTGCCGCTCAAGACTCCGCAGCACCAGGGCGCGGACACCGTCGCGCGCCTCGAGCGCCGTGCCGAAGGGCACGAGCGGGTAGATCGGGAGGGTCACCGCGACGGAGGCCTCGTCGGCGATGCGGGCGGCGAGCCACCAGTGCTGGGGCGCGATCTCGTTCACCCAGCCGCCGCCGTGGACGTAGACGACGCCGCCGCGGATCACCCGCGGGCGGATCGTGTAGACCGGCCAGGAGCCGACCTGCTCCACGTCGACGCGCACGCCGGGCCGGAGGCGGGGCGGCGGGCCGTAGGAGGCGGGACGGAGCGCGCGCTCCCGGATGCGGCGACGGGCTCCCTCCGCGCTGACGAAGGTGCGGTTCGCACGGGCGAGCCGGAGCGCGAGCGGGACGAGGGCATCGGGGACGACGAGCGGCATCGCCCGAGCATCGCGCACCCCGGTGCGCGGCGGCTGGGCGGCGATGGACTGCGCGGCTGCGGACTCTGCGGGGACGGCCTCGGCAGCCGCCGATGCGGCAGCCACGGACTCCGCCGCTGATCCGCGGAGGTCGGAGGACGCGGCGCGGGCTCCGCGGACGGAGCGTCGGCACCCGCGGACGCTCCGTCGGAGACCGCGGACGACGCCCGGGCACCCCGCGCACAGCACGACGGCCCGGCCCGTGGAGGGAGCCGGGCCGGGGCCGCCGGTCAGCGTGGTGCCTGCACGCCCGCGGAGGGCGGGTCGGCAGCGACCTCGCTGTCGCCGTGCGCTGCGGGTCAGCGTCGCGCGGCGGAGCGGCCGGCGAAGCGGGTGTAGACGAGCAGGACGATGATCGCTCCGATGATCGAGCCGATGATGCCGGCGGGCTGGAAGAAGCCGTCCATCGGGTCGTGCTGGAAGATCAGGAACCCGAGGAAGCCGCCGACGAACGAGCCGACGATGCCGAGCACGATGGTCATGCCGATGCTGATGCTCTGCTTCCCGGGGACGATGAGGCGGGCCAGCGCTCCTGCGATGAGTCCGACGACGATGAGGCTGATGATGAGACCGAGCATGGCGGTCGTCCTTCCGTTGTGCGGGCGGGGGCCCGCTGATCGGTTCCGCGGTTGCGGGACCGGGGCTACGCAACCACCCCGGAGGAGGCGGCGGTACACCCCTGGGGGTGTGCTCGCCCCGACGAGCCGTGCGGTAGCGTCCGACCATGACCCGCCGCGCGCCCCTCACCGTCGCGCTCGTCGACGACTACGACGTCGTCCTCACGGGCCTCGCGCACATGTTCGACCACTACCGCGATCGGGTGGTCGTCGCCGAGATCGACGCGAACGCCTCCCTCTCCGACCGGATCGACGTCGTCCTCTACGACTCGTTCGCCCAGCCGGAGTCGGACCACCACGAGATCGCGGAGCTGGTGCGCAACGAGCGGGCCGAGCACGTGGTCGTCTACACCTGGAACTTCGCGCCGACGCTCATCGCGGACGCCCTCGAGCAGGGCGTCCACGGCTACCTCTCCAAGACCCTGCCGGCGCGGGAGCTGGTGGCCGCGCTCGAGCGGGTGGCCGCGGGCAAGGTCGTCGTCAGCGATCCTCCGCGGCGGGCGGGCAGCGCACCGGGCCTCGACTGGCCGGGCCGCCACGAGGGCATCACCGACCGGGAGTCGGAGATCCTCGCGCTCATCACGCAGGGCAAGAGCAACGCCGACGTCGCCGCGCTCACCTACCTCAGCCCCAACACGGTGAAGTCCTACATCCGCAGCGTCTACGGCAAGATCGGCGCGACCAGCCGCACGCAGGCCGTCCTCTGGGGCGTCGACCACGGCTTCACCCCCGACCACCACCGCATCGACCACTGGCTCGGCGGCCCCTGACCTCAATATGCGGCGGTGTCCCGCACTGCAGCAAGCCGACTTTCCCACGAGGGCACCAACGTTCAACAATGATGTTTTTTCGAGAGAAGGAGCCGCGAGTGCGACTAGGAAGTGTCTCTGTACGCAAATACAGAAGTATCGATAAGCAAGCCGAGTTTCAAGTAGCTGATTTTACCGTACTGGTCGGGGCCAACAATCAGGGGAAATCGAATTTATTAAAGGCGACCGTACTTGCCATGCATGCCATCGAGGGTTGGGCGCAGCTTCCGCCAGTCTTCGCAAGACGAAGCCAAGTACCGCTATTGGCCGTCTTTAGGTCGTCTCGCGCATCACAAAGGCAGCGCCGCGAGTCGAATCTCGATTACGATTGGGACCGAGATTTTCCGCTCTTTGCAAGAGATCGACGCGGAGCTCAGAAAAGCACAATCATCCAATTAAACTTTGAACTTGACGACGCCGAGCAAGCCGCATTCAAATCTGCAACGGGTATTTCCATAAACTCTCATTTGCCGGTTCAAGTTTCTTTCGATGTAAGATCTGCAGCGCTAACGATTCCCAAGCAGGGTAAAGGCAATCACGGTGAAAAAGCTCAAGAAATTGCCGCATTTGTAGCGGCGCGGATTGGCCTTCTATACGTACCGGCCGTTCGCACGAGCGCCGCAGCCCTCCGAGTGGTAGAAGAGATCCTAGCTACTCGCCGACGCGCCATATTGGAGTCGAAACGCTACGCTTCGCTTGTAAAAGAACTTGAAGAGCTAGACGCGAAAGCCGTGACCGAAGTCGAGAACGTTCTAACGTCGACCCTGAGGCGCTTCGTACCGACCGCCTCGGGAGTGACCGTGCAGACAAGCAGCCTCTCAAGATCGCGAGGTGTCGATGAAATTCTTATCGACGATGGCGTTAGTACATCTTTAGCCACTAAGGGAGATGGGATCCAGAGCTTGGTTGCGCTCGGTCTGACTTTAGAATGGACTAGATCTACAGCCCATCCGGACAAGCAACTCGTAATTGCCGTAGAAGAACCGGAGTCACACCTTCACCCAGGAGCTGTTCACGAGCTCCGGAAGGTTCTTCAAGGAATTGCGGAGACTCAACAGGTGATCGTGACCACCCACAGCCAGTCGCTTGTCAATAGACGATCCCTAAGCCAAAATGTGATAGTAGGGGATCGCGCGGCGAAAGCCGCGAAGGACCTGGACCAACTTCGTCATGCGCTAGGCGTTCGCCTATCTGACGCTCTTTCGGCTGCAGAAGTTATCTTGATAGGAGAAGGCATCCATGACGAACTAACTCTGCGAATTCTACTCTCAACACTCAATCCGGCGGTCAAGGCGAGCCTGGATGATGGACGCGTGCTCGTCGAGGCCGCAGGTGGCGGTAGCAGAATATACTCTAGAGTTCTGGCAGCCCGTACCATCCTCACGACACCAATAGTCATGATTGATGGCGATGACGCCGGGAAAAAAGACGTAGAACGACTCCTTGCCGAGGGAATAGTCGAATCGACTTTCGTAGTTCAAGCTACAAGACCCCATCACCAACGATCTGAACTCGAGGATCTATTCGAGGTTGATACATATCTCGCCGCTCTTGAAGCTCACATCAAGTTTAGCTTTTCAGCTAAAGAGCGGGGATCCTTGGACAAAGATCGTATCAAGGCCTGGAGTGAGAAGCTCGAAGACATATTAACCTCTCGCGGAATGCCAAATGCGAAAGGGGAAGTTGTCGTGGCGAAAGCGATAGTTAACGCGGCTATTCAACGCGCTGTTCTCAACGGCGATGTTGTTCTCCGATCTGAATGTGTCCCGTTGATTGACAGGCTCCAGCAGCTGATACTTCAAAGCTTACGTCCGGAATAAGCAATTCTTCTAGGATTAGGTGCTTCGCGTCCAGGCCCAAAAGTATCTTTGGAGATGTCACAGGAGGGCGGGTCGAGTGGAAGAAGGATCGCGACCCGCCGACGAACGCGCACCCGGGAGGCGTCTCGCGGGAGGGGGCGGGGGCGCACGCACCGCTACGGTGTGGCCATGCCCCTCGACCGCGCGCCGACCATCCGCGACGTCGCGGTGCGGGCCGGAGTGTCGTACCAGACGGTCTCGCGGGTGCTCAACGACAGCCCCCAGCTGCGGCCGCGGACCCGGGAGCGCGTGCTCGCCGCGATCGAGGACCTCGGCTTCCGCCCCAGCGCCGCCGCCCGCGCCCTGGCGACGAGCCGCTCCGGCCTGATCGGGATCCTCGCCGCCGAGAGCCACAGCTTCTACGGCACCGCCACCGCGATGGCCGCGATCGAGCAGGCGGCGCGCGACGCGGGCTACCGGGTCCCGGTCGTGAACGCGGCGCCGGACGCGGAGTCGCTGGCCGACGGTCTCGCCCACCTGCAGCGGGAGTCGGTGGAGGCGATCGTGGTCCTCGCCCCGCAGGAGCGCGCGCTGGAGGCGATCGAGAGCCTCGCGATCGGCGTCCCCTCGGTGACGCTCGGCGCGACGGACCGCGGCGCCGACTCCCTGCTCCTCGTCGACCAGGCGGCCGGAGCGCGACTGGCCACCGAGCACCTCGTCGGCCTCGGCCACACCCGCATCGCGCACCTCGCCGGTCCGCAGCACTGGGTGGAGGCGCAGGCGCGGCTCGAGGGCTTCGGCGCCGGGATGAGCGCGGCCGGCCTCGACCCTGTCGCCGTCGTGGAGGGCGACTGGAGCGCCGAGTCCGGCTACCGCGCCGGCCTCCGCCTCCTCGACTCCTCGCCCCGGCCGACCGCGGTGTTCGCCGGCAACGACCAGATGGCCCTCGGACTCCTGCACGCTTTCACCGAGCGGGGACTGCGCGTGCCCGAGGACCTCAGCGTCGTCGGCTTCGACGACGTCCCCGAGGCGGCGCACTACCAGCCGCCGCTGACCACCATCCGCCAGGACTTCGCGGAAGTCGGCCGCCGCACGATCGGCGTCGTGCTCGCGGAGCTGCGCGGCGAGGAGCCCGCCGTCGACCGCCCGGTGCCGCCGGTGCTGGTGGAGCGGGCGTCGACGGCTCAGGCCTGAGCAGCACCGGCCCCCGCCTCACCCCGCGTGCGGCAGCAGCACCTCCACGCGCCCCTCGCGCACCCGCGTCTCGAACCGCGGCTGCGGCGAGGTGGCCGGCCCCCGCAGCACCTCGCCGGTCTCGAGCGAGAAGGCGCTGCCGTGCCACGGGCAGGCGACGCACGCCTCCCCCGAGCCGTCCGCCGAGACCTCGCCCTCGTCGAGCGGGCCCGAGAGGTGGCTGCAGACGTTCGAGAGCACGTCGATCCGCTCGCCCCGCCGGAAGGCGAGCAGGGGGAGGCCCGCGACCTCCCTCCTCACCGGCGTGCGCTCCGGCAGGTCCGCCAGGGCGCCGAGCTCCTGCCAGCCCGAGGGGAAGCGGTGCGGCACGTCCTCCGCGTGGTTCGCCCCCGCCGCCTGCCGGTAGCTGAGGTGGCCGCCCAGGTAGCCGCCGCCCGAGACGACGGCGAGCCCGAGCATCCCGAGCACCTTCCCGCTCGTGGTGCGCCCGCGGCGGCGTTGCACCCACGACGCGGCGTAGAGGCCCGTCGCGATCACGTTGGCCGCCGAGTGCACCAGCCCGACGCGGGTCTGCTGCTCGTGCAGCTCCGACCAGTCGGTGAAGCCGGAGGCGGCGGTCGGCAGGACGCTGATCACGCCGACGCCGACGAGGGTCCGCGCCGCCCGCTGGTTCCCCGGCAGCAGGTCGAGCACCGCCGCCGACACCCAGGCGCCGGTGGGCACGAGGACAAGCAGCGGATGGACGGGGTGGCCGACCGGGACGCCGTGCAGCACGTCCCGCACCGGCTGCGGCCGGACCACCGCGTTCACGGCCCGCTTCACCCGGCCGACGAGCGGATCGAGGGCGGCGGCGTTCTCGAGGCGGGTGACGAGTCTGACGAGTCTGATCTCACGCATGCCTCATGCGACCAAGCGGGCGGCCCCGGCGGAAGGGGCTTGCGGCGGAGGAGGAGCAGTCGGACCCCGTCGGCGGGCCCCTCGCTTGCCGACCCCGAGCCGTTTCGCCTACGCTGACCCGGGGCTTTGTGAACGGTCACATCGCCCGAGCGAGGAGCATGATGGACCAGCGCAGGCCCACCCCCGCCGACGTGATCACGAGCGGCGCCACCGCCCTCGGCATCGAGCTCGGCTCCACCCGGATCAAGGCGTGCCTGGTCGACGCGGCCGACCCGTCCGTGGTCCTCGCGGTCGGCAGCCACGAGTGGGAGAACCAGTTCGTCGACCGCCGCTGGACCTACTCCCTCGACGCCGTCCACGCGGGCCTCCAGGCCGCCTACGCGGACCTCGTCGCCGACGCCTCCTCGCGCCACGGCGTGCAGCTCTCCTCCGTCGGGGCGCTCGGCGTCTCGGCGATGATGCACGGCTACCTCCCCTTCGATGCGGACGGCGGGCTGCTCGTCCCCTTCCGCACCTGGCGCAACACCAGCACCGGGCCCGCGTCGGCCGAGCTCACCGAGCTGTTCGGCGCCAACATCCCGCTGCGCTGGTCGCTCGCGCACCTGCACCAGGCGGTCCTCGACTCCGAGCCGCACGTCGAGCGGATCGACTTCCTCACCACCCTCGCCGGCTACGTGCACTGGCGCCTCACCGGCGAGAAGGTCCTCGGAGTCGGCGACGCCTCCGGCATGGTCCCGACCGACCCGGCGACCCGCGACTACGACCAGCGTGTCGTCGACCTCTACGACGAGCGCGCGGCCGGCGCCGTGAAGCCGCTGCGCGAGCTGCTGCCCGCCGTGCTCCCCGCGGGCGCCGACGCCGGCTCGCTCACCGCCGAGGGCGCGCTCCTGCTCGACCCCACCGGCTCCCTCCGGCCCGGCGCCCCCGCCTGCCCGCCCGAGGGCGACGCCGGCACCGGCATGGTGGCGACCAACTCCGTCGCCCCGCGCACCGGCAACGTCAGCGCCGGCACCAGCATCTTCGCCATGGTCGTCCTCGAGGGCCCGCTGGAGAGCGTGCACCACGAGCTCGACCTCGTCGCGACCCCCGCGGGCGACCTCGTCGCGATGGTCCACTGCAACAACGGAGCCAGCGAGCTCGCCGGCTGGGTCGGCCTGTTCTCGCGGTTCGCCGCCGCGTCCGGCGGACCCTCCGACAGCGACGCCGTCTACGGCACCCTCTTCGCCGAGGCGCTCGAGGGCGAGGCGGACGCGGGCGGACTGCTCGCCTACAACCACCTCGCGGGCGAGCCGATCGCCGGCCTGGTCGAGGGCCGCCCGCTCGTCGTGCGCACCCCCGACTCGCGCCTCACGCTCGCCAACTTCATGCGCGCGCAGCTCTACGGCGTGTTCGGCACCCTGGCGCTGGGCATGCGCGTCCTCGCGGGCGAGGGCGTCCGGATCGACGAGATGTTCGCGCACGGAGGCATGTTCCGCACCGCAGGGGTCGCCCAGCGCTTCCTCGCCGGCGCGCTCGACGCCCCGGTCTCGGTCGCTGCGACCGCCTCCGAGGGCGGCCCGTGGGGCATGGCGGTGCTCGCCGCCTACCGCCTGCAGAGCGGCGTCGCGCTCGACGCGTACCTCACCGATCAGGTCTTCGGCGACTCCGGCTTCGAGACCGTCGCCCCCGACGCGGACGACGTCGCCGGCTTCTCCGCCTACCTCGAGCGCTACCGCGCCGGCCTCGCCGTCGAGCAGACCGCCGTCGAGACCCTCACCGACCCGCAGAACCAGGGAGCCACCGCATGACCACCCAGACCCCCGCCGTCGAGGAGGCGATCGCCCGCGTCCGCGAGGACGTCGCGCGGCTGCACTCCGAGCTCGTCCGCTACGGCCTCGTCATCTGGACCGGCGGGAACATCTCGGGCCGCGTGCCCGGCGCCGACCTCTTCGTGATCAAGCCCAGCGGCGTCTCCTACGACGACCTCGCGCCCGAGAACATGATCCTCTGCGACCTCGACGGGAACGTCGTCCCCGGCACCCCCGGCAGCGACCGCAGCCCCTCCAGCGACACCGCGGCGCACGCCTACGTGTACCGCGAGATGCCCGAGGTCGGCGGAGTCGTGCACACGCACTCCACCTACGCGACCGCGTGGGCGGCCCGCGCCGAGTCGATCCCCTGCGTCATCACCGCGATGGCCGACGAGTTCGGCGGGGAGATCCCCATCGGCCCGTTCGCGATCATCGGCGACGACTCCATCGGCCGCGGCATCGTCGCGACCCTCAGCGGCCACCGCTCGCGCGCGGTCCTGATGCAGAACCACGGCGTCTTCACCATCGGCAAGGACGCGAAGGACGCCGTCAAGGCGGCCGTCATGGCCGAGGACGTCGCCCGCACCGTGCACCTCGCGCGCCAGGGCGGCGAGCTCGTCCCCATCCCGCAGGAGTCGATCGACGCCCTGTTCGACCGCTACCAGAACGTCTACGGACAGAACCCCACCGGAGCCATCGCATGAGCGTGTACCAGAGCATCATCCCCGACCTCGCCACCCGCACCGTCTGGTTCCTGACCGGCAGCCAGGACCTCTACGGCGAGGACACCCTCCGCCAGGTCGCCGAGCAGTCGCAGGCCGTCGTCGCGCAGCTCAACGAGGCGAGCGCGATCCCCGTGACCGTCGAGTGGAAGCCGGTGCTGAAGAGCTCCGACGCCATCCGCCGCACCATGATCGAGGCGAACTCCGACGACTCCGTGGTGGGCGTCATCACCTGGATGCACACCTTCAGCCCCTCGAAGATGTGGATCCACGGCTTCGACGCGCTCGCCAAGCCGCTGCTGCACTTCCACACCCAGGCGAACGTCGCCCTGCCGTGGCAGGACATCGACTTCGACTTCATGAACCTCAACCAGGCCGCGCACGGCGACCGCGAGCACGGCTACATCCTCAGCCGGATGAGCGTGCCCCGGAAGACGGTCGTCGGCCACGCGAGCGACGCCCGCGTCACCGAGGCCATCGGCACCTGGTCGCGCGCGGCCGCCGGCTGGTCCGCCTCGCAGAGCATGAAGGTCGCCCGCTTCGGCGACAACATGCGCAACGTCGCCGTCACCGAGGGCGACAAGACCGAGGCCGAGATCCGCCTCGGCGTCAGCGTCAACACCTGGGGAGTGAACGAGCTCGTCGAGCGCGTCGACGCCGCCACCTCCGAGCAGATCGACGCCCTCGTCGCGGAGTACGTCGAGAGCTACGACGTGGTCCCCGAGCTGCTCCCCGGCGGCGAGCGCCACGAGTCGCTCCGCTACGGCGCCGCGGTCGAGATCGGCCTGCGCTCGTTCCTGGAGGAGGGCGGCTTCGAGGCGTTCACCGACAGCTTCGAGGACCTCGGCGGGCTCCGCCAGCTCCCCGGACTCGCCGTGCAGCGCCTCATGGCCGACGGCTACGGCTTCGGCGGCGAGGGCGACTGGAAGACGGCCGTCCTCATCCGCATCGCCGCCGTCATGGGCGCCGGCCTCCCCGGCGGCACCAGCCTGATGGAGGACTACACCTACGACATGACGCCCGGCGAGGAGCTCATCCTCGGCGCGCACATGCTCGAGGTGTCGCCGTCCCTGTCGTCGAAGCGCGCCTCGCTCGAGATCCACCCGCTGGGCATCGGCGGCCGCGAGGACCCGGTGCGCCTGGTCTTCACCGCCGACGCCGGACCCGCCGTGGTGGTCGCCCTGAGCGACGTCCGCGAGCGCTTCCGCCTGGTCGCGAACAAGGTCCGGAACGTCGAGCCGCCCCAGACGCTCCCGCACCTGCCCGTCGGCCGCGCCGTCTGGCAGCCGGCCCCCGACTTCGGCACCAGCGCCGCCGCCTGGATCACCGCCGGTGCCGCGCACCACACGGTGATGACGACGCAGATCGGCCTGGAGGCGTGGGAGGACTTCGCCCGCATCGCCGGCGTCGAGCTCCTGGTGATCGACGAGTCGACCACCCTCCGCGGCTTCGAGTCCGACATCCGCTCGAACGCGGCGTACTACCGCCTCTCCCAGGGCCTGTAGATCCTGCGAGGCCGGACGGCCGGCTCCCTGCGGGGGGCCGGCCGTCCGTCGTTCCCGGCGAGCCGCCGGGTCGGGGCGGGGGCCCGCCGCCGAGACCGGCCTGGATCGCGTTAGCGATCGAGGGCGGATCAGCGATCGAGGGCGGATCAGCGATCGAGGGCGGATCAGCGATCGAGGGCGGATCTCCCTCTCCGGCCCGTTCGGCGCCCGCTGCAGCGTCCCGGCCCCGGTTGCGGACGCGCTCGCAGCACGACGGAGGCCGGGAGGCCCGGACGGCCCTCGCGGGCAGTCGGTCCTTCCGGCCTCCGGGACGCAGGCGTGCGGCGGGCGGTCAGTCGCGCGAGGTCGAGAACGCCGCGTCGAAGGCGTCGGCCGGCGGCGTGATCGCGTTGAGCTTCCGCACGAAGGCCAGGGCCTCGGGGGCGCCGTCGAGGCGGTCCATGCCGGCGTCCTCCCACTCGACGCTGGTCGGGCCGGTGTAGCCGATCGCGTTGAGCGCGCGGAACACCGGCTCCCACGGGACGGCGCCGTGCCCGGTCGAGACGAAGGTCCACCCGCGGCGCGGGTTCGCCCACGGCAGGTGCGAGCCGAGGACGCCGTTGCGGCCGTCGAGGTTGGTGACCGACTCCTTCACGTGAACGTGGAAGATGTGGTCGGCGAAGTCGAGCACGAACGCGACGCTGTCGAGCTGCTGCCAGACGAAGTGCGACGGGTCGAAGTTGAAGCCGAACGAGGCGCGGTGGCCGATCGCCTCGAGGGTGCGCTTGGCGGTCCAGTAGTCGTAGGCGATCTCGCTCGGGTGCACCTCGAGCGCGTAGCGGACGCCGACCTCCTCGAAGACGTCGAGGATCGGGTTCCAGCGGTCCGCGAAATCCTGGTAGCCGGCGGCGATCCACTCGTCGGAGGCGGGCGGGAACATGGCCACGCCCTTCCAGATCGACGAGCCGGAGAAGCCGTTGACCTGCGTCACGCCGAGCGCGGCGGCGAAGCGGGCGGTGTCCTTGAGGTCCTGGGCGGCGCGCTGCCGGACGCCCTCGGGGTCGCCGTCGCCCCAGACGCGGTCGCTGAGGATGTCGCGGTGGCGCTCGTCGATCGGGTCGTCGCAGACCGCCTGGCCGGTGAGGTGGTTCGAGATCGCGAAGACCTGGAGTCCGTTGCGCTCGAGGATGTCCTTCCGGCTCTGCACGTACTCCGCGTCGTCCCAGCGGGCGACGTCGATGTGGTCGCCCCAGCAGGCGATCTCGAGGCCGTCGTAGCCCCACTCCCCCGCGAGGCGGGCCACCTCCTCGAAGGGGAGGTCCGCCCACTGGCCGGTGAAGAGGGTGATCGGTCGCGTCATCGCGGATTCCTAACTCTCGACTCCCGCGCGCCGTCGCACCGGGAGAGGTAATTTGAGGGTCCACGCAACATATCAGGCACTCCCGCGAGCCCGAAAGGAACCGATCATCGCCCCGATCGAAGGCGCACTGTCGCGCACCCCCACCCTCGTCACCGCCACTGCGGCCCCGACCTGGGAGGAGGGCCTGATCGTCGGCAGCGGCCGCGTCGGCGCCGTGGTGCACGGCCCGGCCGACGCGCTCACCGTCTCGCTGGCGCACGAGCGCTACTTCCTCCCCGTCAACGCGCGGCCCGCCGCCCCGGACCTCGCCCCGGTGCGGGACGAGCTGCGGAGTGCCCTGCTGGCCGGGGACGCCGACGCGGCGAGCGACCTGCTCGAGCGCGGGGCGCGGGCGAGCGGCTACGACGGCGGCCTGATCTGGACCGATCCGCTCGGGCTGTGCGCGACGCTGTCGATCCGCACGGCCGGCGGGGTCGCGTCGAGCCGGCGCCTGCTCGACCCGCTGCTGGGCGAGGTCGCGGTCGAGTGGACCGACCTCGACGGCGGGCGGCACGCGGTGCGACTGATCGCTCCGCACGGGGGCGAGAGCGTCCGGCTGCGGGTGGAGTCGGAGCGCGACGGCGAGAGCACGGTCGAGCTCGGGCTGGGCGCCGGGGACGCGACCTCGTTCGACACGGGCGTGCCGGACGCGTCGGCCGTGGTCGAGGCGACGGTCGAGGGCGGTGCGGTCGGGCGACTGCTGGCCGTCGCCGGGACCGGGAGCGCCGAGACCGGAGGCGAGCGGATCCGCGCGACGGTCACCGCGGCGACCGGGGCGCCGTGGGACGTGGAGGGCGTCGTGACCCGCTCGACGGTGTCGGTCCCGGCCGGTGCGGGCGCGCTCCTCCGTGTCGATCTGTCGCTGGCGGGCGACGAGCCGGCGAGCCGGGAGCGTGCGGGCGGCGAGTCGACGGGCGACGACGCCTCGTGGGCGGAGCTGCGCGAGGCCCAGCGCCACGGGCACGGCCGGCTGGTCGGCGCCTCCTCCCTCGATCTCGCCGGCGCCTCCTCCGCGGTGCTCACCGAGGACCTCTGGGAGGAGGCGCGTGCCGGCGACGAGGGTGCGCGCCGCCGCGTCGTCGAGCTGGCGTACCTCAGCGGCCGCGCGAACATCGTCGCGTCGACCGGCGAGCTGCCGCCGACGCTGCAGGGCGTCTGGCAGGGCACCTGGCGGCCTGCGTGGTCGGCCGACTACACGCTGAACGGCAACGTCCAGAACGGCGCGATGGCGGGGATGATCCCGACCGGCACGCCCGAGCTGGCGCTGTCGATCCTGGAGCTGGTGCTGCCGCACCTCGACGACTACCGCGACAACGCGCGCCTCGTCTACGGGGCCGAGGGGATGCTCCTTCCGTCGCGGATGTCGACTCACGGCCGCGCCGGTCACTTCGCGGCGAGCTACCCGCACCTCTTCTGGACGGGCTGCGGCGGCTGGGTGCTGCGCCTGGCCGCCGACGCCGTCGCGGCCACGGGAGACCGCGGCATCGTCGACGACCGGCTGTGGGAGCTGGCCGAGGGCGTGCTGCGCTTCGCCGAGACCGGGACGACCGTGGTCGACGGGGTGCGCCGGATCGTCCCCTCCTACTCCCCCGAGAACACACCGGGTGGTGCGCGCTCGCCGATAGCGGTCGATGCGACGATCGACGTCGCCGTGCTGCGGGACGCCGCGCGGGCGACGGCGCTGCTCGGCCGGGCCCGCGGCGACGACTCGCTCGACGAGCGCTGGGCGCGGGTGGTCGCGGAGCTGCCGGAGTACCGGGTCGCCGAGGACGGCACGCTGGCGGAGTGGATCGACCCGCGGTTCGCGGAGGAGATCGCGCACCGGCACGCGTCGCAGCTGTACCCGCTCTGGTACGCGGGCGACGCGGCCTTCGAGGGCCCCGGCGCCTCCGCGGTGCGGCTGCGGGCCGCCGCGGCGGCGACGGTGGCGGCGAAGATCGCGTGGCGGGCCGAGGCGCCGACCGCTCCTCCCGGGCGGATGGAGATGGCGTTCGGGCTGGTGCAGGTGGGCGTCGCGGCGGCGGCGCTGGGTGACGGGGAGGCGGCGCTGACCTGCGCGGAGTGGCTCGCGGTCGAGCACTGGTCACCGACGCTGACGACCCGGCACGACGCGGGGCGGATCTTCAACCTCGACGCCAGCGGCGGACTGCCGGGGCTCGTGGCGGCGATGCTGCTGGGATCGGATGACGAGACGCTGACGGTGCTGCCGGCACTGCCGTCCGCGTGGGCGCGGGGTGCCGTGACGGGGCTGCGCGCGCGCGGCGGGGTGGTCGTGGACCGGCTGGAGTGGTCGCCGGGGCGGGCGTCGCTGTGGGTGCGGCGGGTGCCGAGCGCGGAGTGGCTGGCACCGGCGGGCGGGACGCGGGTGCGCACGCTGCGCGACGCGGTGCTGCGCGTCGACGGGCGCGAGGTGTCGGGCGGGCTGGAGCTCGGTGCGGAGGCGGTGCGCGTCGACGTGGAGTGGCGCGGCTGAGGGCCCTGCGGAGGGTCCGGCTGCGGCACGCGGAACGGGCTCCGGTACGCCGACGGAGGCGGAGCAGCGCACCGGGTGTCGTCCCCGCTGGCCGCCGGACCCGCCGTGCGGCTGCGTCGACGTGAGAACGAGACGCGCGCCGGATGCGGTGGGTCGGGTCAGCTCCGCGAGTGCCCGTAGCGGTCGTAGACGCGGTTGCGGGCCGCCCGCTCGGCGGCGGGCAGGCGCTGCGCGTCGGCGATCTCGTAGACGCCGAAGGTGTCGCGCAGGCGCGAGGCCGGGTCGACCTCGACGAAGGTGCACCAGGGCAGCCAGTGGTGGTGGCTGCGCAGGGTCTGGGTCGCGAAGTCGCCGCTCTCGTGGCCGAGGCCGGGCATCGCGTAGCCGATGCTGCCGTCGACGTCGGTCGACTGGCGGGTGTTGCGGTGCAGGAACTCGGCGAAATCGAGGTAGTGCTCGTCGCCCGTGATCAGGTGCAGTCGGTAGTAGCTGTACGAGCAGGCCGCCATGTAGACGTCGGCGCCGCCGCCGAGGGTGATGATGCTCTGTCCGCTGATCGAGTACCGGTTGAAGGGATGCGCCCAGGGCGCGCGGACCGGGAAGGACCACGCGTAGGTCCAGGTCTCCGTGTAGTCGGCGGCGCGGACGGCGCCCTCCAGCCAGCGCGGCTCCTCCGTCAGGTCGTACAGCGCGAGGAAGCCGAACAGCCCGTAGATGCCCGCCTCCTTGTCCTGGATGTCGGCGTTGTCGCAGGTGCCGCCGCGGTACTCCAGGGTCCGGTGGATGTTCGCGAACGACCACTCGCCGGCGCGCACCGCGGACGCGCGGTAGCGCCCCTCCCCCGTCACGAGGTGCAGCTGCACGAGGAAGCGGATCACGCTCGGGGTGTTCGAGCGCGAGTCCATCCGCACCGAGCCATCGGCGTTGTAGGCGCGGTGGAAGCTGCCGTCGGCGTCCTGCACCTCGAGCAGCCAGTCGGCGGTCCGCCGGCAGAACTCGAGCCAGAGCGGGCGCTCGTCGCCGAGGTCGCGCAGGTGCAGGTAGGCGTCGAGGATCGCCTCGACGCCGTCGGCGAGCATCCGCAGGTAGTGCGGGTACGGCTCGAAGCCGCCGAGCGAGGGGTTGAAGCACATCCGCGGCGGGCCCGACTCGGGCAGCGCGGTCCGCGCCCAGAAGTCGACGATGCCGACGCCCTGCTCGAACGCCTCCGGCACGCCCTCGCGGTCGCCGTAGCGCAGCAGCTGGTAGCCGATGCCCGGCTGCTGCCCGACGAAGCCGAACTGGAAGGAGACGCTCGAGACGTCGAGGTCCGGCAGCTGGCAGGCGAACGGCAGGCCCCAGGAGTCGCCGTAGCGGCGGGTGAGGCGCTGGAGGATCGCCATGCCGTGGTGGAAGTGCCGCTCGTTGTCGACCTCGAACAGGTCGTCGCGGAGCCGGGCGTAGGTGCTGCGCCAGGTGGCGCGCATCATCGTCGCGAAGTCGTCGTACCGGCCGAGGTCGACCGCGACGGCGTAGCGCTGGCGGAAGCCGACCTCGACCGGGTGGTTCACCCGCTGCAGGGCCTTCGGGGCGGCGTCGTAGTCGAGGCCGGAGTAGGGGTTGTCGATCGGGCGCTCGCCGTCGGCGCCCGGGTGGACGTAGTCGATCGACAGGCCCGCGGGCGGCACGTCGAGCGGGGTCCGCACGCCGAAGCCGTAGTACAGGTAGTTCAGCGTCGTGCCCTGCGGGCGGCTCAGGCCGATCGAGCCGACGGTGCACTCCGGGTCGGTGAAGTTCTCCGAGCGGACCACGTCCAGGCGCGGGAGCGTCGCGTCGGCCGCCCAGCGCGAGAGCGCCACGGTCTCGCCGGTCGCGAGGCTCTGCGCGGCGAACAGCGGCAGCGCGTAGTGCGTCTCGGTGCGCCAGAAGTACTCGCTGCCGGGGTCGCGGCCCATCGCGTCGGCGGGCCCGAAGGCGTTGTCGCGGTACCAGGCGCCGGGGGCGAAGCACTCGTAGTCGCGGAGGTCGTCGGACCCGGTCAGCCCGAGCGAGACGGCGGTGGAGAAGCCGAGGTCGCCGCCGGCCGCCACCACCTCGACGTCGCGGTGCACGGAGAAGCCGTCGCCCGCGACGCGCCAGACGTCGGTGACGGCGAAGGCCGACCCGGAGCGGACGGTGATCGTCCCGCTCGCGGTGATCGCCCCCTCCGACAGCGAGACGGCGTCGTAGGGCGCGCCGGAGTACTCGCTGATCGCGGCGACGGTCTTGACCGTGACGCGCAGCGGCCGGTCGTTCGCGTAGAGGACGCGCTCGCCCGCGAGCACCTCGAGGCCGCCCGCCTCGACGCGGAGGGTGTAGTCGCCGGAGCGCAGTTCCACGGTGGTCCCTTCCCGGAGGGTCATCTCAGCTCTTCTCGTCGTGCTCGCGGGGGCCGGCCGATCGGGCGGCCCCCGCCGGCTCGTCCTCGAGCCGCTGCGCCCCCGGATCGAAGCGCCGCGAGCCCGGCCGGAACAGCAGCGCCACGCCGCCCTCGACCAGCCCCGCGAGCAGCAGCAGGATCGCGAACGGGATCAGCGAGATCTCGGCCCACGCGCCCATCACCGGCATCACCAGTCCGGCCGCCGTGAAGCTGACCGTGCCGAGGATCGCCGTGACGCTGCCCGCCTCGCTCGACGGGCCCTGCAGCGAGAGGTACTGCACCGGGGCGAAGCCGAGCGAGCGGCCGGCCAGCGCGAACGTCAGCGCGCCGACGACGACGAGCAGCGGCTGCGTGCCGGTGAGCGCGAGCACCGCGACCACGACGGCGCCGAGCGCCGTGACGATCGCCGAGGCGAACATCGCGAACCGGGGTCCGAACCGCGGCACGATCACCCGTCCCGTCGTCTGCCCGACCGCGATCGTCACGAGCGAGGTGACCAGGAACAGCAGCCCGTACAGGTCGGGACCGACCGCGTAGACGTTCGTGTAGAGGAAGGGAGCGGTCGCGAGGTACGCGAAGCCGACCGACCAGCCCGCGGCCGAGGCGGCGGCGAGCGCCAGCACGCGCGGCCGCCGGAGCATCCCGAAGGAGTTGCGCAGCGACGGGCCGAGCCCGCCCTGGTGCCGCCGCTCGCGGGGCAGCGTCTCGGGCAGCACCAGGAGCGCGATCACGGTCGCGAGCGCTCCCCAGGCGGCGACCGCGAGGAAGGAGCCGCGCCAGTCGATCACCTTGGTCAGCTGCGCGCCGACGGAGGGCACCAGGATCGGGAAGACCGAGACGATCACGGCGAGGTTCGCGAGCATCGTGACGAGCCGCTTGCCGCTGTAGAGGTCGCGGACGATGGCGGTGACGACGACGCCCGCAGCGGTGCAGGCGGCGCCCTGGACGAAGCGGGCCGAGAGCAGCACGGCGGTGTCGGAGGTCATCGCCGCGACGAGGCTCGCCGCGATGTGCAGCGCCGCCGAGACGCCGAGCGGCCACTTGCGGCCGACCGCGTCGCTGAGCGGTCCTGAGACGAGCTGGCCGGCCGCGAAGCCGAAGGTGGCGCCGGTGACGACCAGCTGGGCGGTCGCCACCGAGACGCCGAGATCGTCCTGCAGCGTCGGCAGGAACGGCAGCACCAGGTCGATGGTGAGCGGCCCGAAGCCGACGAGCATCGCGAAGATCGGCAGCAGGAGGCGGCCGCGGGGCATCGCCCGGACGGCGGGGGAGGCGGTGGAGGCGGTCATGAGCGCGGAGCGCAGGTCACGGAGGGGATCCTGTCCATCAGCTCCCGGCCGAGACCGGGAAGTAGAGCGAGAAGGGTTCGTCGACGACCTCGTGCAGAGGCCGGAAGCGGACGGCGGCGGGCTGGCCGACGGCGCGGTATCCGCGCAGCCACTGGGTCCACTGCCGCTCGTTGTCGGGGGCGAGCAGGGCGGGGGCGTCCTCGAGGCGCCCCCGCAGCGCGATCTCGCGGTCGACGAGGCCGGCCAGCACGATCGGGCCCTCGACGAAGGCGACCGTGCCCGGCTCGTCCGGGATCGGCACGGCGCGGATCTCGGTGCCGAAGGCGAGGTCGACGCTCGTGCGGCCGCCGGGGTGCCCGATCAGGAGCGCGCCGTCGCCCGCCCGGACGCGCTCGGCGTCGCCCGCGACCCCCGGCTCGCCGACGGTCCACTCCGGCACCCGCAGCCGCACGTGCAGCGCGACCCCCTCCTCCGAGACGATCTCGACCCGGATCCGCGAGGCGGTGGGGCGGTGCACGTCGCCCGCGGCACCCGCGTTGGCGTCCGGGCCGACGTAGCCGGCGGTGTCGAGCACCTCGACCCGCACCGCCGCGTCGCCGGCGGCGGTCGGCAGGCGCAGGCTCGCGTCGACGTGCTGCGCGATCGTCAGCTCGGCGTCGCCGCCGCGGTAGAAGACGAGCCCGGAGTGGCGCGTGTGCGCCTGCACCAGCGTGCCGTGGCAGCACCAGAAGTCCTCGGTCGGGCTGCCCCAGTCCTTGCGGGCGCCGCCCTCGAGCGGCAGGAAGTAGGCGACCATCCCGGTCCGCGGGTTCTGCTGGGCGAGGAGGCCGTTCCAGAGGTTCCGCTCGATGTAGTCGGCGTAGGCGAGGTCGCCGGTCCAGCGCAGCAGCACGTCGGCCAGCCGGATCATGTTGTAGACGACGCAGTGCTCCTGCGTCTTCTCGCCGCGGCGAGCGGCGAACGCGAAGGGCGGCGTCCAGATCTCGCCGGAGGTCTGACCGCCCGTGCAGAAGGTGCCGCGGAGGGTGACCGCCTGCTCCCAGTAGGCCTCGACGATCCTCCGCCAGCGCTCGTCGCCGGTGACCTCGTAGGCGCGGGCGGCGCCGAGGACCTCGGGGATCGTGGTGTTGGAGTGCATGTTGGTCAGCACGTCGCGGCCCTCGAGCAGGCCCTCGAAGAGGGAGCGGCGGTCGTAGCGGCCGAGCAGCTCGGTGTAGACGGGGTCGCCGGTGATCGCGAGGAGGTCGGCCCAGACCTCGAGCATGCCGCCGGTCTCGACCTCAAGGATCTCCTGGAACGCGGCGTCGTCGAATCCGCGGACCCACTCCAGCAGCGGGGCCGTGGCGGCCCGCGCCATCCGCAGCGCCCGCTCGTCGCCGAGGTCGAGGTGCAGGTCGACGAGGCCCATCAGCAGCTTGTGCATTGCGTACTGCGGCGCCCAGATGGGGCGGCCGGTCGCGAGGCGGTCGAGGTAGCCGCGCGGGATCGCCCAGATCCAGCCGCCGCCGTTCTCCTCCTGGCAGCGCTCGAGTCCGTCGAGCACGGAGTCGATCCGGACGCGCAGCAGCGGGTCGCCGGTGACCGCGACCTCGCGGGCCGCTGCGGAGAGCCAGTGGCCGAGGAAGTGCCCGCGCAGCTGCGAGCCCGGCGTCTCCCAGCCCCAGTGCCGGTCGAGGCCGCGGGCCTCGCGCGAGTCCTGCGAGGGGTGCAGGTGCCAGCCCTGGTCGCCGATCCCGGCCTCGATCAGGAAGTTCTGCAGCAGCCCCTCGTCGGTGAGCGAGAGGAGGTAGTCGCGGTTGAGCCGCCGCCGCGCGTCGAGCACCCCGCGCTCCAGGCGGGTCTCGTGCGGGGCCGGGTGGGTCAGCGGCATGGGTGCTCCTCATCGAGGCGGTGGGTGGTGGGGATGAGCGGTGCGAGCGGTGGTCGATCGGCGCGGGTCGATCCGCGCGGTGGTCCATCCGACCGAGGGTCGAGATCGATCTCTCGCTGTACTCAGACCAGGATCGACGATAGGAATGGGGACATGCAATCCCCGAGAGTGATCCATCTCGTCGCCGATGACGTGTCCGCCCTCCTCACTCAGTCGGGAGGCGACCTGCCCGTGCTGCTGCACTGGGGTCCGCGACTCGACGCGAGCGACGACGATCTCGCAGCTTTCGCAAGAACTCCCGTGCGGACGGGGATCGAGGGCTCCTCCGACGTCCCCTACGAGCCCGGGATACTGCCCGAGCACACCTTCGGCTGGGCCGGCCTGCCGGGTCTCCGGGTGCACCGGGAGGGCGCCGGCTGGTCGCCGAGGCTGACCGTGGACACCGTCTCGGTGGACGGGGAGGCCCTCGCGGAGGGCGCGGTCGCGCAGGCCGGCAGCGCCGCCGTGACCGTCGAGGCGCACGACGCGCAGGCCCGGATCGGGATCGTCCTAGAGATCGTTCTCTCTCCTGCCGGACTGCTCAGGACCCGCGTCTCGGTCCGCAACGACGGCGCCGGGCACCTCGAGGTGATCGGCGTCGACCCCGCCCTCCGGATCCCGACCGAGGCCCGCGAGATCCTGGACTTCTCCGGCCGCTGGGGCACCGAGAAGATCCCCCAGCGCCACCCCGTCGTCACCGGCACCCACTCCCGCTCCTCGCGGCGCGGCCGCACCGGCCTGGACGCGACGACGGTCGTCGCGGTCGGCACCCCCGGCTTCGACTCCGCCGACGGCCGGGTCTGGCTCTGCCACGTCGGCATCGGCGGCAACCACGAGCACGCGGTGGAGCGCGGCGACGGCTGGCTCGCCTTCCGCGGCGGCGAGCTGCTCCTGCCCGGCGAGGTGCGCCTCGCGAGCGGCGAGAGCTACTCCTCCCCCTGGATCTCCGGCAGCTTCGGCCACGGCCTCGACGCCGCGGCCGCCCGCTTCCACGCCCACCTCCGCGGGGTCTCCCGCTCCTCGCGCCGGCCGCGCCCGGTGACGCTCAACGTCTGGGAGGCGGTCTACTTCGACCAGGACCTCGCCGTCCTCGCCGAGCTGGCCGACCGCGCCGCCGCCCTCGGGGTCGAGCGCTACGTGCTCGACGACGGCTGGTTCCTCGGCCGCAGCGACGACCGCGCCGGCCTCGGCGACTGGACGCCCGACCCCGTCGCCTGGCCCGACGGCCTCCTCCCCCTCGCCGAGCACGTCCGCGGCCTGGGCATGGAGTTCGGCCTCTGGGTCGAGCCCGAGATGATCAACGAGGACTCCGACCTCGCCCGCGCGCACCCCGACTGGATCCTGCGGGCCCGCGAGGAGCTGCCGCCGCGGTTCCGCTTCCAGCAGGTGCTCGACCTGACGAACCCCGACGCGTTCGCGCACATCCTCGGCGTGCTCGACGGCCTGGTCGCCGACCTGGGCGTCGCCTACCTCAAGTGGGACCACAACCGCGACCTGATCGACGCGGGCCACCCCGCCACCGGGACGGCCGCGGTGCACGAGCAGACGCTCGCGCTGTACCGGCTGATCGACGAGCTGCGCGCCCGGCACCCGGAGCTCGAGATCGAGAGCTGCGCCTCCGGCGGCGGCCGGGTCGACCTGGGGATCCTCGAGCGCACCGACCGCGTGCACACCTCCGACAACCAGGACCCGCTGGACCGCTCGCGGATGCTGCGCTGGACCGGGCTGCTCGTGCCGCCGGAGATGCTCGGCTCGCACGTCGCCTCGCCGGTCAACTCCGTCACCGGTCGCACCAGCGACCTGCACACCCGCTGCGCGATCGCCTTCCTCGGCCACTTCGGGATCGAGTGGGACCTCCGCGAGCTGGACGCGGAGGAGGAGCCCGTGCTGGCGGGCTGGATCGCGGCGTACCGCGAGCACCGCGGCCTGATCGCGACCGGCCGAGTCGTCGGGGGCGACGACTCCGACCCCGACGCGCCGTCGCTGCGCGGCGTCGTCGCGCCGGACGGCTCGGAGGCGCTGTACACGCTGGTCACGCCCGCGCTGACCGCGGACTCGCGCTGCCGCGTCCGCCTCCCGGGCCTGGATCCGCGGGCGCGCTACCGGATCGAGACCGCGCGCCCCGGCTCGCTCGGCCCGCCCTGGCAGAGCCCGCGCTGGCTGGAGTCGACGGTGCCGCTGGACTCCGACGCCCCGGCCCCCGCCTACTCGGGGAGCCTGCTGGGCGAGGCGGGCCTGGACCTGCCGACCTTCCACGCCGACCGCGCGATCGTCCTGCGGCTCGTCCGCGAGACCGCGTGAGCACCGCCGCCGATCCCGGCGTCCTCGACACCGCCTCCGCCGGAACCGCCGCCGCCGATTCGTCCGCCACCACCCTGGAGCACCCCGTGAACAGCACCGTCACCGTCGACCTCGACCGCCCCGGCGCCACCATCAGCCGCCACCTCTACGGCCACTTCGCCGAGCACCTCGGCCGGTGCATCTACGACGGCTTCTGGGTCGGGGAGGACTCGCCCGTCCCGAACGAGGGCGGGATCCGCCTGGACGTCGTCGAGGCCCTCCGCGCCCTCGGCATCCCCAACCTCCGCTGGCCCGGCGGCTGCTTCGCCGACCGCTACCACTGGACCAACGGCATAGGCCCGCGCGAGGAGCGCCCCGGCCTGATCAACACCCAGTGGGGCGGAGTCGCGGAGGACAACTCCTTCGGCACCCACGAGTTCATGGCGCTCTGCGAGCTGCTCGGCGCCGACGCCTACATCTCGGGCAACATCGGCTCCGGCACCGTGCAGGAGATGGCGGACTGGGCCGAGTACCTCACCGGCGCGGGGAAGTCGCCGATGGCCGACCTGCGCCGCTCCCACGGCCGGGAGGAGCCGTGGACCGTCCGCTTCTGGGGGCTCGGCAACGAGACGTGGGGCTGCGGCGGCAACATGCGCGCCGGCGCCTACGCCGACCTGGCGCGGCAGTTCGGGACCTTCGTGCAGAGCGGCAACGACACTCCGCTCTACCGAGTGGCCGCCGGAGCCGACGGCGCCGACACCCACTGGACGCAGACGCTGATGGAGGTGATCCCCGAGATCGAGGGGCACCCCTTCTCCTCCGTGCCGTGGGAGTCGGTCTCGGTGCACTACTACACGAT
Organism: Rathayibacter sp. AY1E2; assembly: GCF_002932325.1. Classification (NCBI taxonomy): domain Bacteria; kingdom Bacillati; phylum Actinomycetota; class Actinomycetes; order Micrococcales; family Microbacteriaceae; genus Rathayibacter; species Rathayibacter sp. AY1E2. The sequence continues at coordinate 141,034 of NZ_PSVO01000003.1, forward strand.
CGGCGGCAGCTGGCACGCGAAGGGCAGCGCGACCGACTTCGACGCGGACACCTACTGGAGCACGATCGTGGCCGCGCAGGGGATCGAGGAGCTGCTCCGCTCGCACGCCGCGGTGATGGACGTCCACGACCCCGAGAAGAAGTACGGGATGGTGCTCGACGAGTGGGGCACCTGGTGGGACGTGGAGCCGGGGACCCACCCGGGCTTCCTCTTCCAGCAGAACACGATCCGCGACGCGATGGTCGCGGCCTGGCACTTCGACGTCTTCCACGGCTTCGCCGACCGCCTGACGATGGCGAACATCGCGCAGACGGTGAACGTGCTGCAGGCGATGCTGCTGACCGACCCGGACGGCGGCGAGATGGTCCGCACGCCGACGTACCACGTGTTCGAGATGAACAAGGGGCACCACGACGCGACGGTTCTGCCGACCACGGTCGCCGGCCCGACGCACGCGGTCGACGGCCGCGAGATCCCCGTCGCCTCCGCCTCCGCCTCCACGAAGGACGGCCGCGTCCTGGTCTCGCTGACCAACGTCGACCTGGAGGAGCCGCTCGAGGTCTCCCTCGACTTCCGCGGTGGGACCGTGACCGGCGCGACCGGCCGCCTCCTCACCGCCGACCGCCCCGACGCGCACAACCGGCCCGGCGCCGCCGACGAGGTGAGCCCCGTCGCCCTCGAGGGCATCGAGACCACGGCCACAGGCCTGCGGGTCACGCTGCCCCCGCACTCCTTCGCGACCGTGACGCTGGAGCTGTCGTGATCGCCGCGCGCACGGAGGCCGCCCGCCGCCCGCCGATGGGCTGGAACAGCTGGGACTGCTTCGGCGCCTCGGTGACGGAGGAGGAGGTGCTCGCGAACGCCGAGTACATCGCCGAGCACCTCCTGCCGCACGGCTGGGACACGGTCGTCGTCGACATCCAGTGGTACGAGCCTGATCCCGGCACGAGCGACTACCAGGAGGTGTCGGAGCCGGTGCTCGACGACTGGGGACGCCCGCAGCCCGCCGTCGGCCGCTTCCCCTCCGCGGCGACGGGCGGATTCACGGCGCTGGCCGCGCGCGTGCACGCCCTCGGCCTCCGCTTCGGCGTGCACCTGATGCGCGGCGTCCCCCGCCGAGCGGCCGAGCTCGGCCTGCCGGTGCTCGGGTCGGAGGCGACCTGCGCCGACATCGCCGACCGCGGGAACGTCTGCCCGTGGAACCCCGACAACTACGGAGTCGACATGAGCGCGCCCGGCGCGCAGCAGTACTACGACTCCGTGATGGCGCAGCTGGCCTCGTGGGGCGTCGACTTCGTGAAGCTCGACGACGTGCTCTACCCGCCGATCCAGGCGGAGGAGATCGCCGCCCTCTCCCGCGCGATCGACGCGACCGGCCGCCCGATGGTGCTGAGCCTCTCCCCCGGCAAGCAGCTCTCGCTCGAGAACCTCGAGGTGCTGCGGTCGACCGCGCAGATGTGGCGGATCTCGGACGACTTCTGGGACGACTGGGCGCACCTGCACGAGCAGTTCCAGCGGGCCGCGCGCTGGGCGCCGCACCAGCGCCCCGGCGCCTGGGCCGACGCCGACATGCTGCCGCTGGGGCGGATCGGCGTGCGCGCGCACGTGGGCGAGGACCGGCTCTCGCGGTTCACGCCCGCGGAGCAGCGGACGCTCGTGACGCTGTGGTGCCTGCTCCGCTCGCCGCTGATGATGGGCGGGCACCTCCCGGACACGCCCGCCGACACTCTCGCGCTGCTGACGAACGGCGACGTCCTCGCGCTCCTCGGCAGCGACGGCAGCCGCGAGATCGTCCGCGACGGCGACCTGGTGGTGTGGTCGGCGTGGCGCGGCGACGAGCAGTGGCGCGGAGTGTTCTGGCTGGGCTCGTCGGCGCGGTCCTACTCCGCGCACCTGACCGACCTGGGCTGCTCCGGCGCGACCTCGGCCGTCGACGTGTGGAGCGGCGCCGAGCTGCCGATCGTCGGCGGCGCCGTCGAGCTCGAGCTCGAGCCGCACGGCTGCCGCCTGCTGCGCCTGGCCTGACGCGCGGCCGCCGGGCGGGCGGGCGGGCCCGCCTCGCCCCGCCTCGCCCCTCGCCTCGGCTCGGCTCGGCGAGAAGCCAGGACTTGTCGCACTCGACGCCCACTGCGACAACCCCTGCGCACTCGCGACCGGCCTCGGGACGCCGGACGCCCGTCGCTCCTGTGCCGAGCACTCCGAGACTCCAGGAGTTGTCGCACTCGAGACCGACTGCGACAACTCCTGCGCACTCGCGGAACCGCGATCGGAGGAGTCCGGCGAGAAGCCAGGACTTGTTGCACTCGACGCCCACTGCGACAACTCCTGCACACTCGCGAGCGGAGGCGGCGGCGGACGCGCCGAGACGACGGAGGCCGCCGCACTCGAGCTCGCGTGCGACGGCCTCCGGACCGTCAGGAGCGGGCGCCCGCGGGTCAGGACTCCGTGTCGACGAGCGAGTCGAGGTGCGCGAGGTCCTCGGACGAGATCTCGAAGTCGACGTCGGCGTTCTCGACGATGCGCGAGGGCGTCGTCGACTTCGGCAGCGGCAGCACGTCCTTCTCGAGCAGGTAGCGGATGCAGAGCTGCGCCACCGACTTGTCGTACTTCGCGGCGATCTCGCCGATGTCGGAGTTGTCGAGCAGGCCGCCCGTCGCGAGCGGCGAGTAGCCCTCCACGAGGATGCCGTGCTCCTTGCAGTACGCGGTCGTCTCGTCCTGGGTGTTGCCGACGAACCAGCGGATCTGGTTGGCGTGCGGCACCACGTCGGTCGCCGCGATCAGCGACTCCAGATCGGCGACCTGGAAGTTCGAGACGCCGATGGCGCGCGAGCGACCGGCCTCGAGGATCTCCTCCATCGCCTTCCACGCCGCGATGTTGCCCTCGCGGTGGTCGGACCCCATGTCCTGCCAGGGCCACGGGGCGTGGATGAGGTACAGGTCGACGTGGTCGAGCTCGAGCGCCGCCATGGTGGTCTCGAAGCTCGCCTTCGCGCCCTCGTAGTCCTTCACCTCGGCCGGGAGCTTGGTGGTGATGAACACCTCGTCGCGCGGGACGCCGCTGTCGCGCAGGGCCCGGGCGACACTCGCCTCGTTGCCGTAGGCGCGGGCGGTGTCGATGTGGCGGTAGCCGGCCTCGAGCGCGGCGGTCGTCGCGTCGTAGGCCTCGGGGCCGTCGGGGATCTGCCAGGTGCCGAACCCGATCTTCGGGATGGCGACTCCGTTGGACAGCGTGAACGTGTCGGTCAGGGCGGGCATGACTCTCCTCTGCATCGGTCTTCTCCGCGGGCCGCCACCGGCGGCGCCGCTCCTTCCACGCTAGGCCGGGCCCCCGGCTCGCGCGGGCCCCTTGCGCTTGGCGCCTCCGGTGCTACGCGGCCGTCGCGCTCCGGGCCGCCGACCCCGCAGAAGTCGCAGGTCTCGCGCGCGAGTACCGCGACTTCCGCGGACTCGAGCCGGCACCACCGGCCCGCCCCCCGCGAGCGGCCGGCGCCTCCCCCCTGAGGCGCCGACCGCTCAGCCCCGCGCGACCGACCAGGGGGTCCGCAGCGCCCGCTCGGCGAGGAACCGCCGCTCCCCCGTGATCGACACCTCCGCCGTCACCGCCGCGTCCGCCGCCGAGGCGCCGGCCGTCAGCCGCAGCGGTCCCGGGTCCACGGCGAGCCGGCCGTCCTCCCCCGTCACGGCGAGCCGGGCCGCGTCGACGTGGAAGTGCACCGTCAGCGTCTCGCCCGCCGCGATCGGCACGCGCGCGAAGCCGATCAGCTGCGCGACCGGCCGCACCACCGCCGAGGTCGGGTAGCCCGCGTAGAGCTGCACCACCTCGACCGTGTCGGCGCCGTCGTTCCGGAGCGATACCGCCACGTCGAGCGATCCGCCGACCGGCAGCTCCGCCGCCGTCGCCAGCTCCGTGTACGTCACCGCGCCGCGGGTCAGCCCGTAGCCGAACGGGTAGAGCGGAGTCGCGTCCAGCGCCGTGATCCCGGGGTTCGAGAGCCCGAGCGACGGCTGCAGGTACGTGGTCGACGCGGACGGGAGCCGCGGGATCTGCACGGGCAGGCGCCCGGTCGGAGCCACGCGGCCCGAGAGCACCCCGGCGACCGCGGCCGCCCCGTCCGCTCCCGGGAAGAACGCCTGCACGAGTCCGCGCGCCGCTCCGAACGCCCCGAGCGCGTAGGGCCGGCCCGAGAGGACGACCACCACGGTGGGCACGCCGGTCTCGAGCACGGCCGTCACCAGCGGCTCCTGCGCTCCGGGGAGGCGGAGGTCGGCCGCGTCGCAGCCCTCGCCCGAGGTGCCGTCGCCGAAGAGCCCGGCGATGTCGCCGACCACGACGACCGCCGCGTCGGAGCCGCGGACGAGGTCCACCGCCTCCTGCACGCCGTCGGTCGACGCGGAGGTGATCGAGCCGCCCTCCGCGAAGCGCACGCGCGACGCTCCGAACTCCTCCTGCAGCGCCGTCAGCACCGTCGGGATCGACAGCCCGAGGTCGTGGCCGGGGTGCTTGGAGAGCACGTGATTGGGGAACGCGTAGCAGCCGACCAGGCTGCGGAACTGGTCCGCGGCCGGTCCCACGACGGCGAGCGAGCCGGAGGACAGCAGCTCCGCGACGTCCTCGTCGCGCAGCAGCACGACCGACTCCTCCGCGATCCGCGACGAGATCGCGCGGTTGCGGGCACTGTCGAGGTCGACCTCCTCGGCCCCCTCGGGCACCAGCGGGCCGCCGTCGAGCAGGCCCGCCTCGAACTTGTGGCGCAGGTGCCTGGCCACGGAGCGGTCGAGGTCGGCCTCGTCGACGACGCCCTCGCGGATCAGGCGCGGCACCTCGCCGTACGCCGCCGTCTGCGGCAGCTCGACGTCGACCCCGGCGTGCAGCGCCAGGCGCCCCGCGTCGGCCGCGTCGACCGCCACGTGGTGCATGGCCTGGAGGAACGGCACCGCCCAGTAGTCGGCGACGACCGTGCCCTCGAAGCCCCAGCGGTCGCGGAGCAGCGTCGTCAGCAGGTGCCGGCTGGCGCTGCTGGGTACGCCGTCGATGTCGGTGTACGAGGTCATCACGCTGCGGGCTCCGCCGTGCCGCAGGGCGGCCTCGAACGGAGGCAGCACCGTGTCGGCGAGCTCGCGCGGCCCCATGCTGACCGGGCCGTGGTTGCGGGCGCCGCGCGAGGCGGCGTACCCGGCGAAGTGCTTCAGCGTCGCGACGACACCGGTCCCCTCCAGCCCCGCCACGTAGGCGGCGCCGAGCTGCGAGACCAGGTACGGGTCCTCGCCGAGGGTCTCCTCGACGCGGCCCCAGCGGTAGTCCTTCACGACGTCGACGACCGGGGCGAGGCCCTGGTGGATGCCGAGGGCGCGCATGTCCGAGCCGATCGCCTCCGCCATCTCGCCCACGAGCTCCTCGTGGAAGGTGGCCGCCCAGGCGAGCGGAGTGGGGAACGCGGTCGCGCCGTACGCGGCCAGGCCGGTGAGGCACTCCTCGTGTGCGATGGCCGGGATGCCGAGGCGGCTGCCGGAGACCACGCGCTCCTGCAGCTCGCGGAGCCGGCGGACGCCCTCCGGGACGGTGACCGGCTCGGTGCCGAACACGCGGGTCAGCTGGCCGAGGCCGCCGGTGAAGAGGTCGTCGCCCGCGGCGGGCCCGTCGTCGAGCTTCGGGGCGAAGTCGTCGGCGGAGTCGGTGAGCCAGACGGAGCCGAGCTGCGCCGCCTTCTCCTCGAGGGTGAGTTCCTGGGTCAGGAGGCGGGCGCGCTCGGCCGGAGGCAGAGCGCGGTCCCGCCAGTCCCGCCCGGGAGGACGCGCGGCGTCCGTCCCGGGCAGTGCTGGGGAAGCGTCGTGCATCAGCCCTTGAACGCCCCGTCCATGATCCCGGACACCATCCGGCGGCCGACGAAGAAGAACGCGATCAGCAGCGGGAGGGTGGCCATGAACGATCCGCCCATCGCCAGGGCGACGTCGATCGAGCGGTTGGCCTGCAGCTGCTTCAGCGCGATCTGCACCGTGAACAGCTCCGGCGACTTGAGGACGATGAACGGCCACATGAAGTCGTTCCAGACCGCGGTGAAGGTGATCAGTCCGAGGACGAACGCCGCGGGGCGGACCACCGGGAAGGCGATGCGCCAGAACAGCTGCCACGAGTTGGCGCCGTCGATGCGGGCCGCCTGGATCAGCTCGTCGCTGACCGTCGTGGACATGTGCTGCCGCATCCAGAAGATGCCGAAGGCGCTGGCCAGTCCCGGCACGATGATCGCCTGGAGGGTGTCGACCCAGTCGAGCGCCGAGACGATCAGGTACTGCGGGATGATGCTCAGCTGCGCCGGCACCGTCATGGTCAGCAGCACGATGAGGAACAGCACGTTGCGGCCGGGGAACTGCAGCTTCGCGAAGGCGAAGCCGGCCATCGCGCAGAGGATCGCCGAGATGACGGCGATGCTCAGCGACACGATGAGGCTATTCAGCATCGAGGCGATGAACGGGACGGTGTCGAACACCTTCTCGGCGATCGCCATGAAGTTCGTGCCCGGGTACAGGCGCGGCGGGATCGACGTGACGGCGGTCGCTCCGACCGACGCGACGACGAACATGTAGTAGAGCGGGAAGATCGAGACGAGCACCGCGATCACGAGGAAGACGTAGGTCGGCCAGCCGACTCCGCCGCCCTTCCCGCGCCGCTTCGGCAGCTGTGCCTTCTGGACCGTGGGGGCCAGCGTCTGCGGGACGGCCTGGTCGATCACATCCGACATCAGACGGCCTCCTTCCGGGTGCGGGTGGAGAGGTAGAAGTTGAGGAGGGAGACGAGGACCACGATCACGAACAGCACGACGCCGATGGCGGATCCGTAGCCGAACTTGAACTGGCCGAAGCCCTGCTCGTAGAGGAAGAGCGCCAGCGTCTGGCACTGCCGGCCGGCGCCGCAGGTGAGGCCCGATTCGGGAGCCACCAGGAGCGCCTCCGTGAAGATCTGCAGACCGCCGATGGTCGACATGATCACGGTGAAGACGATGATCGGGCGCAGCGCCGGGATGGTCAGGTGGCGGAACTGCTGCCAGCTGGACGCGCCGTCGACGGAGGCCGCCTCGAACATCTCGCGGGGCAGCGACTGCAGGCCCGCCAGGTAGAGGAGCGTGTTGTAGCCGAACCAGCGCCAGAAGACCATCGTCGAGATGACGATCCAGGAGCCGTAGTTCGTGGCGAGGAAGTTGATCGACGGCAGTCCGAAGATGCCGAGGAACCAGTTGATCAGGCCGAAGTTCTTGTCGAAGATCTGCGCGAACACGATCGCGGTCGCCGCGACGGAGGTGATGTACGGCACCAGCAGCGCCATGCGGAAGAAGTTCGCCCAGCGGAGGCGGGCGTGGTTCAGCAGGTGCGCGAGGAAGAGGGCGAACAGCAGCTGGGGCACCGTCGAGATGATGAAGATGCCGAAGGTGTTGACCAGCGCGTTCCAGAACCGGGAGTCGGCGAAGAGCTGCTGGAAGTTCGCGATGCCGACGAAGGTCTGCTCGCCGATCGGGTTCCAGTCGAAGAGCGAGACGTAGAACGTGAACAGGAGCGGGAAGAGCCCGAAGACGATGAAGATGATGAAGAAGGGCGCGACGTACGCGTAGGGGGCGATCCGCTCCGAGAGGGAGTTGCGGATCCGCGCGGCCTTCTGGACCGGCGCGCTGGGCTGCTTGCGGGGTGGTGCTGCTGTCACCGTTGACACGGGAGTACCTCCGTCGAGAAAGGGGGGAGGGGCCCGGCGCGCGAGGCGCCGGGCCGCTCGGGTGGGTGGGGCGATCAGCCGCCGATGGCCTGCTTGGCCGTGTCGAGTGCGGTCGACCACGCCTTGTCGGAGGTCACGTTGCCGGCCTCCAGCTCGACGAGGGTGTTGAGGAGCGCCCCGTTGATCGGGGTGGTGTCCGGTCCGTTGTAGAAGGACGGGAACTGCTCGACGGAGGTGGCCATGACCTCGCCGATCTTCGAGTCGCCGAAGAACGGGTCGGTGTACGACTGGACCTCTTCGCTGGCGACCGCCTCGGTGGCGGCGGGCAGCGTGCCCGAGGCCTTGAAGTGGTCGGTCTGGCCCTCGGCCGACATCATCGTCTTGATGTACTGCCAGGCGGCCTCGGGGTGCTCGGCGCGGGCGGGGATGGCGATGACGCTGCCGCCCCAGTTGCCGCCGATGCCGGGGACGCTGGTGACGCGCCAGTTGCCGGCGGTGTCGGGGGCGTCGGTCTTGATGCCGGCGAGGATCCAGGAGGGGGCGATCGTCACGGCGAAGGCGCCGTTCGCGCGGCCCGGGGCCCAGCCCGAGGACCAGGCGGCGATGCCGGCGCTGATGCCGGCGTCCTTGGTGTCCACGGCGACCTGGAACGCGTCCTTCACCTGCGGGTTGGTGTCGTAGACCAGCTCGCCGTCGGGCGAGTAGTACTTCTCCGAGACCTGGTTGACGGTCGAGAAGAAGACGCTGGTCTCGATGTTGTCGACGAACGGCTTGCCGGTCGCCTCGGTGTACTTCTTGCCGGTCTCGATGAAGGACGGCCAGTCCTTCCAGAGCTCGGCGACCTGGTCGGGCTCGGTCGGCAGGCCGGCCTGCTCGAAGAGGTCGGCGCGGTAGGCGAAGCCCAGTCCGCCGACGTCGGTCGGGACACCCACGACGGAGCCGTCATCGGCGGTCGCGGCGGAGGCGGCCCACGGGAGGTAGGTGGAGGCGACGTCGTCGCCGCCGAGGGTGCGCAGGTCGAGGAAGTTCGAGCTGTTGGCGACGAACTGGGGCAGGTCGTCGTTCTGGATCATGACCAGGTCGGGCACCTTGCCGCCGGCGAGGGCCGCGGTGAGGGCGGTGGCGGTCTCGGTCGTGCTGCCGACCTCGGAGAGCTTGATCTTCGCGTCGGGCATCTTCGCGAGGTACTCGTCGACGCTGTCCTTGGCGTTGATGCCGGTGAAGGACCAGAAGGTGGCTTCGGCGTTCGGGTCGTCCGAGGCGCCTCCTCCCCCTCCGGACGAGCACCCGGTCAGGGTGAGCGCGACTACTGCTGCTGCGGCGGCTACGGCCGTCAGGCTTCTTTTCACGACAATTCCTCTTCGTTGGGGATTCGCAGGGTTTCGGTGAGGGCGGGCCTCAGAGAACGATCTCTTGGCGGCCAACCTAACCCGCCCGCGAGCACGATGCAAGCGAGAACCGGTCTCCGCGAGATAACGATCTCCGCCTAGTATCAAAGGGAAGTTTCGCAAATCGAGCAGTTCCGGACGGCCGCCCGCCGCCCCGTGCGAGTCTTCACTCCGACGCTCTCCCCACCGTGCTCCGCGGGGAGGCGCGGAAGCCGGAACCTCCCCTCGCAGAAGGAAGCAGCATGACTCGACCCACGCTGGTGGACGTCGCCCAGGCCGCGGGCGTCTCGCGCGCCACCGCCGCCCGGGTGCTCGCAGGCGGCACCAATGTCGACGTCCGGATGACCGCCGCGGTCGAGCGCGCCGCGAAGTCCCTCGGCTACGAGGCGAACAGCGCCGCCCGGATGCTCCGCGGCGGGCGGGCCGGGGCCATCGCCCTGATCGTCGCCTTCAACGAGCTCGACAGCCTCACCGGGACGTTCTTCACCTCGGTGCTGAAGGGCGCCGCGAAGGGCCTGTACGCCGGCGAGGTGCAGCCCGTGCTGCTGCCCGCCGACCACGACGACAGCGACCGCATCCCCCGCTTCCTCCGCTCGCGGGCCGTCGACGGCGCGATCGTGATCCTCCAGCACGAGATCACCCACCTCGCCCAGGCGCTGGCCGACTCCCCCGTGCCGATCGCCTGGGTCGGCCGCCCGCGCGTCGCCCTGCCCGAGGACGCCATCGTCATCGACTCCGACAACTACGGAGGCGGCCGCCTCGCCGCCCGCGCGCTCGCCGACTCCGGCCGCCGGCGCCTGGGCATCATCGCCGGCCCGCACGACATGGAGCCCGCCCGCGACCGCATCCGAGGCTGGCGCGACGAGCTCACCGAGCTCGGCCTCGACTCCAGCCCGATCGTGCACGGCGCCTTCACCCTCGAGAGCGGTTCCGCCGCGATGGCGCGCCTCCTGCAGCGCCACCCCGACCTCGACGGCGTCTTCGCCTCCTCCGACCTGATGGCCAACGGCGCGATTCGCGTCCTGCAGGCGTCCGGCCGCCGCGTCCCCGCCGACGTCTCCGTCATCGGCTTCGACGACGTCGTCATCGCGACCACCTCGGATCCGACCCTCACGACCATCCGGCAGCCCCTGGAGGACATGGGCCGCGTCGCCGCCGAGACCGTCGTCGCCGTCGTGCAGGGCCGCCCGGTCGACCGGCAGCCGATCCTCGCGACGACCCTCGTGCAGCGCGAGTCCGCATGACCCCGCCTCCCCCGCACCGCCTGATCGTCAGCACCGACGCCGCGAACGAGGCCGACGACCAGTTCGCGATCGTCCAGGCGCTGCTGTCGACCACCCTCGACGTCCGCGGCCTGGTCGCGGCGCACTTCGGCCGGCCGGGGAGCATGTCGGAGTCGCGCGCCGAGATCGACCGCATCGTGGAGTTGGCGGGAGCGACGGTGACCGTCGTCGACGGCGCCGAGTCGGCCCTGCCCGCCGAGGCGTCGGACGGCGCCCGCCTGATCGTGGCCGAGGCGCTGCGCGACGAGGGCCGCCTGTGGATCGCCGTGCTCGGGCCGCTGACCGACGTCGCCGCCGCCCTGCTGCTCGAGCCGTCGATCGCCTCCCGCGACATCGTGGTCGTCTGGGTCGGCGGCCCGCCCTACGACGAGATCCCCGCCTACAGCCCCGAGTTCAATCTGATCAACGACGTCGACGCCGCGAACCGCGTCCTCGAGTCGGGCATCGCCCTCTGGCAGATCCCGATGCCCGTGTACTCCGGAGTCGGAGTCGGGCACGCCGAGCTGCGGACGCGCCTGCGCGGAACCAGCTCCCTCGGCGACTACCTGGTGGACCAGCTGATCGCGTTCAACGACACCATCCCGTACGGGCCGCTCGACTTCCGGTCGCTGGGCGACAGCCCGGCGATCGGCGCCGTGATGAACCCCGCCGGCGGACGCTGGCGGGAGCGCCGCGCGCCGCGGTTCTCCGCGGACGGCGAATTCCTGCCCGACTCCGGGCCGTACACGATCCGGGTCTGCGAGGCGTTCGACACCCGCTGGCTGATCGAGGACCTGTTCGCGAAGCTCGTGGAGTTCGGGGAGCGGGCGGGCGCTGGGCGCTAGCAGTTCCCCCGGCGAATACTTCACTGCGAGAGTCCGGTAGACGAACCGGGGCCTCGTGCCGGCGGACACGCCTCCGTGCGCCGCGGCCAGGCTCCTGCGACTAGGCGTAGAGACGCAGATCGCTTTCGAGGAGCGACTCCGCTCTCAGTTCCTCTATGAGCTTCTGGAGAGCCTCCACCGCGAGCGTCTCGGAGTCCTCAGAATTCGCCGCTGCGTGCGCGGCTCTCAGCACCGCTTGATATCTGGCATAGATCGCATCCTGGGCATAGACGGCCTCGAGCACGTCTCCTAAATCCAGGAAATATCGGTAGAGAGTTCCTATCCCGACACCCGCACGTGCGGCCACCTCGGCAGTCGTCGCCCGATCTCGGCCGGCGTCGATGACGACGTCCCGTGCCGCCGCGACGATCGCCGCTCGTGAGCGACGAGCCCGATCCTGAGGAGGTTCCGCCGGTCTTCTGCGATAGTTCGAACTTGTCATGAGCACAACAGTGCCACCTCTCCCTTAGAACGTGAAACATACTCATGTGGTCATTTCGAGATCGTTCGGCGCGGATTCCGGCTACCGCACCGCTTCTGTCCTTCATCTCGGAGCGAAGCCCACCGCTTCCGCGCAAAATGAGCCCGCAAGCCGGGTCCGATTTGGCTTTCAAGTACAACCAGAGTCGCACTCACTAAAAGGCGAGTACAACTTCATATCCAAGTGCGCCACTTATCCCGCCACTCGGACGATGACTCTTGACACTCACGAGCCTCAATGAGACGGTTCTGCGACTGCGGATGCAAGCCTGCGTCCGTCGAGAACCCGCCGATTGAAGGGAAGTACGACATGTCGTCGATCGAACTCAAAACCCTCTCCGAAAAGATCCGAGGTCTTGCATGCGTGGCCGCAGTACTTCTTGGCGCCGGAGCAGCCGCACCGCTCTCGACAGCAGCCCCGACAGAAGATCCGTGGGCGGATATGCGCGCCGGCTATGCATCACTCGGTACCGAACCTGCCACCGTCGAAGCGCTGGTCTCCAAACTCGAAAGCGGACAGCCCGTGGACGCATTCTTGGGCGCGGAACCCGTTTCGTCTCACTCCTACGTTCAAATAGGAGATGGCCCGCTAGCCGACGACGGAGACCTCGTGACAATGTCGATCTTTCCGGACGGTTCCGCGAACACTGTTGCAGTGGAGAGCCCATCCGGCACTCCTGGAGGAGTCGCCACAATGGCTCAGATCGGCGGTTGCTCCGTGCAGACGGGCTCGGGATACCAGAACTCGAATGGGTGCTCGGTCACAGCGACATGGTCGGCCGGCGCGATCCAGGCCGGGTTCGTAGCCAGCTACTCACTTATTCAGGGCGGCCACGATCAGATCATCGGAACAGGCATGACGTGGCAGCGATGCAGCCCGATGACGTGCTCGAGCCCAACTTTCACGGTCAAGAAGATGAGTGAGGGGTTCTCCGGCCCGGCAGTACTCCGAGGACAGAGCGACGTGACGGCTCCTTGGGGAAGCTGGAACGTCTGGGTTGCTCTGAATGTCGGCGGAGACCGCGCCTGGGCGACCCAGTCCTAAGGAGAACATCAATGAGTAACGTGACAGATGAGATCAGCCCAGGGCTTGGACTCGACATCGCAAGCTATGCCTGGATCACATTGTATGTAGCACTGACCACGCTGGCTCTCGTGGTCAACTGGAGGCGCTCCGCTCCACGTGGTGAGAAGTTGGCCTGGCTCCTGGTCACTGTTCTGATTCCGCTTGTCGGCGCCGTGACTCTCCTTGTTTATTCTGTTATCCGTTCGCGTCGAGATCTTGGCGAGTAATAGTTCTAGACAATAAACGCACTTATCGATGATAGCCGCAGGGAAGCACCTGATGAGGTGTTCCCTGCGGCTATCATCCATGTTGCGCCCCACCCCCTTGCGAGCAAAGTATCCACACGACCCGAAGCCGCCATCTAACGCTTCAGTTCTCTTGATCTTGGAAGCCAAAACGCCATGTGGAACCCGGAAGATGTTTATCATTCTGGTCGTTTCATCTCAGACCTTGAAGAATTCGAGGGGAGAGGGAGATCGCGCGACACAAGTACCTACTCCTCACAGCGGAGGACTGGCGCCGGCTGGAGTGCCTGGTCGCACGAGACCTCGGGCGGCTTGTACGAACGGCACTGTCCGCGACACGGGTATAGGCAGCTCTCGCGGACTGGCCCAGTGACGCCCGAAAAGCAGAACTCTGCGACGTATCCCTCCCCGCCGCCCAGGACGCGGCGTCGACGGGCATCGGCTCCACGGCCGTCTCCGGTCGACACCGTGACCACTTGCACCCGCTGAACCGATCCGAGAAGGCGGCTCGCACGGTCCGCTCGCGGCTACGAGCATTACTCTGCCAGGCTAGGTTTGCGCCGCACAGAACAGGGCGACGGGCCGGGAGTGGACGACTGCTGGAAACAAGACGGCCGCCCTTTCCCTCTGCTTGGATATACCCCTGATGGCACAGACGCTGACTCTGATCGATGATATGAACGGCTCCGCGATCGCCGCCGGTGGAACCGTGAAATTTTCGATCGAGGGCGTGAACTACGAAATAGATCTGTCCGCGGAGAACGCGGCCGAGCTGCGCGGTGTTTCCGAGAAGTACGCGACCGCCGGCCGCCGCGTGCGCCGGGAACGCTTCGCGGCGCCGTCCGCGTCCTCTGCCCGAACGCAGAACGGCCCGCAACGGCTGAAGGCGATCCGGGAATGGGCGGCTGAGAACGGACACGAGGTGTCGCCGCGCGGCCCCATCCCCGCACGCGCGCAGGAGGCCTACGACGCGGTCCACTGAATCGGCGTCACCGTCGGCGTCCGCCGTCGCCTTTCACGATCCGCACAGGACCGGGTCCATGCAGTCCAGCGGATCGCGACCACAGCGCAGTCCCCTACCGGGATGCCGACTGCTCTCCAGTAGCCGCGCGCCCAGCCGCGTCCGCCTGGTGGCGATAGAGCGTCGCGCGACTCCACCCGACGAGACGGGCAGAATCCTCAGCCGTGCGGCCATGCGCTCGAGCGTCCGCGGCGATCGCGAGCTTGTCCGCGACCACCGCAGGATCCGACCGAGGACGGCCGAAGCGCGTCCCGCTCGCACGGGCAGCGGCGATGCCGGCGTTGACTCGCTCGACGATGAGCTCCCGCTCATACTCCGCGAGCGTGGCGAGCATGTTCAGCATCAGCCGACCGGCCGACGTCGACGGATCGATGCCGTCGGAGATCGACCGGACCTGCACGCCGCGCTCACGCAACAGGTTCACCGTGTTCAAGACGTCGATCAGCGACCGGCCGAGCCGGTCTACTCTCCAGACGACGACGGTGTCCCCGTCCTCGGCGTACTCGAGGAGCTTCTTCATGCCGCGCCGCTCGACCGCGGTCTTGCTGCCGGACGTCACATCAGCGAACACGTCGCGCTTCTGCACGCCGGCCGCAACGAGCGCGTCGAGCTGCAACTGTGCGTCCTGACTCGACGTACTCACACGCGTATAACCTAGAAGCCTCACGAGCACATTCTGACTCGGAAAGCCCCTCCGGGCACCCTGCTGAGACGAAGTACTGCGAGACAAATTGTTGAGACGGCGAGACCTCCGCCGTTCCGGCTCAGGCCAACCTCGGAACGACCCCCAGTAGACTGTCTCAGAAAGCTAATGTTTTCTGAGCAGGCTATTCCGCTCCAGTCTGCTGTGCTTCTCGAGCTTCGATCACGAGTTCGGCGATCTCCGCCGCGATCTCGTCAATGGAGGTGTCACTGGTCGATCGAGCAAATTTGTCGGCGAGGGACGGGCTGTGTGCTGAGACGGCGGCGTGGTCGACGTTGTGCCAGACCGGCAGCAGGTTCTGCTGCCCGCCAACGGTGAGGGTGACGATGCCGTCGAGTTCGTATTGCGGCCAGCCCTTCGAGAAGTAAGCGTCGCTGAACACGACCGCAGCGAAGCGGCTGCTGCGGAGCCCGCGGTCGATGCGACGTCGAAGGCTGTCGCCAATGCGAAGCTCGGCCTTGTCGAGCCACACCGAGACTCCCCGGTCTTGAAGGGCCTGCGCGAGGGGGAGCGCGACGTCGACCTTGTCTTCGCTGGCATGGGAGAGGAAGACGTCCCAGGTGCGCCCGTCGAAGTCCGCATCCGACTCAGGCGGAAGCGGACGACGGACGGAGACCTGCCCCGATACGCCTCGTTCCGGTGCCGATCGGTACTCGGGCAGATTCCCGCGAGGAGGCGGCTCTACCGCGACTGTCGCGTTAATGCGGCCTTTCGCACCGCCGAGGTCGATGGCGAGATACCAGTGCCCATTGGACGGCACCGTGAGTCTTGCAGGGCTCCTCTTGATGAGTCCTCCGGCGTACCGGAACCGTCCACCTCGGCTCGCCGCATAGGTGCGGTAGTTCGACGAATCCATCAGCAGGACGTTGGCCTGTTGGCGCAGGGTGACGACGACCGTCGCACCCTTCTTTAACTGCCCGAGATCCTTCTTGAGATGTTCCACACCTTGAGCCTACGAGCGACCTCCGACGCGTTGGCGGGGATCGGTGACGGCCGGGTGGGAGCGTCGCGGTGAAGGATCCCCTTACGGGACGCCCTCTAACCCGTTCCCGTACGGGACGATGCGAGCGCTAGTCTCCTCGCCGTGATCCTTGATCTAGAGCCCGGCGACGCGCGGTGGGCGGCCGCTCTTCTCGTCCTCCGCGAGCTGCGCCCCCATCTCACTGACGAACTGCTCGAGCTGGTACTGCGAGAAGGCGCGCCCCAAGGTCTCCGCTTCACCGCCCTACTGCAAGACGATCGCTGCGTGGCTGTCGCCGGCTGGCGAGTAGTCGTCAACACGAGCGCCATCAGGAAGCTCTACGTCGATGACCTCTCCACCGCCGCCGCCGAGCGATCCCACGGTCACGGCGCGGCACTCCTAGCCGCCCTAGCGGAGCGAGGCCGGGAACTGGGGTGCAGCGCGATCGAGCTCGACTCCGGCGTGCAACGCTTCGAGGCGCATCGCTTCTACCTACGCGAACGGATGGACATCACCGCCCATCACTTCGCTCGACGGCTCGACCAGTAAGTGCAACGGGCTGCCTCCCCGCACCGTTCAGCAGGGGACCGCCACCGGACGCCGGATGTCAGTGGGTAGTTTCACCGTCCGGACGACGATCCCCATATGGGACGCCGTTCTACCTTGCGTTGCGCAACCGCAGACGATCGACGGTGACGCCGACCGCGACGGTGACTGCGGCGGCGACCAAGCCCCATCCGAGCCCGAGCGTGTATGTTCCCCTGCTCGGGTCAGCCCAGTTCTCGATCTCCGGGCGTCTGGCGAAAGCAGCAGCGTTGAGCTGGGTTGCCACGAAGGCGACAACAAGAGTCACCAGCGCAAACACCACCAGCGAAGCCAGAACCCACATCAGGAGCTGCCGACGTCGACTCCGCGCGTTCCCCGGAACAGTCATGTGCTGAGCGTACGAACTGGACCGCCGTGGCGCACTAGCCGCGGTGCAAAACGTCAACGATCAACCGGTCATCCTCCGTCTCTCGACGAAGGAGCAGGGCGTCCGGTGGTCGATCCCCATACGGGACCGTCGCTCGGTGGAGAGGGACCCCGCGCAACCGCTCGACCCACGCGCACGACTGCAGCGGAGCCACTGGTTGACTCATAGTGCGAGCGTCGGAGTATGGTTCAGATCATGGCCGGCGAGATGCGAGAGACGACGTTCTGGATCTTGACCACGTTGGCGACAGGTCGGCGCCACGGTTACGCGCTCCTCCAGGAGATCGAGGAGCAGTCCGAGGATCGCGTGCGCCTTCGAGTGACGACGCTCTACGCGGCACTTGAACGGCTCGATACGGAGGGTCTTATTTCTTCCGATGGAGACGAGCGGATCAACGGTCGAGTCCGTCGCTACTTCCGACTGACTGACGCCGGCCGTACTGCGCTCGGTGTCGAGGTCGATCGCATGGAAGCCAGCGCGCGCCGAGCGCGGGCGAACCTCGGACTCGTTCCCACCGCAGCGATCCGACCTGGCCACGCCCCCGATTGGAGAACGGCATGACGACGAACGATGACGCCTACCGAGCCGACCGCTTCCGACGCGCGTTGCGCTGGTACCCGCCCGTATGGAGGGCGGAGCACGGTGAGGTGCTGCTCGGCATCCTGTTGGACGAAGCCGACGACGCAGGCCGGTCCCGCCCCACGCTCGGACAGCGAGTCACTTTGATGGTCGGTGGGGTGCGTCACCACTTCCGTTCGCACGCTGGCCGATCGCCGGCCGCGATCATTCCGCTCGCTCTAGCCACGGCGTTCTTCATCTTCTACTTCACGATCAACTGGTCACCGGGGATCAACTATCCCGGCGCGATCGGACCGTTCACCAATCCCTCCGTCTTCGCGGGAGCCGCTTTCGTTGTCGCGCTCGGGCTCGCGATGGCCGGACGAACAGGTGCCGCCCGCGGCATGGCACTGGCGGCTTCTGCCGCGGAACTGATCATCGCTTTCGTGTCGGCGTCCGCAGGGTGGCTTGGTCCCGGCCTCTCGACAGCGGCGCCTATCGCAGCGCTCGGCCTGCTCACAGCGCTCCCCTGGCGCGGACGAGTCACCGCCGCGGTCTCGACGCTCGTACTCATCGGCCTGCCTGTCCTGCTGATCGGAATCGAGGCGCTCGGAGCAATGGTCTTCCCGATGTACCCAGCGCTGCCGGCTGGACTGCAACTCCCCATCGTGTGTGGCGTGTTGCTGGCGATCGGACTCGCCGCGAGCCGAGCAGCGCGACTCGAAAGGAAGCTGCCCGGCGCCCTAGACGCCTGACATGCTGAACGCGGGCTTCATCATTCGCAAACGGATCCGCAGCCGAGATCCCGGAGTGGAACAGAACATCAACTGGTCGAGCATCTGTAACAGCAGCCCGGCTGGCGACATGTCCCAGGTATGAGCCCACCACAGTCCGCCCGCGAGGCGAGCTTCTCCGAACTGTACGAACGCGAATACGTCAGCGTCGTCAGATTCCTGAGACGTCGCACTGACCCCGAGCGCGCCGCCGACCTCGCGCACGAGGCGTTCCTGATCGCCTGGCGCCGACACGACACCGCGCCATCAGAGGACGAGGCCGCGCGGGCGTGGCTATTCACCATCGCCCGGAACTGTCTCCTCAACGACCTCCGCAGTCAGCAGCGCACCACCGCGCTCACGATCCGGGTCGCCGCCACCACCGACGCGGCCGCGCGGTCACCGGAGGACGCGATCGCGACCCGACTCGACCTCTACCAGGCGTGGCAGCAGCTCAAACCGCAGCACCAGGAAGCGATCGCGCTGACGGCCTGGGAAGGACTCGACTCCCCCTCCGCGGCCGGAGTGCTCGGCATCACCGCCGTCGCCTTCCGACTCCGACTTCACCGAGCACGCACCGCACTGCGGGCACTGCTCGATCCCCCTTCGCACCAGCACCACGCCGACTCGCCCGCCTTGGAGGCATTATGACCACGCCCGAACTCCTCGTCACGAAAGACCTCGACCCGGCCGCCCACTACGAGCTCGACGGCCCGGCCCACGAAGCCGCCGCAGCGCGGCTCCAGATGATCCTCCACAGCGACCCGGTGGCCGCTCGAGAGCCCGCCGCTCGGCGCCCTCGGGGATGGCAGTTCATCCTTCCCGCAGGGCTCGCGGCCGCAGCACTGGGAGTCGCTCTCGCCGTCCTGCCGTCCGGTGTCGACTCCCGCGCGTACGCCTCGTGGACGTCGACCGCGGAGGTTGCCAGCACGTCCGACCTGACCGTCGCGGGCGCTGCGTGTGCGTCAGGTGACGCGGAGCAGCTCGGGCAGCCGGCAATCGGGGAACGGCGCGGCGATTGGGTGCTGCTCTCGTACACGACGCCCAGTCAGCGGGCGTGCCTCATCGAGATCCCGGCTGGGACGAGCGCTGCTGGGAGGTCGCTCATCAGTTCCACTGGAAGCGAGGGCGGCTTCACTCCGCTCGCTGACGAGTACACGCAGGGCGGCATCAGCCAGTTCGCCGGCGAGAACCTCCCGCCCGCCGCCTTCACCAGCGGCGACGTCGGCTCGGACGTGACCGGGCTCACCATCCGCACCGGCGACGGCACGAGCGTCATCGCCACGATCACAGACGGCCACTGGGCCGCGTGGTGGCCCGGAACCGGCCTCACCGAGGGAGGCGAGACGGGCCGCGGCGGACCGGAGCCGACCTTCGCCGTCACGCTCACCCTCCGCGACGGAAGCACCATCACCGACGCCAGAGAATCCTTCAACCAGCCCTAGCCGGCGCGTGAATCTCCGCGGCCGACGTTAAGAACGAGCCTCGGCCGGACACGTCGGTAGTGACGAGCAATCACCGAGGGGGAACGGGCATGGACGATCTGGACAATCTGGTGCGACGAGCTGCGCCGCCGGCGCTGGGCGAGGATCCGGCGGCCGCCGACGCCGCGCGCGGCATTGCCCGGGCAGTGGCCGAGAGGCGTCCGCCGCGACGTTCGTGGTTCCGCTCAGGAGTCGGAGCGACGGTTCTGGCGATCGGACTGGTCGGAGTCGGAACCACGGCCGCCGTCGCAGGGCCGTCGCTGCTGCAATGGGTCGGCTGGACTCCGGACGTCGCCGTGCAGCGCACGTTCGAGCTCACCGAGGGTGCCGACATCGGGACCTGCGCAGTCGTCGCCCGCATCCAACCGGAGTACGGCGGCGGGCTCTCCGACGAGGAGACCGACGAGCTGACCGAGAGGGCTCGCGAGTTCCTCGCGCAGCACGACTGGGATCCGGTCATTGCCCGTGTCACTCCGGAGGCCATCGAGGCGGCCCTGGCGTCGAATCAGGCGGGGATCGATGAGGCGAACGCTGCGGCGGAAGCCGCCGGCCGCCCGGCAGACATTCCTGACGCGACCCCTGGGGTGATCGCAAGCTCTCTCATGGGCGACGAGATCCGGGATGTGCTCGAGGAGGCCGGCTACTTCACGACCAGCACCTCCATCGAGATGGCGGGACAGTGCGACAGCGATTCCCCCGGGACTACCGAGTGATCGCGCGACGACGCCGGTCCGACCAGGACGCGGCGCTCGAGAGCCTCCACGCCGCGAACGCAGCGGATCTGCTCAGCTACTTCGGCCGACGAGTCACCGTTCCCGCTGACGCCGCTGACCTTCTCAGTGAGACCTTCATCGTCGCTTGGCGACGCATCGAGCAGCTGCCCGCCGACCCCGAGCGAGCACGCATGTGGCTCTTCGGAGTCGCCCGCCGAGTCCACTCGAACGCTGCACGAGGAGCCATCCGACACGACGACCTCACGCAGAAACTCCGCCAGCACTTCGACGCCCACCGACCCGATCCCGTCGGCGCGGACACCCTCGACATCTGCACAGCCCTCGACGCCCTCCCGGAGAATCAATCCGAACTGATCCGGCTCATCCTCTGGGACGGCTTCACCCTCCCCGAAGCCGCGACAATCCTCCGGATCAGCGAATCGACAGCACGCGGCCGACACCAACGAGCCAAACTCCGACTTCAAGCCGTCCTCCGACCACGCGAACACCATCGAGGTCCCACCAATGACTGAGCAAGCAACGAACGTCGGTACCGGTTTGCGGGCGGCGACTCCAGCATCCGATGGATCTGTGAACGCGTTCATCGGCTGGACCGCTGCCGGCGTAGTCACGGTGGTCGCCGCCCTGGTTCTGATGTTCAGCAGCTTCATGGTGGCTCTGGGGGTCACGGACGCGGATCCATCCGAAGGGGCCATCGCGATCGGTGCCGGCGGAGTAGGCGTCGTCATCTGGATCGTCGTTGCCGCTGTCGGAGGCTACGTCGCTCCCCGGAGGCTTTCGCGTCGACCTGCTCTCGTCGCGTGGCTTCCAGCTGTGGTGAGTGCCCTCTGGTGCGGGATCGCTATCGGCCTGTTTCCCGTCCTGCTCGAGAACGTCGTCTTGCCGATGTCTTTGACCCCTGTGCCGATGAGCCAGCCGCTCCTTTTCCAAGCGATGATCCTCACGGCCGGAGCCATCCCGGCTGGAGCTGGGTTGCTGGTGATTAATCTCGTGTTGCGCGTGATCAGAGCCCGCCGCGGCCGAGTCGCGACGCACGCGAGAGGTGACGCGCCTGACGTCCGGAGTCAGCGCGCCTCGTGATCCACGGCAAGAGGGGACGAGACATCAACTAGATGAGGCACGGCGTCGGCTCAGCGCCCAGACGAGCGCGCCCGCGAGGATCACCGCGCAGGTCAGCCCGGCGACGTGCAGGACGAGCGACGGCACGCCGTTCTCGGGGAGCAGGAAGCCGTACGGCACCCACCCGTCGGTCGCCCCGCGGACGAGCACGACGACGACCCAGACGATCGGGTAGGGCAGGACGACCCACAGCCGGCGCCAGGAGAGCAGTCCGCGGTCGGCGACGACGATCCAGTCGAGGAGGACGAGCGCGGGGAGCACCACGTGCAGGACGGCGCTGACCCAGGGCGGGGCCGTCCCGGTACCCGGAACGAGGGTGTTGTAGATCACGGCGACGACGATCGAGTAGGCCGTCGCCGCGCCGCGGACGTAGCTCAGCCACACCGGCGTCGGACGGCGGGCGAGCGCGACCGATCCGGCGACGATGAGCACCGCGCTCGCGAGGAGGCTGGTCTGGTTCGTGAAGTAGCCGAAGTAGTCGAACGGATTCGGGTCGCCGGCCACGATGCTCAGCGCGTAGGTGTGGGGGATCACCGCGACCGCGGCTGCACCGACGGCGATGCGCGCTACACCCACGAGTGGGCGGGTCGGTGCCGGGGAACTCATCGGGTCAGCCTAGGAGCCGTCGGGCTTCCTGATGGCCCGCGACAGACGCTCCCCTTTCGGAACGGTGCTGAGCATTTCAGGCCGAGACGCGACCACGAGGAAAGCGGTGACGTCGCTTAGCCTGAGCCGGTGGGGACGTTCTCGAAAGTGCGCAGCACGCTCGCGGTCGCGGCATGCCTGGTGGTCGTGACGGGATGCACGGCGCAGCCTGCACCACCGACTCCGCCACCGGCGACGAACACGGCCGACGGCTTCACCTCCCCGCTGACCGGCGATCTAGGCGTGGCGACGTTCACCGGGAGCGACGGGACCACCGGCGCCGTCCAGTTGAGCGCGGCGGACGGCCGGCTGGCCCTGACATCCGACGAGCTCGTCATCCCCGCCGCGTCCTCCGGTTCCGTAGCGGTCATGGGGGCGCTCGATCCGATCGACGCGGATACCACCTGTTTCGACGTCGATTTCCCGATGCGTCTCGCGGACGCGGAGTCCGGGAAGCCCTACGAGGCGTGGCGGAACCTCGCAGAGTTCCGCGGCGACCCGACAGCGATCGATCAACTCGTTCTCACGACACGACCGCAGGACGACCCCGACTGCTCGACCAGAATCCTCGCCATCGCTGACGTCCAGTGGAACGTGCAGCCGCAGCGCAATACCCTCGTCGCCCGGGACGCCGGCCCGCGTGCAGCAGCGCGTGGCGAGGTGTCATCCACTGACGGGAAGCCGACGTTGTACGCGGTCGCTCGCAACGACCTCGCAGAGGACGTCGCGGCACGATTCGGCATGACGGCCGACGACCTGTTCTACCTCAACCCGTTCCGGTTCCCCTCGGACGAGATCCTCCGCGTCGGTGAGGACCTGAATCTCACCGTTGCCGCCCGATGACCGCGAGCCAGACGGTCGCCCTCGACGGAGGAGCGTGATGGTCGCCGTATCGGCCGCGGCGCTCTTCCTGCCCCAGCTGCGGATGCTGCCGCGGCCCGTCATCAACCAGGAGCACCCGTGTTTCTAGCGTTCCTCGCTGGCGCCCCCGCCGTTATCGGAATCCTGTGGCTCGTCAACCTCTCAGGCGACGGGTCCCAAGAAAAGGTGCGGCGGGACACCTGCATCGGAGTCCTCGTCGTCAGCCTGCTGTTCGTCGTCGGAGCCGTCGTCTACTGGTTCGTGGCGGTGGAGACGAGCAACGATGCTCAGGGATCGTTCGGCGGTTCCGCCTTCGCCGTCGCCGCGCTGATCGTCAGCGGCATCCTCGGCCTCATCCTCACCTTCATCCTCTGGCTCACGATGCCAAGAGGGACAAGGGTGGAGCGCGACTGATGCCCGGCGCTACTCGCTCGACGATTTGATCGACAGGCGTTCACACCACTGACCCCGCAGAGACCCTTTGACAGGGCGATGAGAATCGCGCCCTGCGTAGGCTGAGCGACAGTTCGACGGACGGAGCAGCACACACCATGACAGACACGAACGCGATCGGTCGACTCTCGGCCGTGGCCGCTGCGACCGGGCTCGTTCTGGCCCTGGCCGGGTGCACGGCACCCCTCGATGGAACCGCCGTCGCCAGCCCCTCGGCGACGTCCGCCGCTCCCAGCCTTCCTACGAACAGCCCCACGGATGACTCTGATGCAACGGACGCTCCCGCCGCCCAGTCGCTTCTGGAGCAGCTGCCCATCCGCACGTCACTCGAGAGCGTGTCCAACGATGCGACCGGCGATCTCCTGATCGAGGAGCGAGAGGACGGGACGGTGTGGCTGTCCCTCAGCGGGCTGAACCTGACCGGAGCAGTGGAACCGCGAGTCCTTCTCACGAGCGCTCCACTCGAGGACAACGACGGCGAGCTGAGGTTCCCTTCGGACGTCGGAAGCGAGGTCGGGTCACTGACAGCGGACGCCGACCAGGAACTGCAGATCACGGATCCCGAAACGATCGGCAGTATCGAGAGCATTCTGATCTTGGGCGTCGGTGATCCTGGCGTTTGAAACCTCGCAGCTGCCCGGGTCTCGCCCTCCAGTACGGGACAGTGACGCCGCAGCGCCGCGAACGGCAGGCATCGCCAGGCACCGGCACCGGCCTTCGAATGGAGAGCACACGCGTCGCGCTCCCCTACGAGGTGTCCCGCGATACAAGCAGTTCCCGCAAGAACGGGCAGCATCCACTCGACCCGACCCTTCGGCCAACGGAGCGCAACGGAGCGCCGGATGCCTGATCCCAGCGTGATCATCCTGGTGCCCTTAGCCATCATCTGGTTCTTCGTGACCTACTGGCCGATCATCTCCGTGGCGTTCGTCGTCCTCTTCGTCATCGTCGGATTCGTGGTCCTCATGCGCCGTGAGGCGCGACGCGGCGACAGCTAGGAACTGCACGACGCTCTCGAAGACGTCGCTACGGTCGAGGTGTGAACAGCGCAACGATCGGTCTGATCGGCGTCATCATCGGCGCCGTGACCTCCCTTGTGGCCTCAGTGGTGGTGCCGTGGATCCGCGACGAGCTGGACAGGCGTCGATCGACGCGCGAGCGGACCGCAGCGGAGCGCCGACAGTGGCTCATGGCTGCCCTTTCCGCGCTTGTCGAATACCGACAGGCAAGCGGGTCACGGGCAGCAGCCGCCGCGGATCCCGGCGCTCCCGGTGCCGCGCAGGCGAGGTTCTCGAACGCTCTCAACGAGCTCACCGTGCGACTGACTCCAGACGAACAACCGATCCTTGATGTGCTCATGGCGATCTTCGCGATGGTGCAGCAGCCTCGACGCGGGATAGAGAACATGGTGGGCGAGGCCATGTCCGTTCTCACGCTGTGGGCTCGAGGCGACGTCGAGACGTCGGCCGTGATTCGCGAAGTGGAGCAGCGCGCCGGCGTCACCTTCTCGGAGGACCGCCGCGGCGTCACCCCCACGGCGTCGCCCTCCACTTCGTAGGCTGAGCGCATGTGCGGTCGGTTCGTCGTCAAGGACTCCACGGCGGCCCTGCTGCCGGATCTCGTCTCGGCCAACTTCGGGGGTCTGCGGCCGAACTACAACGTGGCGCCGACGTCGCCGGTGACCGTCGTGCGTGAGCGCGACGGGGAGCGGTCGGCGCCGACCGCGCACTGGGGGTTCGTGCCGGTGTGGGCGAAGGACTTCAAGAAGCAGCGGCCGCAGCCGATCAACGCGCGGATCGAGACGGTCGCGAGCTCGCCCATGTTCCGGAAGGCGTTCGCGACGTCGCGGGTGCTGATTCCGGCGGCCGGCTACTACGAGTGGACGGTCACGGAGACGGGGAAGCAGCCGCACTTCATCTACGAGCCCGACGCGGCCCTCGCCATGGCCGGGATCGTGTCGGCGTGGCCGGATCCGTCGAAGGCGGAGGACGATCCGGAGAAGTGGCGGCTGTCGACGGCGATCATCACCCGCGACTCGCATGTGGCGCCGGGTGAGGTCCACGACCGGATGCCGGCATGCATCACGCCGGACGGATACGACGACTGGCTCGGCGGACACCTCGACGTCGACGCCCTGATGCAGCTGCTCGACCGGGAGTCCTACGCAGTCGCGCACGACCTCGAGCACTACGAGGTGTCCCGCGACTTGAACAGCGTCCGCAACAACGGCCCGCACCTGCTCGACCCGCTCCCGCCGGCAACGATCGCGAGCTGACCGGGATGACTCTCGACCTGTGGGCGCTGCTGCTCCTTCTCTTCTTGAACTACCTGCCGTTTGTCGCAGTCGGCTTCGTCATCCTGTTCGTGATCGTGGGGTTTGTAGTCCTCATCCGCCGCGAGGCGCGACACGACCGTGAGTAGCAAGTGCTCGACCAGATGCACGGGGCGCCGCCAACGTTGGCACTTCGTGTCTAATGGTGCGGTGCGGTCGAGAAGTGGGGACTTCGTTGACGCCGCGAGCGGCCATACCGGGCAAGGGGCTCCGGTGCCGCCCTGCTCTCGGCCGCGCGAATGGCGCGGCCGAGAGCAGCATCCGCCGGCTCAACGGCGCTGCGAACCGGCCCTTGCCGAACGCGTCTACCCTGACAGGCATGGCGAGACGCGCGACGACTGCAGTTCACGACTCCGGTAGCAGCGAGGGACGGTCTTGGCTGGCGCATCTCTTCGGCCGGCCGGCCGCGGAGACGCAGCCCGTGGTTCCAGCCCGTGTTCCGCGGGCGCCGCAGACGCGGGAGCAGATTGTCGCGCAGTACACGTCGATGGTGCAGGGGTTCGTGGATGACGACCCCACTCAGCCGCCGTCCGCGGTGTTCGTGTGTGGCGTTGGCCCGATGACGGTCAACGTCGACGGCGACAGCCGCGTTGCCCTCACCCCGCGAACCTCGATGAACTGAAACGTCGATGGGACTTTCGATCGTGGGTTCTTACCCGTTGCTACAGGGTGGGTCATGGCGTTGACGGACTCTGAGCGGCTAGCTCTCGCCCGAATGGTCGAGACCGCCGAGGATCTCGATCGGTGGCGGCTCAGAGTCCAGCGCGTAGAGGAGCCTGAGCGCGGCAGCGAGCTCGCGACGGACGACGAGATTTTTCCGCGGGCACCGATCAGCCAGACCGTGCGGACGTCGCTCGCGTCCTCAGGTGAGCACCTTCGCCTCGCGCTGGATGCCCTGAACGCGGGATCGCTGTATCCGTCCGCGCATTTCACCGTGCTGCGCGGGGCCCTGGTCGGCGCGTGTCAAGCGGTCTGGATCCTGGCATCCGACGAACGGTCCGTGCGCCGCGAACGCGGTCTGACCGTCAACGCAGAGATGCACAAGCAGATGCGCATCTACTACAACTTCCTCGTCGGCACCGACATTGCAGATGAGGAGCGCGCTCTTCTGCAAGGGCAACGGTTGTGGCTGAGTGAGCGTACGAACGACGTCGCATCGTTGAGAAGCACGAAGGCCGAACTCGACGTGACGAAGGTGATTGGTGTCGCAGCCGATTATGCCTTCGCGGACCCGGCCTCACGTGATGCCGTTCGCCGGCTGTGGCGCGAGATGAGCGCTGATGCTCACGTTCTGGGTTGGTCGCTCTTTCAGCGATCGACCTTCGGGCCGGCGGACCGACGAACGGGGGTTGGCGAGGGCAAAGCAGGAGGGGTGCCAGAGTTTGTCGCGCAACCGTTCCTGGCTTCGTACCGCATCTTGAAGCGCGGGTGGTCGCTGTTCGATCAACGCTGTGAGGGCCCGTAGGCCGTTCCTGGCCCCGTGGACACGTCCAGGGTCCGGTGGGAGGGTGGGCGCATGTCGAAGCCTCGGACCAAGCTCGCGCGTGCTGCGCTGATCAGCAACGGGATGGTGTGGTTCGGGCTGTCGTTCATGCTCTTCGCGATCGCCGGCGAGCAGACGTACGCGGCGTTCACCGGTGAGTGGTTCAACGTGCTCGGGTGGGTGCTGATCGTGGCCGTGGCCGCCGGCCTGGCGGTGGTCGGTGTGATCGAGAACCGCAACATCCGGGCGGGGAAGAAGTACAAGCCGCGTCCTCGCCGCTGACTACCGCTCGAGCGCGCGTTGCCGTTCCACGCGCGTGACCGGGGGGTCGAGGGGGCTCTCCCCCTCGTGCGGGCCGGCCCGTTTCGGGTCGGCCCGCGCACGCGCTCAGAGTGCGAGCGTGTGGAGGATCAGGGTCGTGGAGCCGATGGGCTTTGGGAAGTCGGTGTAGTCGAGGGGCGCGCGGCGGTTGCTGATGAGGTCGAGGGCGATCAGTTCCTCCTCGGATTCATCCGTCATGTCGCCGGGCTCCTCGTCCCATTCGCGGAGAACCTGGCGGTCGGCGTCGAGGACTTTCCACAGTTCCCAGACGTGGGCGATGGGGCCGGTCGTCTCGTATGTGAAGACGAGGGCGGTCGCGGTGGGCCAGCCGTAGGCGGCCGCGGCGACGATCAGCGCTCGCGCTGCGGCGGCGGTCGCGTCGGCGTCGGCGGACGCGGCCGCGGCGTCGACGGCGACCTCGGCCGCTCGCAGCGTCGGGTCCTCCTGGTACGGGTCGAAGCGGTGGGCGGGGCGGGGTGCGGTGGTCGTGGTGGTCATGGTGGGGCCTTCCTGTGCAGCAGTGGGAGAAGAGGAGGGGGCGGGGACCGGCGCGAGCCGGTCCCCGCCGGGTGGGCTAGCTGAGCCCTGCGGCGTCGGCGGGGGTGTTGTCGCCGGTGACGACCTGCTCGACCGGGGAGAGCGCGTATCCCCAGGCGGCGAGCTGGCGGAAGTGCTCGGCCGTGCGCTCGTCGCCGCGGCGCCAGGACTCCTTGCTCGTGTGCGCCTCCTGACCTTCGAGCACGACGGCCAGCGCGACCAGGCGGGCCTTCGCGGGGTTCCCCTCGATCAGCGCCGCGAGAGCGTCGGCGCGGTAGCCGGAGGGGCGCTCGATGCGCAGCAGCGCGTGCGCGAGGTCGCTGCCGCCCGTCATCCCGGAGGACACCGCGAACCGGTGAGCGGTGAGGCCGAGAGCGATGACGCGATCCGCGTCCTTCGGGAGGGTCTTGCGGGCGAGGAAGGTCGCGATCCACTCGCGGCGCACCTTCTCGGCCGCGTTCCACGCCTTGTTGCTGGCGATGAGCACCTTCCGCTCCGCGGACTTCTCGGCCCGCTCCTCCTCGGCCTCCTCCTCGGTCTGCGGCTGCTCGGGGGCTCCGTAGGCGTAGGTGAATCCGGCGGCGGTGGGGTCCTGGACGAGGAGGGTGACCTCGACCTCGCCGCGCCAGCTGGTGTCGATGAGCACTCCGCGGCCGGGAGCGGCGGCGACCTGCTCGGGAGTGACGCTCTTCCCGTCCTCGCCGCGCAGCTGCCGCACCGGCGTCCACGTCGCTGCGTCGCCGTAGGCGTCGGAGCGGGTGAGGATCTGGAAGCCGTTGCCGGTGTACTCGGCGGCGGTCGCCGCGAGGAGCCCCTGGTGCGCGGCCTCGTCGCGGAGGGTCTGCGCGGTGTGCTCGAACTGGGCCGGGTCGTGGGTGGCGACCTCGATCAGGGTCGCGCGGGCGTCGGCGTCGTCCTCGAACTCCAACAGCACCGCCGCCTGGTCCAGGGTCAGCTCGTGCTCGTGCAGAACGGACGTGACGGTCGCGGACTCCGCGACCGCAAGCCCCTTCTTCACCGCGTCGGTCTTCGTGCCGGTGCGCTTGGCGATCGCTGCAGCGGACACGCCCTCGAACGCGAGCTGCGCCCACGCGGCGGTGCGATCCGCGACGCTCAACTCGGCGCGCTGGTCGTTCTCGATGATCTGCTGAACGATCCGATCCGCGGTCGTCTCGTCGCCCTCCACGACGTAGACCGGAATGGTGGCGACCCCGGCCTCGCGGGCGGCCAGGGTGCGGCGCTGTCCAGCGCGAACGATGACGTTGCCGCGCTCGTCACGGCGGGCGAGAACAGGGGTAATGACCCCGTTCTCGCGGATCGACGCGATGAAGTCCTTCGTCAGCGGGGCGCTGGTGCGCACGTTCGCCTCGATCACGAGGGTGGTCGGGTCGATGTGCTGAACGGTCCCGGTTCCGGTGGTGATAGTCACGATGGTTTCTCCTCAATCGGTGTGCGACCATTGAGGCGACAAGTCCCGTGGTTCTAGACCAACTACGGGGCTTTTGTCGTCTTCCTGATCGTTTTTCTTTGCCTCTCCGGCGAGTGAAAACCAATTGAGTGGAGTCGGCGGAGTGACGGCTCTCTCGGGCGAAATAAGGGAGCGTGCGACCGCGTCCGAGAGAGACGGCACGCAGCCGACGGAGCGAGATAGGTTGAAACCGCGGAGAGGTGAAGAAAACGGGTAATCCGGCCGCGTAGCGGCTCCCGCCGGCGGTGCTCCGTCACCGCTGCGCGTGCGGAGCTCGCGCCCCGCCGGAGAAACGACGTCGGTAGGCTTCGGGCAGGTGACGCTTGATCACCCCGAACGGGAGAACGACATGAACGCCGTGATCTACCGCATTCGCTCCATCGCCGCATCGCTCCGCGCGAAGTTCACCACAGCGCCGACGGCGCTGCCGAAGGATCCGTTCGGGGAGCCGCCCCGCGAGGCTCACGACCCGCACTCGTACCAGGAAGAGTCGTGGAAGGCACCTGCGCGCTCCACGATCAACTTCCACTAAAGCCATGCTCCCCGGGGGAGTGTGAGGGGGTCGCCCCTCACGGGCCGGCCCAGAAGGCCGGCCCCTCCCCCGCACTACTCGGCGGGCGTCAGGAACGCGATCAGCGCGGCGGCCTCGTCGGTGCCGTCGTCGTAGACAGGCATCCCGCCGGGTCCGCACTCCCCCGGCAGTCCGAGCGTGTTGCGGGTGTGCGCGAGGATCTCCGCGTCGATCGCGGTGGTGTTCTCCGGGTCCTCGTCGCGGCTGGTCGCGAGGATGAGCGCGAGCTGTTCGGCCGTGGCGCGGCCTGTGTCGGTGCGGGTCATGGTGTGGTCCTCTCAGCGGTTCAGGAACGGGGCGACGCGGCGGATCGCTGCGCGGCGGGCGTGGGCGACGCAGTGGCGGAACGAGCCGCTGGTGATGCCGTGCAGCTGGTCGGAGTGCCACGCCTCCCAGACCCCGGACTTGCGGCGGGTGACGTGCACCGAGGGCATCGTCTTGGGGTCGGTGCCCACGACACGGACGTCGACCGCGCGGGTGTTCGCGAGCGTGAGGTAGGTCTTCGCGGTGGTCTGCAAGTCGGTGGCGGTCTGCATGGTGTGGGTGCTCCCTCTGGCTGATCGTTTTTCTTTGCCTCTCCGGCGGGGAAAACCGTTTGAGTGGAGGCGGCGCAGTGACGCCGATAGCGGGCGAAATAAGCCCGCAGGGCGCGTCCGCTATCGGTGGCACGGAGCCGGTGGAGCGAAATAGGTTGAAACCGCGGAGAGGTGAAGAAAACGGGTGGAACGGGCCGCATCGCGGCCTCCCATTGGCGGTGCTCCGTCGCCGCTGCGCGAGTGCAGCTCGCGCCCCGGAACGGGACACCGGGGAGCGTGAGGGGGTCGCCCCTCACTGGCGGGCAGCGCAGGCCCTCCTGCTTAATTGCTTGGCTGGCAGGCGGCGCTGGCGGCTACGGTGGGCGGATGAACCGCCTTACGGCAGCTGCGATCGCGATCGCGGTGCTCACTGTCGCCAGCGGTTGCTCGGCGGTTGCACCTGAACCCGCGTCGAAAGCGCCGAACGGCGATCCGATCGTCGCCGCTCGCAGCCTCCCTGATGCTGGTGGCGTCGTCGCCGGTAGCGACGCCGGTTCGAGCTGCGGCGAATACGTTCTTGAACAAGGAAGTGACCTGCCCAGCACGGCTCGAGCATGCCTCGCGACCGCCGCGATCGCGGAAGACGAGGCGGAACTGGCGTGGAGCACACCGACCACCGACGGCGACCCGATCGTCTCGTTCGCGTTCGTCGGAGGCTCGATCAACGGCGTCGACGTGTACACGACGACAGCGTTCGATCGCCACAACGGTCTCGAAGAGCCCACGGGCGTGGGCGCCAGCTGGTCACTCCTGCACTGTGCCGATCCGGCAGATCTGCAAGGTTCGGGCGACTGCGAACGCTACGTCGAGGGATGAATCCTGAGCCGAGCACCTCGGAGACTGAGCCGCATCGCGGCCTTGGATGTGCGGTGCTCCGTCACCCGCCGGCCCCCACGCTCGAGCGGTTCGTGTCAGCGTCGGATGCGACGATGGAGGCATGTGGGAACTGGCACACCGGACGCGCGCGGAATCGGCATCAACGGTGGTGCGCAGCAACGCGGCGACGAGCGCCGCGGCGATCCCGGAAGTGCGCGCAGCGATCCCGGAGGATCACGTCATCCTCTACGCGGTCCGGATCGCGAACGGCTCGGAGTAGAACCCACCGGGATTCGCTCGGAACCACTAGCGTTGCGATCAGTTCCGGAAAGCGATGGTCTCGTGATGGCAAACGTGTTGAAGTTCGTCGGAAAGGCATTCGTGATCGTCTTCCGCCTTCTGGGTGCGGCGGTGTCCGCGGGACTCGCCGCTCTGGGCGTGGGCAGCTTCCAGCAGCCCAACCCCGGACCGCCTCCGTCCTCTACGGAGAACCGCGAATATCGGCCGTAGAACGGCGAACTCTGCGGCGGATGGCGGAGTATCTCGGAGGACCGAGTCCTACTCAGCCGCGGGGGCGGCGCTGCGGCGGGGTGCGCGCTGGGTGGTTGTGGTGACGACGGCGGTCGCGCGGGTGAGGTTGGGGCCGATGGCGTCGGCTTCGAGGACGCGGCCGGTGCGGCGGTTCTCGCCTTCGCCCCAGGCGACGGTGCGCTCGTAGCCGACGACGATCACGCCGTCTCCCTTGTGGAGAGAGGCGAGCACATGCTCGCCCAGCTCGAACTTCGCTTCCACGTAGTGCGTGGTCGGGGCGTCGTGCGGGGTCCACTCCCCCGCGCGGTATTCGCCGGTGTTCTCGATGACGCGCAGCTTCACGATCTGCACGCGGCCCGCCTGCACGGCCTCGGGGTCGGCGGCGAGGTTGCCGGTGATGGTCCTGGTGCTCATCTGACGTCTCCTGCTCGTGCGGTTGGTGGGTCCCGTCGACGTCGACGGGTTCTCGCTCGCGGCCGCGGCCGCGGGGGTGTCGGTGGGGTGTGTCTCGATGCCCCAGGACGCCAGAGCGTCGCGGTGGGTGACTTCGACGGGCGGCTCGGACAGCGCTCTGCGCTGTTCGAGCTCGGCGCGAGTGACGGTGAGGGCGGGGACGCGGCGCTCGTCGCCGTAGGCGAGGCGGTAGAGCCGGTCGGCCTCGTTCTCCAGCCAGTCGACTTCGCCTTGCCGGTCGGCCTGTCCGGCGAGGTACCCGGCCCGGTAGTCGTCGCCGGTGATGTTCGGGCCGGTCATGCGGCGTGCTTCTCGATGAGGTCGGGGCGAAAGCCCGACCAGTGGTCCTGGTCGCTCGCGACGACCACGGGGGCGGCGGAGTAGCCCAGCTCCTCCGTGACGTACGCGAGCGCTGCGGGGTTGGTGGTGATGTCGACGGTGGTGTACTCGATGCCCTTCTTCTCGAGCACCCGGTAGGTCATGGTGCACTGCACGCATGACGGTTTCGAGTAGACGGTGAGCATCAGTCGTCCCACCGGTCGCCGCGGTGCGGGTCGTGCTCGTCGTTGACCGGGGACCAGGCGTGCAGCTCGGCCCACTTCTCGGCGGCGTCGGTGTGTCCGGTCTGGGTAAGGATTCTCAATCAGATTTGTCAAGCCAGCGGGGGTGGTCTGGCTCGGTTGTTCTTCCTTCTCTCCCAGCGTTTTTTTGCCTGGAAGGCACGTAGTGCCGAGCAGGGTCGGAGGTGGGAGCGCAACCCGGAGGGCGGAGGAGGAGAGGTTGTCGGCGCGATGTGAGGGAGCGCAGCGACCGCGTGTCGAGAACCTCGGAGGAGCCGGCCGCGCAGCGGCTTGCGCGGACGCCGGAGGCCCGTACGCTGCCGAAGGCTTCCAGGCAAAATGCGCGCAGCGCACAGCACCGCGTCGACCGGAGGTCGGCGTCCATGTCAGTGCCCGCATCCGAGATCGTCTGCGCACCAGGAACGTGCTGCTCGATCGGGGTGCACGTGCGCTGTCTCTGTATGCAGCGCGTACCGCTGAGAAGCCGCATATCTCCGCGGAGCAGGCCGGTTCCGCCGCGCCACGGGTGCGAGCATGACCGTAGGAGGCCGGGATGCGTGACGCGGTGATGGTCGTCGAAGACGACGTCGAGATGGGCGAGCTCATCAAGCGGGGTCTTACCGGCGACGGCTATGACGTCGCCCTGTTCTCGAACGGGGTCGACGCGCTGAACGCGGCGCGAGAGGCGGACTACGCCGCCGCAGTTCTCGACGTGATGCTCCCCGGCATGAGCGGCTTCGAGATCTGCCGGCACCTGCGCGCGACCGGCGCCACGCTCCCGGTGATCATGCTCACCGCCCGCGACGCCCTGCAGGACCGCGTGTTCGGCCTCGACGCAGGCGCCGACGACTACCTCGCGAAGCCGTTCCACTTCGAGGAGCTCTCCGCTCGCCTACGAGCCATGATTCGCAGAGAGCACCTCACGAATCGCGCGCCGGTCATGATCGGGAACCTGCGCATAGACCCGTACGCCCACTCCGCGACGATCGACGGCGCCGTCCTGCCGCTGAGTCCAAAGGAGTTCGGAGTCCTCCGCGCGCTCGCGGCGCGTGCCGGGGACTTCGTGCCGCGGGAGGAGATCCTGCTCGAGGTGTGGGGGTCGGCGGACTTCGTGGACCACAACATCGCGGAGCAGTACGTCAGCTACCTCCGCCGCAAGCTGGCCGCGGGCGGCGCGTCGGTCGAGATCCTCACCCGTCGGGGTGCGGGCTACCGGCTCGGGGGGAAGCCGTGAGGTGGCGGTCGCTGTCGATCCGGGTGCGGATCACGGTCTCGAGCCTGCTGGTCGCGATGCTGTTCTTCGGGATCGTCGCGATCATCGTCCGTGAGCAGCTCGATCACATCCTCGACGAGTCCACCATCGAGCTCGTCCGCTCCGGGGCCTCGCAGGCGCTGATCGAGGAGAGCCGCGACACCGCTGAGGCGGTCGTGGGCGGGGTGAGCACGACACTGCTGATCGCCCTGGCGATCCTGTTCGTCGCGTTCGCCGCCACGTCCTGGGCCCTGGTCGGCCTCGCGCTGCGCCCCGTGGGGCGGATGCGCGCCATCGCCGACCGGCTGCGCCACGGCCGCTCCACGGAGCTGCTCCCCGTCGGGCCGGCCCGTGACGAGCTCTCCGACCTCGCCGCGACGCTCAACGCGCTGATCGAGGACCTGCGGGAGTCGGCGGACCGGGAGCGGCGGCTCGTCGCCGACGCGAGCCACGAGCTGCGCACCCCGCTCGCCGCACTGCGCACCCGCCTCGAGCTCGCCGAGCGGGTCCGCGACGACCCGGCGGCGCTCTACGCCGACGTCGTCGACGCGCGCCGCTCGGTCGATCGCCTCCAGTCCCTGACCGACGGGCTGCTGATCCTGTCGAGGATCGACGCCGGCGCGGTGGTCGGCGACGGCACGTCGACGGCTCTGCGCGCGGAGGTCGCCGACAGCGTCGACCGCGCCAGGATGCTCGCCCGCGACCGGGACCTCGCCATCGACTTCGTCGCCCCCGCCTCGACCGTCGCCGCCCGCTACCCGATCTCCCCGACCGACTTCGGCCGGATCCTGGACAACCTGCTCGCGAACGCCGTGACCGCGACGCCCGACGGCGGCAGCGTCACCGCGACCCTCGTCGAGCGCGCCGAGGAGATCGTCCTCTCCGTGGACGACGACGGCCCGGGCGTCCCCGACGGGTTCCTCGCGGTCGCAACCGACCGGTTCACCCGCCCGGACGCCGCCCGCTCCCGTGAGGGCGGCGCCGGCCTGGGGCTCGCGATCGTCGCCGGGCTCAGCCGGTCCGCCGGCGGTGAGCTCACGATCCGCAACCTCGTACCGCGCGGGCTCGGCGTGGAGGTCCGCCTCCCCGTGACGCGCCCCGACCTCACCCCTCGCAAGGAGAACCGATGATCGACCCTCAATCCCTGCTCGACGGCGCCGGACCCTGGGCGATCGCCCTGGTCTGCCTGATCGCGTTCGTCGAGACGGGCCTGCTGATCGGGTTCTTCCTCCCCGGCGACACCCTGCTCTTCTTCACCGGCGTCTTCGTCGCCACCGGCGTGATCGGCCTCCCGGTGCCGCTGGTGATCCTGATGGTCGCCGTGTCCGCGTTCCTGGGCGATCAGCTCGGGTTCGTCATCGGCCGCGAGACCGGCCCGCGCATCTTCGAGCGCAAGGACAGCGGCCTGTTCAGCCGCTCGAGCGTCGCCCGCACCCAGTCGTTCTTCGACCGGTTCGGCGGCTGGGCGGTCACGATCGCCCGCTTCGTCCCGGTCGTGCGAACCTTCGCCCCGGTCGCCGCGGGCGTCGGGAAGATGCACTACGCCCACTTCGTCGGCTTCAACGCCCTCGGCGCGGCCGTCTGGTCCACCGGCGTCATCCTCCTCGGCTTCTTCCTGGGACAGATCCCCGGCGTCGCGGACTTCGTCGGGAAGTACATCGACATCGTCCTCGTCGGCATCGTCGTCATCAGCCTCGCCGGCATCGCTCTGACCTACTGGCGGCAGAGGAACCGCGCCCGACGCGACGCCTGACCGCGGACATCAGAGAGTCGGCGCCGCGACGGCTCCGCGCGGCCTGCGGCCGACCGCGATCACGGCGACCAGCAGCAGGAAGACCACCAGGGCTCCGAGAGTGACCGGGCCGGTGCCCAGGCCGAGGCCGCTGGTGCTCACGGGGTCCGCGAGCCAGTCGCACACGGACGCTCCGAGCGGTCGGGTGACGACGTAGGCGGACCAGAACGCGAGGACCGCGTTCCTCCCCGTGAACCGGTGCGCGAGGGCCGGCACCGCGATGATCACCGCGAACAGGACGGCGGAGGGCAGGTAGCCGAAGCCGAGCGTCGACGCGGTCAGATCCCCGGCCGCCGTGCCGAGCGCGAACGTCCCCGAGACGGCCAGCCAGTAGAACAGGGCCCGGCGCGGCGTCGTGATCGAGTGGATCGACAGCGTCCGCTCCACCCGCCACCACACGGCGAAGACCGCCGCGAGAGCCGCCGCGAAAACGAGCGTGGAGGCGAGGTACGGCACGCCGGCGATGACGTGCAGCACGTCGGCGGCCATCGTGCCGAAGATGCTCACCATCAGCACCGCCAGCCAGTACACCCAGGGGATGTAGCGGCGGACCGCGAACTGCAGCGCGAGGGCCGCGAGGAACGCGAGCCCCGTCGCGCCGACCACGAGCACCGGGTCGAACGCGGTCGCGAGGAAGTCCGACGCCGTCTCGCCCATCCCGGTGGTCAGCACTTTCAGGATCCAGAACAGCGCCGTCGCCTCGGGGACCGTGGAGGCGACATAGCGGCCGGCGAAGACACCGCCGCGGGGTCGAGGAAGCGGTGCTCGGCGCGGGGCGGTGAGGTGCGTCATCCCGCCATGCTCGAGGAGCGTGCGGTGTCGGCGGCTGGGGTGTTCGCCGGGGTCGTTGAAGATGCACACAGCGACCCGGATTCCGGCCGAGCACGGCCGTCGCGATCCCTACTCTCGGAAGCGCTCGCGGGATCCCCCGCGACTCCTCTCCGACCGGAACGGACCCGATGGACATCCTCCAGGCGATCATCCTCGGCATCATCGAGGGGCTGACCGAGTTCCTCCCGGTCTCCAGCACCGGGCACCTCACCATCGCCGAGAAGCTGATGGGCCTCCGCGTCGACGACGTCGGGGTGACCGCGTTCACCGCGATCATCCAGATCGGTGCGATCGCCGCCGTGCTCCTGTACTTCCGGAAGGACATCGCCGAGCTCGCCGTCGCGTGGTTCGTCGGGCTGCGGCACCCGTCGCAGCGCAAGCGGACGAACTACCGGATCGCCTGGTACGTGATCCTCGGGTCGATCCCGATCGGGATCATCGGGTTCCTGGGCAAGGACCTCATCGGCGGAGGCCTGCGGAATCTGTGGGTGGTCGTCGCCGCGCTGCTCGGCTGGAGCGTCGTGATGCTCGTCGCCGAACGCGTCGGCGCCCAGACCAAGGACCGTCGCGCGATCACCCGGAAGGACGCGATCATCATCGGCCTCGTGCAGTGCATCGCGCTGATCCCCGGCGTCTCTCGCTCAGGAGCGACCATCAGCGGAGGCCTGTTCCGCGGGCTCGATCGAGTGACCGCGACGAAGTTCGCGTTCTACCTCTCCATCCCCGCACTCACCGCCGCCGGCGCCTACGAAGCGGCGACCGCCGCATCCGAGGTCAGCGCGAGCGTCGGCTGGATCCCCACGCTCGTCGCCACCGTCGTCTCCTTCGCCGTC
This sequence comes from Rathayibacter sp. AY1E2, assembly GCF_002932325.1. NCBI lineage: Bacteria > Bacillati > Actinomycetota > Actinomycetes > Micrococcales > Microbacteriaceae > Rathayibacter > Rathayibacter sp. AY1E2. The sequence goes on from NZ_PSVO01000003.1 coordinate 178,700, forward strand.
GCGTACGCGTCGATCGCGTGGCTGCTGCGCTACGTCGCCGGCCACGGCTTCGGCGTCTTCGTCGGCTACCGCGTCGCCCTGGCCCTCGTCGTGTCCGGGCTGCTGCTGACCGGGACGATCACGGCGAGCTGACACCCGATTGCCCGGCGCCCTCGCGCCGGACACACTGGACGGCGACCGACGAATCGCCTCGTCCATCACTTCCTCGAAGGGGCACCCTGTGCAGTGGAATCTTGAAGTAGTCCCCGTCAGCGTCGAGGACGTCGACCGGGCCAAGGCGTTCTACGCCGACCAGGTCGGGTTCCACCTCGACCTCGACGTGCGGATCAGCGAAGAGATGCGCATCGTCCAGCTCACCCCGCCCGGCTCGCGCAGCAGCATCCAGCTGAAGACCGGCTCCAACCGCCTCGAAGGGCTGCAGCTCGTCGTCGACGACATCGACGTCGCCCGCGCCGAGCTCGCCGGACGCGGGGTGGACGTCAGCCCGGTGTCGCACTTCGAGGACGGGGTCCGCCTCGAGGGGCGTGGCGGCGAGTGGAACTCGTTCGTCTTCTTCACCGACCTCGACGGCAACACCTGGGTCCTCCAGGAACGCCCCTCCACCGGGTGACTCCGGCGGCCGTGGTCACGGCGGTCGCGATCTGCGCGGCAGTCTCCGTGGCCGCCCTCCGCGCCTTCGGAGTCGTCTCGTTCGCCCGGCCGGCGCTGGCGATCCTCCGCGGAGGCGCTCAGCTCGCGGTCCTCGCGGTGATCCTCTCGGGCGTCATCGCGGACCTCCGCTGGGTCCTGCTCTTCCTCGCGCTCATGTTCGGTGCCGCGGTGCTCACGGCGTCCGGCCGCCTCGGACGCACCCGGCGCACGGTCCTCGCCGTCACCGCGGCGATGGCGGCCGGGGTCGCGGTGAGCGCCGGGATCGTCTTCGGGCTCGGGGCCGTCCCGTTCACCGGCCGCTACGTCCTCGCGGTCGGCGGGATCCTCCTCGGCGGCGCGATGACCGTCGCCACCGTCACCGGCCGAGCGCTGGCCGCGACGCTCGCCGACCGCTGGGATCAGGTCGAGGGCTGGCTGGCTCTCGGCGCCCGGCCGCGGCAGGCCACGCTCGGCCTGGCGCGGGAAGCGGCCTGGACCGGGCTCGTCCCGCTGACCGACCAGACCAGGACCACCGGTCTCGTCGTCCTGCCCGGCGCGTTCATCGGCGCCGTCTTCGGCGGACTCTCGCCCGTCGCGGCGGGCGTCTTCCAGATCGTCGTGCTCGCGGGCCTGATCGCGTCCGGGTCGATCGTCGCCGTCGTCCTCCTGACGATCCTCCGCGGCGCCGTCGCGAGGCCTCAGCCCTGACGGTCCGTCAGCCGAGGGCCCGTCGTCGGGCGACCCGCCGCCAGAGGGGCGGCGGTGACGACACCCGCTCGGTGTGCAGCCGGACCGCGAGCGGCGCCCAGACGATCAGCGCGACACCTGCACCCAGGAGCAGCCCGCCGACGGTGTCGGAGATCCAGTGCGCACCGAGGTACGTGCGGCTGAGCATCATCGCCACCGTATAGAAGGCACCGGCGATCCGGACCCACCACAGCGGGAAGACGATCGCGAGGACCATCGCGGTCGTGGCGGCGTTCGCGCTGTGGCCGGAGGGGAACGAGCCGAAGTCGGCGTTCACGAGGATCTCCAGCGGCCGCGGACGACCGACCGCGTTCTTGAGGATCTGCACCAGCAGCCCGCTCAGCGGCGCGGCGATCGCGAAGTACGTCGCCGCCCACCGACCCCGCCAGACCAGCAGCCCCACGAAAACGACGAGCGGAATCACGATCGTGCCGACGATCCCGCCGCCGAGGCTGTTCATCACCAGCGACGGCACCAACCAGAACGTCGACCGGTGCTCGACGACCTCGTTCATCCACGCGGTGTCGAACCCGAACGGCTTGTCGTGCTCCCGGTAGAAGATCAGCGCGGCCAGGAGTCCGGTGAGCAGCACCGCGAGGCCCGCCGAGATCAGCGGCCAGCGTCGCGCCGCCCGATACGCGATCGCACCGTCTGTCGCGGGTTCCCGGTTCGGCATCCGTGTCGTCCTCGTCTCTCGACACGGAGCGCGCCGAAGGAGTCCACGCTACGAACGAGCGGCCCGTGGCGGCGGAGGATTCCCCTGCATCCGTTGTGAAAGCACAGAACCTCAGCGCATCAGCCCGGCATCGACCTGATCGCGTCGGGAGCTCCGGGTCGTTGTGAGCAAACACAACACAGCAGGGCGCATCCCAAGCCGCCGCCCACGTCCCGACTGCGACTCTGCGGGCATGGACACTTCAACGACGACGACCCGCTTCCCGGTGCACCGGCTGCTCAGCAAGGTCCCCGAGGTCACGATCTGGTTCTGGATCATCAAGATCCTCTGCACCACCGTCGGCGAGAGCTTCGCCGACTGGATCAACATGGTCCTCGGCGTCGGCCTCATCGCGACCGCCGTGATCTTCATCATCGTCACCGCAGTCGTGCTCGCGATCCAGATGCGGCTGCGCCGCTACCTGCCCGCCGCGTACTGGCTGACCGTCGTCGTCATGAGCGTCACCGGCACCCTGCTCACCGACATCCTCACCGACCAGCTCGGCGTCCCCCTCTGGGCCAGCTCCCTCGTCTTCTCCGTGCTGCTCGCGATCGTGTTCAGCGTCTGGTACTCGAAGGAGCGCACCCTCTCCATCCACAGCATCGACACCACCCCGCGCGAGGCGTTCTACTGGCTCACCGTCCTCGTCACCTTCGCGCTCGGCACCGCCCTCGGCGACTGGACCCTCGAGCTCACCGGCTGGGGCCCCGGCGTCTCGATCCTCTTGCCCCTCGCCCTGATCGCCATCGTCACGGGCCTCTGGCGCTACGGAGCGAACCCCGTCCTCGCGTTCTGGATCGCCTACATCCTCACTCGCCCCCTCGGCGCCAACATCGGCGACTGGCTCGGCCTCTCCCCCGACGAGCAGGGCCTCGGGCTCGGCACCTTCGTCACCAGCATCGTCTTCCTGCTCGCGATCCTCGCAACGGTCGTGTACCTCTCCCTCAGCAAGGCCGACGTCGACAAGGGCGCGGCCGAGCACCACACCCCGCCCGTCGCTCGGGAGCGACGCTCGCTCGTCGCGTTCGCGGTCCTCGCCGTCGCTGTCGTCGGTCTGCTCGCCTTCACGAACAGCCAGCCGCACACCACTCCGGCACCGGAAGGCGCAGCCCCGGCCTGCGACGCATCAGGGTCCTACTCCGCGGCCGACGCACAGGCGTCGGTACAGGCGGACTTCCCGGCCGCCGACGTGCAGAACTTCCAGACGATCACCGCCGACACCCTCGCCCTCGTCACCAGCGGCGACCAGGCCGGCGCGAAAGCCCGCGCCACCGACCTCGAGACGGCATGGGACGACGCCGAGCCCGCACTCAGCGCCGCGAACTGCCAGACCTGGACCTATGTCGACCAGCAAATCGACCCCGTCCTCTCCTCCATCCGCTCCAGCAGCCCCGACCCGGCCGCCGAGACGACGAGCATCCAGGACCTGCTGACCACCCTGACCGGGAAGTAGAGAGGTCGGAGCGAGAGACCTCCTCTTCCGCGAACCGCCCCCGGTGCCCCGCTTCCCTCCCTGGGACGCTGGGACGCCGGGGGCGTTCTGCGTCCAGCCGGTCGACGCCCTTCCGCCTCGGACGCCGAAGTGTCGAGGCCGGCTCTATCCCGTTACCCCGACGACGACCGGACGAGGAGCACTCCGGCGCAGTAGCTGCGCACCGAAGAGCGTCCCGACCACGACGAGGTACCCGAGCCAGGCGGCGAAGCGGGCGGCGCTGGGATCGGGCGCGACGTTGAAGATTCCTGCCAGGACGACCCCGTACCAGCTCGTCGGCGGGATGAGCGACGACATGTCGAACAGCGCATTCCCCTCTCCGGGGATGAGGCCGGCCTCCTGGAAATCGTGCACGGCGTAGCCGAGCACGCCCGCCGCGACGATCACCAGGAACCATCCAGTCCACGCGAAGAAGCGGCCCAGATCGATCCGGACGAAGCCGAGCGACAGAACGACGGCGAGGACCGCCGCCGTGAGCAGACCGAGGACCGCGCCCCACGCCGCGGCTCCAGCGTCCTGATTCGAGGACACGGCCGCCCACAGGAAGAGTGCCGTCTCGACGCCCTCGCGCGCGACGCTCACGAAGCCGAGGACCGCGACCCCGAGAGCACCGCCCGCGATCGCTACTCGTCCCTCGAGATCGCCCTTCAGGGTGCGGGCGTTGCGCGCCATCCAGAAGATCATCCATGTCACCAGAGCCACCGACAGGACCGACAGCGTCCCACCGAGGATCTCCTTCGCCTGAAAACTGAGACCGTACGGACCCCACGTCAGCGCCGCGCCAACTCCGAGCGAGACGGCGATCGCGAAAGCGACGCCGAGCCACAATGCAGGGATCAGGTGCCGGCGGCCGGTTTTCGTCAGCGCGGCGATCAGGATGCCGGCGACAATGCCCGCTTCAAGGCCCTCCCGAAGAGCGATCAGATAATTCGAAAGCACGCAGCATCACCTTTCACCGGAAGTTTGGTGAGGCTTACCTTAGAAATTGACGCTGCCATTGAAGCTGGCATGCCGCTGTGAACCGCTGTACATCCACACAACGGCTTTCGACCTGTTTTCGCCTCGAATTCCTTGCATCTCACCGATGTTCGCGTCGGTTTCGTGCATCGACGGCATAGCGCACCGCGCGTCGTTGCGGCGTCATCGTGGAGAACCACCCGGCGCGACGACCGGGGGCTTGAGCGGAGGCAAGGCCCGCAGCTTCAGTGATGCGGAACCGGCGGGGTCTGTGGGTGGAGGGCTGTAACGGGTCTGGTCACGAAACATCGCCCAGATCACGTTGATTCGTCGCCGAGCGAGAGCGATCAGTGCTTGCTTGTGAGACTTGCCTTCCTGTCGCTTGCGTTCGTAGAACGAGCGAGAGACTGGGCAGTTTCTCGAGGCTATGAATGCCGCCTGGAAGCAGGCGTTCAGCAGACGTCGGTCGTAGCGGCGGGGCCGGTGGTGGTTGCCGGAGATCTTCCCGGAGTCACGAGGCACAGGAGCGAGGCCCGCGAAGCGGGCCAGGCGGTCGGGCGTCTCGAACGCGGCGAGGTCGGCGCCAGTCGCGGCGAGGAAGTCTGCTGCAAGCCTTCGGCCGAATCCAGGAGTCGAAACCAAGAGCTCCGCAGAAGGACTGCCCTGAAGCACGGCATCCATTTCCGCCTCGAGGTCGGCCAGCTCGTCCCGGATGCGCAGCAGGTCGTGCGCAGACCGGCTCACCAGCCGAGCCGCAGCCGCCTCCCCAGTCACGGTCGAGGTCTGCTCGCGCGCGGCATCGACCGCGACTTTGGCCACCGCCGTGGACTTCCAGCAGCCCTGCCCCTTCAACCATGCCGCCAACCTGCTCTCCCCCATCCGCCGGATCACTCCAGGCGTCGCGTACCGGGTGAGCAGTACCAGCGGTCCCCTGGTCGTCGCGTAGTCGAATGCTCCCTCCAGCGACGGGAAGTAGTGGACCAGGATGGCGCGCAGCCGGTTCACGGCGCGGGTGCGGTCGGAATAGGATCCCCCGAAACCCTTCTATGAGTCAGAGTCAATTCAGGCGTAGCAGCGCCTGTCGCTGGCCGGACTAGCTCAAATTGTCCGGGCGCCCCGTAGCCGCCCATCGGGAGGCATTGGCCTGGTGGCGGTAGAGCGTCGCGCGACTCCACCCGACGAGCCGCGCGGCGTCCTCGGGGCAGTGCGGCCGCGAGCTCGCCCGTCGGCGGCGATCAACAGGCGACTCCGACACGATCCAGCGCTCGGCACGCGCCGCACTGGAGCTGGTCGATGCTCCCCCTCAATTCCGGTTCCATCGGGACGTCGGCATTGTGCGCGCAGATCCCAAGACGCTGCGCCGCCTTCGTCGCTGGGCAAAGTAGGCCAAACCACTCGCACTAGCAGCAACAGCCCGTGGGACTCCCTTGAGCCGTACTCGCCTGGCCACGCCCATCCACGTTGACCAAAAAGAAAGAGGAGCGCTCGTGACTGACGACATCAGCTTGCTCTACGACGCCGAGACGGCTGACCGCGCCCTGCGAGCTTTCGTGGAGAAGATGGTCGGCTTCACGGGACTCGACATGTGGACCTTGTTCTGCAGTATGGAGCGCGACTCGAACGTCGAGGGCGTCCCCGACGACTCAGGGCTGTGGACCGACTGGATGTTCGAGCTGTGGACCGCGAGCGGCTTCACATACGACGTACCCGCAGCAGAATTCGTGAGCTTCGCGGCCCCACCGAGGCGACAGGACGTCACGAACTCCTACTACCCCGTCACTGTGCAGGTTGGCGTCAGCGTGTACCCAGTCAAGATGATGCTCGGCACCGACTCGCTCTGGCCAGCCGAGGCGTCGTCTCTCTCCCGCCCCGGAGGGCGGACCGAGGGAGAGCACTTCGACCTCATCGTCCGAAATCTGCACCTCCTCCTGACCCGGAACCCCGACCTCGAGGACAAGCGCTCGATGCTCGGCCTCCTGTCCTCCTGGGACGTCCCCGGTGCCAGCACGCACCGCGGACCTACCCGGGTGAGGTAAGCCACTGGTGGGGAGTTCGGTTACGGGTCTCCCGACCCGGCCGCCGTGCTTACCCACAGACCTCTGGGGTGACACCAGCCCTCGGAACTGACCGGTTGACGATCGTGCACCGGACGGATTCGCTAGTGGTCCTCGCTCGCCGGTCCTTCTGTGTCAGCGAGGAAGGTGGCGGCGAGTCGAAGGACCTTCTGGCGGTATCGCTCGCCGGCTCCGATGCCTCGTGCGTCGAGCTCGTCATCGACCTCGACAAGGGGCTGCGCAGCTGCCGGTCCTTCGTGGCCAATGCGGTCGTGCACCCAGGAGGAGAAGGAGCGGAGATCCCAGTCCCCGTCGAGCAACCGGAGGCATGCGACGCGCAGCGCGAGAAGCGGGATCTCTTCCCCGTCCCGATCTAGCGGTCGCGCGCCCGCCTCGATGAGTGCCGCGAAGCTGAGGTCGAAGGCGTCGGCGGGAGTGGCGCTGGAGTAGAGAGACGCGAGTGCGACGAGGGACACGCCGTCACTCCCCGCTGCGAGAAGATCTGCCGCCAGAGCGATCACATCTCTGGGCTGGACCAGCCCGAAGAAGAGAGCGGCTGTCGCTTCGCGCAGGGTCGCGATCGAAGAGGCGTCACGGTCTTCTTTTGCGACCCGAATCCGGCCTCCTCCGACCAATTGATCACTGCGGCCCTGCCCTGCCGCCGCCGCAGCGGCATCAGCGCGACTCAACACATCGATCGGAACCGGTCGGTGACAAATCGGTCCGCTACTGAACCCATGCTCGAGCTCGTAGACGCACTCCGAGCACACGGGGCTGCCGACCAGGCCGGCGTCCGCGAGGTGCTCCACCCAGGGGTGCGAGCACTCACCACAAATCTCAGCGAGCAGAACCCGGAACCGGGCGCGGCGCGAACGGCGAGCGTCAGCTCGCCGGCGCCACTGCGAGAGGCCGACCATCACGTGAGCGTAGCGAGCGCGCCACCAAGCAATCGCGCGCTTCGCCTCATCCGCATCGCCTCTGGCGTCCCGTTTGGGGATTCCCATACGGACGGTAACTAAGGATCTATCCGGCGGTGATCAGCTCGCCGGGCGCACCGAGAGACGCGAGGTCGACATCGCCCTGTGACGTCAGGAGCTCTCCGCTGATCCCGTCGTAGACGGCGGTGAAGACGTCCACCCGATGGAGGTCGAAGCCATAGGGCGCGTCCGTTCTCTCCGCGGGCGCGTGCACGGTCAGCGCCCACACCGGCTCGTCCGGTGCGACCCAGTAGTGATCCGCGAGAGCGGGGTCATAAGCGGCGAGCTCCTCGTACGTGGTTCCGACCGCGTAGATCGGGTACTGCTTCTTCTCCTCCGCACTGAGCGTCGAGAGGAGTCTTCCGGTGCCGTTGGCCAGGTCGAGCGCCGGGTTCGTCAGCTGCTGGACGTCGATGATCGGTCCCTCAGAGGCGGCGGTGGCAATGGGGGTGCCCGGCGGACCCTCTGTCGGAACGGTGGGTGTCAGGGCCTCCGTCGCCTCCGATGGTTCGGCAGGCGTCTCGGTGGAGATGGGGGTCGTGCTGGCGGTGGCGTCGATGGTGACGGGGCCGGAGCGGATGCGCATCGTCGTGGAGGTCTGGGTGAGGCTGACGTCCTCGGCACCCAGGACGTCCATCAGCCACTGCTCTCGTTCGCCAGCGGCGGCGAGGCAGCCGACGTAGGTCGTCGCGGGGCCCCCGCTGACGACCCACACGGACGTCTGCAGCCCCGCGGACTGGAGGTCGTAGGCCAGCGTGTTGCACGGCCCGTCGACGCTGAGCTTCGACCGGCCGTCGATGCCGATGATGCGAAGGCTGACGGGGTGATCGAGCAGCCATCCGCCTGATCCTTGATCGCCGATGACCGAGGTGGTCTCGTAGACGGACCTGGTCGCGTCCTCGGCGCTGAGCAGCTCGCCGGGTATCTGCGTCGTCGGTGGGGAACCGGGGCTGCCGGCGCTCGTCGCGCATCCACTGACGAGGAGCGCCGCGGAGAGGCAGAGGATTATGAGGGGGAGGACTCTCGCCCGCCTGACGGTCACTGGTCCACTCCGGTCTGCGTCGCGGGCGGATTGGTGCAGTCGACCGCGGTGGTCAGTCCCGTGAAGATCTCGATCCGGCCGCCCTCCTGGCACACCTGAGTTCCTGCGAGGGAGAACAAGGCTGCGTCAGTCCCGTCTGCGTCGGTCCCCGTGAGCGCAGCGCACGCCGCTGCGAGCGACGCAGTGGACTGCTTCGCGGGCGTCTGGATCTCGCCCGACAGGGCAACGCCCTGCCCGTCCTGTTCCCAGCAGGTGACGGGCGCTGCGACCGGAGTGCCGCGCTCCGTCGTCACCGCCGTGAGGACTGCCGCGCTGAGGACGGCGCCGGCGATGCCGGCGAGCGTCACCGCCGCGGCCTGGCGAAGACGTCGGCGGCGGCGGATTCGGTCCGCGAGGCGTGCGCTGATGCGCTCGAGCTGCTCATCGCTCAGGTCACGACTGTCCATGGTCCTCTGTCCGTTCCGTCAGGGCTCTCGTCACCGATGCCCGTGCCCGCGAGAGGCGATTGCGGACCGTCCCGTGGGACAGGCCGAGGGAACGCGCGGCATCGCTGTAGCTGAGGTCGTCCTCGATGCACGCCGTCCAGATCGCACGGTCCGTCGCGCTCATCTGCTCGACCAGACGTCGCACGTCCAGCAGCCGCTCGCTCGCCTCCGCGTCGACGCCGCGAGAGGCGGTGTCGTCGGAGAGGGGCAGGTGGCGTCGGCGCTGCTCGCGGCGATTGGTCGAGAAGCTGAGGTTGCGTACCGTGACCAGCAGCCAGGGCAGCACCGACTCCCCCACGATGCGCACGCCCGAGCGGCGCTGCCAGAGCAGGAAGAAGCTCTCCTGCACGACGTCCTCGGCATGACCGGCGTCCGCGAGGAAGCTTCCCGCGGCGCGGTAGAGCGCGCGGCCGTGCATCCGGAAGAGAGCATCCAGCGCCGAAGGGTCACCACCGCGAAGACGATCCACCAGCGTCACCTCAGTAGCACCGACCATCCGACATCACCCCCTCAGTAGTGAATGCCCTCAGAGCACGGTTTCGTCTCAGACTGCACGGACGAACGTCGCCAGTCCCTCGATGTGTCTGTGAACGATCCCCTTACGGGGCAACGATCTGGAGACCCTCTTCGTCTTAGGCGCACTCTGCTTAGGCGAGACCCTGCTGAGAAGCCGAGTTCAGCGCCTACTGTGACGTGAGCGGCAGAACGAGGGGACTCATGCGACCACTTGAGCTGACTATCGGCACCCGCCACTTCTACCTCGCCGGCGAGACGAACCTCGGAGAGCTCGAACGTGCGATCGAGGAGGCTGCCCGCGTAGGCGGCGGCATGATCGAGATCCCTGGCCTGCAGCAGCACCGCGTCTGGGCGCTGATCACACCGAGCACGCCAGTTTTCCTGGAACACGTCGACCCGGCCGATGTCGGCCGTGATGACCACGACGGGCTCACATCGTCAAGCGACTACGACCTCCAGGGCAGCCTCTCGGGATGGGACGCTTAGCAGGCTGATCGACTCCGACCAGTGAACGATCCTTGTGTCGCCGGCGGCGCTCCTCCTCCGGACCTCGTCGTCAAGCGCTGCCGGGCGCTGCGAGCTCGCCGGTGACATACTGCGCTCGGCCGTAGCCGAAGGACCAGTCGGCTGCGGTGTTCTCGACGAAGCCGATGACGAGGTCGGCGCTGTCGACGCCGACCTCCTCGAGCGCGGCGGCGAGGGCGGCGAAGAACGCCTGCTTCTCCCCGGTGCTGCGGCCGGCCTGGGTGAAGATCTGGATGATGACGATCTGCTCGGACCGCTCGATACCGAGTCCGACGTCCAGGGCGGTGAGCCGGCCGGGCTTGTGCTCGGTGACGATCTGGAAGCGGTCACGCTCCGGGAGGCCGTACACCTCGACGAGGGTGCGCATCAGCGCGTCACCGAGTGCGGTGATCTGCTGGTCGGAGCGGCCCTCGATCAGGTCGATGCGGATGAGCGGCATGGTGATTCCTTCGGTCCGGGATGTGCTGGCACCGTAGCTCCCGGCCGGCGCTGGGCTCTGCCTCTTCCCTGCGTCTCTTCTCAGCCGGGGCAGCACCGACGGGATTGGGCAGGCTTTTCTGGCTAGCGCTTCCGAGGGGTGGGTGCTTGCATGGCCCTCATGTCGACCCCATTCACGCCTCAGCCCTCCTCGCCCCGCGCGGAACCGCACGACAGCGCGATTTCAGGGCGGCTGAACTGGTTGCGAGCGGGCGTGCTCGGCGCGAACGACGGCATCGTCTCGGTCGCCGCTCTCGTCGTGGGTGTCGCCGGAGCGACGACCGCCACGGCACCGATCCTGACGGCGGGCGTCGCAGGGGTCGTCGGCGGTGCGATCTCGATGGCGCTCGGCGAGTACGTGTCGGTGAGCAGCCAGAGCGACAGCCAGCGCGCACTGATCGCGAAGGAGCGGGTCGAGCTGGCCGAGGATCCCGACGGGGAGCTGGAAGAACTCGCCTGGCTCTATCGAGCGCGTGGCCTGACCCCGGAGACAGCGCATCAGGTCGCCCGCGAGCTGACCGAGAACGACGCTCTGACCGCACATCTGGAAGCGGAGCTCGGATTGAACGAGGAAGCGGTCGCCAGCCCGCTCGCCGCCGCCGGCGCCTCGGCGCTGGCGTTCCTCCTGGGAGCCGTGCTGCCGCTGCTGGCGATCCTGCTCCCTCCGCCGGACTGGAGGGTTCCGGTGACCTTCGCCGTGGTGCTGATCGCCCTCGCCGCGACCGGATACATCAGCGCACGGGTCGGCGGCAGCCCGGCTCTGCGCCCGATGATCCGCATCGTCGTCGGCGGCGCTCTGGCCCTCGCGGCGACGTTCCTGATCGGCCTGCTGCTCGGCACGTCCGGCGCAGTCTGATGTCCCGGATCCTCGTCGTCGAGGACGACCCGCAGATGGGTGCCCTCGTCGAGCGGGGACTGCGGGAGGACGGCTACGACGTGCAGCTCGTCGACAACGGCGTCGACGCGCTGATCGCCTTCACCGCGGGAGACGTCGATGTCGCCGTCGTCGACGTGATGCTGCCAGGGATGACCGGGTTCGAGGTCTGCCGACGGATGCGGGAGTCGGGCAGCACCGTCCCGGTCGTGCTGATCACGGCGCGGGACGCCGTCGAGGACCGGATCTTCGGGCTGGACTCGGGCGCCGACGACTATGTCACCAAGCCGTTCCACTTCGGCGAGCTGAGCGCCCGGATCCGCGCACAGATCCGGCGCCGAGCCAGCGGCCCGCAGCCAGTGGTCCAGATCGGAGCGCTGCGCCTGGATGCCCTGTCCGTGCGCGCGACGGTCCGAGAGCGTCCCTTCGCGCTGAGTGTCAAGGAGCTCACGCTGCTGCGCTTCTTCGCCGTGCATCTCGATGAGGTACTGACCCGGACGGAGATCCTCGCCGAAGTGTGGGGGTCTACGGAGACGTTCGAGCCGACCCTCGTGGATCAGTACGTCAGCTACCTCCGCAAGAAGCTCGCCCTCGCCGACACAGGCCTCCGGATCACGACCGTCCGCGGCGCCGGATACCGGCTGGAGCGCGCCGAGTGAGGCTGCTGCGCTCCCTGTCGATCCGCTCCCGGATCACCCTCGGCAGCCTCCTCGTCGCGCTGATCGGGGTCGGCGTGATCACCCTCGTGCTGCACGGGCAGTTCCGCAGCATCGTCGTCGCGTCCGAGGTGACCCTCGCCGAGGGCGACCTCGCCCCGTATCTCGCCGATCTGGGATCGGACCCGACCGAGACCCCCGACCCTCCGGCCGAGGGGATCCTGATCTTCGCGCGCGCTCCCGGCGGAGCGGTCCCCGTCGATACGATGCCGCACGACGTCCACGAGGTTCTGGAGCGCAGCACCGGCAGAGACGGCACCTCGACGGTGATGACCGACGAGGACGTCCGGTTCACGATCGTCTCCCGGACCCTGGACACGAGTGCGGGCACGTGGGAGCTGTGGGCGGCTCGCAGCGGCGCCGGCAGCGACCTGACCGTCGCGGCCCTGGACCGGACGCTGCTCGTCAGCGCCGCGGCCCTCGTGATCCTGTCCGCCCTCGCCGCATGGCTGCTCACCGGCGCCGCCCTGCGTCCGGTCGAGCGGATGCGCCGCACCGCCGCGTCGCTCGGCGACCGGCACGGCGGCGAGCTTCCCGTAGGCCCGGCGACTGATGAGCTGTCGGATCTGGCGGAGACGTTGAACGCGTTCATCGCCCGGACGCGGGACACCGCCGATCGGGAGCGGCAGATGGTGTCCGCGGCAAGCCACGAGATCCGCACGCCGCTGGCAGTCGTCATCACCCAGCTCGAACTCGCGCACCGGCACTTCGGCGACGCGGACGCCCTCGAAGAAGAGATCCGCGCCGCCGAGGGGTCCCTCGCCCGCCTGTCCCGCCTGGCGACGAACCTCCTGGAGCTCTCCCGGCTGGACGCCGCCCCGCCCGTCACCGCGCGCGCGACGGCGAGCGAGCTGGAGACCGAGCTGATGGACTCCGTCGACCGGCTGAGGACGATCACCGGCGGCACCGGCCCCGACATCGAGCTCGATACCGCGATCGAGCGCGCCGACGCGCCCTACCCGCTCTCGGTGAGCGCGTTCTCGCGGATCCTCGACAATCTCGGCGCGAATGCGATCGCCGCAACACCTCCTGCCGGACGCATCACCCTCCTCCTCGAGCAGCACGATTCCACCCTCGAGCTGAGCGTCCGGGACACTGGGCACGGCATCCCGGAGGAGTTCGTGCCGCACGCGTTCGAGCGCTTCTCTCGACCCGACGAGGCGCGCACCAGCCGCGACGGCGGCAGCGGGCTCGGGCTCGCCCTCGTCGCAGCTCTCGTTGACACCGCGGACGGATCGGTCACCATCGAGAACTGTCGACCCGCCGGAGTGAGGGTGACGGTCGTGCTGCCCGAGCGGTGACATGTGAGACCTCGAACACGAATCGGACTCCGGTGGGGAATCGGCACGCATCCCTCATAGTCGACACCAAGACTCCCCCGCGACGGTAGGAGCGCGCCCCCGGAAACCCGAGGTCGGCGCATGCGACACCGACCGGAGGGCGCCGCCGTGAGCACCACGATCCGACCGACCAGGGCACCCGCACCCCAGGCGCCGACCACGCTGCGGCGGTCGCAGGCAGACCGCGAGCGATCCCTGCGCCGGCGCCTCCGGTCCGCGGACACGCTCGTCACCGCCGGCTGGGTCTCGGTCGCCCTCGCCATCGCGCTCTACCTCGCAGCCGGCGGACCCGCGCAGGTCACCGATCTCGCCGGAGCCCTCACAGCCGCGGGGATCGTCGCCGGCCTGGTCGGCACCGACCTGATCCTGGTCATGCTCGTCCTCGCCGCCCGGATCCCCTGGATCGACCGCACCTTCGGCCAGGACACTGCGATGGCGCTGCACCGTCGCCTCGGCAAGCCCGCCCTGTACCTGATCCTCGGGCACGGTGCCCTGCTCACCGTCGGCTACGCCCTCACCGACGGGCTGACGCTGTGGAACGAGACGCTCGCTCTGTACTCCGGCGCCGACATGCTCCTGGCGCTGCTCGGCAGCACCCTGCTGGTTCTCGTCGTCGTCACCTCCCTCGTCGCCGTGCGCCGCCGCTTCGCCTACGAGGCGTGGCACGCGATCCACCTCCTCAGCTACGCGGCCGTCCTCGTCGCCGTCCCCCACCAGCTCTCCGCCGGCCAGGTCCTCGCCGGGAGCACCCCGCAGCGCGTCTACTGGATCGCCCTCTACGTCCTGGCGTTCGGAGCGATCGCCTGGTTCCGGTTCGCGATACCGGTCCTCACGACGCTGCGGCACCGGATCCGGGTCGAGGCCGTCGAGACGATCGCCCCCGGCGTCTTCTCCATCCACCTCTCCGGCCGCGACCTCTCCCGCCTCGGCGTGATCGGCGGGCAGTACGCGATCTGGCGGTTCTGGAGCCACGGCACCTGGTGGCACGCCCACCCGATCTCCTTCTCCGCCGTCCCGACCGACACCCGCGCGCGGATCACCGTCCGCGCACTCGGAGCCGGGACCGACCGGCTCGCACGACTGCGCTCCGGGACCGCGGTCTCGATCGAGGGCCCTTACGGGATCTTCACCGACGTCGCCCGCACCGCCCCGCGCCTCGCGATCATCGCCGCCGGCATCGGCATCACCCCCGCTCGAGCGCTCCTCGAGCACGGCGGCCTGCGCCCCGGCGAGGCCACCGTCCTGCTGCGCGCCACCGACGACTCCCAGACCTACCTCTGGGACGAGACACAGACACTGGTCCGCAGCAGCCACGGCGCACTGTTCGGGATGATCGGCCGGCGGCCCGCAGGGCTCGCGACGTGGATGTCCGCCGAGTCCATCGCCCGCGGTGTGACGCTCGCCTCGGCGCTGCCGGGCCTGCTCGACTCCGACCTGTTCGTCTGCGGTCCCACCGCCTGGGCCGACCTCGTCGTCCGCGACGCGCGAGCGGCAGGCCTGCCCGACCGGCAGATCCACGTGGAGAGGTTCGACTGGTGAGAACACGAGCAGCAGTCGCCAGCGTCCTCGCCTCCCTCGCCGTCCTCGTCTCCGGCTGGCAGCTCGGATCGGCCGGCGCCACCGATTCCCCGCTCGCCACCGGGACGAGCGCCACCACGGCCACGGACGGAGCGGCTCCCGCGGTGACCACGCCGACCCCGGCCTCCCCCACCCCGACGACGCCCACAGCGCCCTCCGCGGGCGCGACCACCGATCCTTCGGCAGGCGCGAGCTCGACGGCCACCGCTAGCCCGTCCGCCTCGACAGACGGCACCTGGACCGGCTCGTCCGTGGCGACCCGCTTCGGCGCTGTGCAGGTCGCGATCACCGTCGCCGGCGGGCAGATCACCGACGTCACGGCCGTGCACCTCACGGACAAGGACGGCCGATCCGTGTCGATCTCGCACCGGGCCGCGCCGATCCTGCGTCAGGAAGTCCTCGCCGCCCAGTCCGCGCACGTGCAGGCGGTCAGCGGAGCGACCTACACCAGCGACGGCTACCTCACCTCCCTGCAATCGGCGATCGACCAGGCCGGACGCTGACCGTGCACACGTTCACGACCATGGGCACCGTCGCCAGCCTGCGCGCCGCCGACGATGCGCCAGTGGACGACGTCGAGGCCGTCTTCGCCGACGCCGACGCCCGCTTCAGCCTGTACCGGCCGGAGTCGGAGGCGTCCCGGATCGCCCGCGGCGAGCTCGCGCTGACTGCCGCGTCCGAGCAGATGCGGACCGCCTACACCGAAGCACTCCACTGGCGCATCGCGACCGACGGCGCCTTCACCCCGCACCGACCCGACGGCGTCATCGACCTCGCCGGAACCGTCAAGGCGACCGCCATGGCGCACGCGGCCCGGCTGCTCGGCGACGGCGAATGGCTCCTCGATGTCGGGGGCGACGTCCTCACCTCGCCCGCCGGCAGCTGGAGGGTCGGGATCGTTGATCCCGGCGACCGGCAGGCGCTGCTCTGCGTCGTCCCCCTCGGCGACGGACGCCGCGCGATCGCCACCTCCGGGACCGCCGAACGCGGCGAGCACGTCTGGCGCCGACCTGCCGAGCCCGGCGACGTCCCCTTCGTGCAGGTGTCCGTGATCGCCGAGGACATCGTCACCGCCGACGTCCTCGCGACCGCGATCCTCGCCGGCGGCGCTCCGACGCTCGACACCGTCACCGACCGCTTCGACGTCGACGTCCTCACCGTCGACGCAACAGGCGCGCTTCTCGTCACCGACCGGCTCCGTCGCCTGATCGCGCCGGCGAGCGAGCACACGCACTGACTCCCCGCCCGGTCGGCACGTCGCATCTCGGCCTGAAGCGGGGAGTCGGCTCCGAGGACGGGCGAGCGATCGTTCGAGGGCTCACACGAACCCGTCCACCGGCAGAGCGCACGGGACGGGGCGCGTTAGCGTCACGAGGACAGCCCCCCTCGACCGAAGGCGCACCCGATGAACGACTGGCAGATCAACGGCCTCCCCCTCCACCCGCTCCTCGTGCACGCCGTCGTCGTCCTGCTCCCCCTCGCCGCACTGATGCTCGTCCTCGGCAGCGTCTGGCCCGCCGCCCGCCGCAAGTTCGGGATCCTCACCCCGATCATCGCCCTCGCCGCGCTGATCGCCGTCCCGCTCACCACGCAGGCCGGCGAAGCCCTCGAACGCGAGACGGAGCCGTCCGCGATCCTCGAGCAGCACACCGAGCTCGGCGACCACCTGCTCCCCTGGGCCGCCGGCCTCTTCCTCGTCGCCCTGGCCCAGTGGCTCTGGTTCCGCCGCACGCGACGAACCGAGGACCGAGCCGCCACCACCCGCCGCCCCCTCGTCGGGATCGTGCTCGCCGTCGCAGCGATCGCCATCTCCGTCGGAGCGACCATCGACGTCGTCCGCATCGGCGACTCCGGCGCACAAGCAGTCTGGTCCGACTCCACCTCGAGCACCAGCACCGATCAGGCACCCGCGCCCGACGGCGACGACGACTGACCCACCCGCTCTCGGGCACTGCCCTCTCCGGCTGACACCGCCCCCTCTTCGCAGGATGATGGTGTGAGTGCCTCAGCACTCGACGCCATCTGCGAGGTCCTCGGCTGCCAGGTGGGCGACATCCTGACTCACGTGCCGGACGACGTCGGGAGCAGTACGGATCGGCTCGGTGACCGAGCGGCCCGCTGACACGTCGCACCTCGGTGGTCGACTGGTCACCGCGGGCGTCGTCCAGCTGGTGGCCGTCGTCGCGCTCAATGTGCTGGGGCCGATCGTGCCCGTCTGAAGGATCTCCGGCCCGAGCGCTCAGGGTCCACTGCGGTCCCCGATCTGTCGCCTCTGCTCGGCTGGGCGATCGCCGCGGCAGTGTTCCTCGTCTGGGCCTGGTCGACGGCCTGGCCGGCCGGCCCGGAACGCACCCGCGACCTCGCCCGCCACGAGGACCGGTCCCGGAGGCTGGTCGACTCGCTCATCATCGCCGCCACCTTCTTCAGCCTCGTCCTCGGGGTCGTCGCACTCCTCCGCAGCCAGCAGAAGGACCCCGTCGGATCCGCGGCCGCGATCCTCGCGGTCGTCGGGGTCGTCGCGGCCTGGGCGCTCGTCAACACCGTCTACGCCTTCAAATACGCGCGCATGTACTACCTCGACGACCGTCACCGCTTCGACTTCGACCAGGACGAGGACCCGTCCTACAGCGACTTCGCCTACACCGCGTTCTCGATCGGGATGGCCTACAGCGCGAGCAGCATCACCCAGTCCTCCACCCCCTCACGCCGGATCGCCCTGGCCCACGCCCTGCTGTCCTACTTCTTCGGCACCTTCGTCGTCGCCGTCGCCATCAACCTGATCACCGGCCTCACCCAGGGAGGGTGAGGAGTGCCGCACATCCTCAGGCAGGCGTGTCGGAGCTCGATACTGAGGTCATGACATCACCGCTCGTCTCCGACGTCGCTCACTCCGGTCTCACCGTGGCCGACCTCGACGACGCGCTGGTGCTGTGGTGCTCCGGTCTCGGGTTCGTGCTCGAGCGCACCTTCACGCTCGACGTGGAGGTCACGGCGGCGACCACCGGCGTCCGTGGAGCCGTGATCCGCGCAGCGACGGTGACCCTCGGCCCCCACCGTGTGGAGCTGCTGCAGTACGACCCGCCCCGACAGCTCGAGTCCGCCGGCTCGCCCGCACAGGTCGGCACGGTGCACATCGCGCTCACGGTCTCGGACCTCGATCGTGTCCTCGAGCTCTGCGCTGGACACGGTTGGAGACCGGTCGGGACACCTCACCGGATGACCGCTGGCGCCCGAGCCGGCACGCGCATCATCTACCTCGAAGGTGACCTCGGCGGATTCCTCGAACTGATCGCGCCCCCGCAGCTCCCGTAGGCCGCGTCGGCCGATCGCGTCGAGGGCCCGACCTCTCAGCCCACCAACCTCGCCATCCACTCCTCCACCGCGTCGGGCGTGCGCGGCATCGCCGCCGAGAGCAGGATCGACGACGTCTCCGTCACGACGAGGTCGTCCTCGATCCGGATGCCCAGGCCCCGCAGCTCGGCGGGGACCGTCAGGTCGCCGGGCTGGAAGTAGAGGCCGGGCTCGACGGTGAGGGTGTGGCCGGCCGCGAGCACTCCGCCGAGATACGTCTCGTGCGGAGCGTGGTTGCAGTCGTGCACGTCCATCCCGAGCATGTGCCCGGCGCGGGAGATGCTCCACCGGCGGTGGTACGACGCCGACGGGGCCATGGCCTCGTCGACGGAGCAGCGGATCAGGCCGAGGTCGATCAGCCCCTCGGTGAGGGCTCGCCCGCACGCGTCCTGGTAGTCCTGGAAGCGCACTCCCGCGCGCAGGGAGTCGATGCCGGCCTGCTGCGCGCGCAGCACGATCGAGTACACGTCCCGCTGCAGCGGGGTGAACTCTCCGCTGACCGGGAAGGTGCGGGTGATGTCGGCGGCGTAGAGCGAGGGCAGCTCGACGCCCATGTCCATCAGGACGAGGTCGCCGTCGGCGAGGGGCCCGGTGTTCCGCGTGTAGTGGAGGGTCGTGGCGTGCGCTCCCGAGGCGACGACCGATCCGTAGGCCGGCCCCTGTCCCTCGACCAGGGCGCGGCGGGCGAAGGTGCCCTCGAGGTAGCGCTCGCCGCGGGGCATCGCGCGGGCGACCTGCCACGCCTCGAGGCAGTCGTCGAAGCCCCGCGCCGTGCCGTCGACGGCGAGCTGCAGCCGTCCGATCTCCCAGTCGTTCTTGATCAGGCGCAGCTCGTCGAGCGTCGCCTTGAGCACGAGGTGCGGTCCGAGCTCCGGTCCGCAGATGCTCCGCACCAGCTCGTCGACGCTCTCGTCGAGGGTGGGCAGGACCCGGATGCGCCGGGCCCGCCGCGCGGCCCGCTCCACGTCGCGGGTGAAGTCGGCCAGCGGCCGGGTCTCGATGCCCAGTGCTGCCTGCGTCTCGGCGAGCGACGGCCGCGGCCCGACCCAGAGGTCGCCGAGCGCGTCGTTCTGCCAGAACTCGTCGCCGTCGCGGCCGGAGGGAGCACGCAGGTACAGGATCGAGCCGGCCTCCCCTCCCGTCGTGTCGACGACGAGCACGCTCTCGGCGACTCCGTTGCCCGTCAGCCACACGTGGTCGGTGCCCGGGCGGAAGCGGTGGTCGCTGTCGTTCGAGCGCACCCGCGGCAGGCCGGCGGGGATGATCAGCAGCTCGGCGGGCAGCGCCTGCGCCAGTCGCGACCGGCGCTCCGCGGTGTAGGCGAGCACCGGGTCGTCGGGGTCGATCACCGGCTCCGGATCGGCCCAGCCGGCGGTCATGAACGCGCCGTCCCCGGGGAGCGGGCTGCGGTTCACGGCCCTCGGCATGCTCCAGAGTGCGGACTCCTCTGCCCGGGCCTCCTCCACAGCGCTCACGCGCCCGCCCGCTCCAGCGCGTCGGGCAGCTCCTCGAGCCAGGCCACCCGGTCGGAGTCGAGCGGAGCCAGCGGCAGCCTCCCCAGGCCGTCCGGCAGCGGGATCGCCGCGAGCAGCGCCCGGGTGTACGGATGCAGCGGGCTCTGCCACACCGTCTCGGTCTCCCCCGACTCCACGACCCGGCCGCGGTACATCACGAGCACCCGGTCGGCGATGCGCCGGACCACCGAGAGGTCGTGCGAGATGAACAGCATGCCCGCGCCGGCCTCGACGCTGAGCGAGCGCATCAGCGCGGCGACGCTCGTTTGGGTCGAGGCGTCGAGGGCCGAGATCGGCTCGTCGGCCACGAGCATCCGCGGCCGCGCCGCGAGGGCCCGCGCGATGGCGATGCGCTGCTTCTGGCCGCCGGAGAACTCGTGCGGGAACCGGCTCGCCATCGCCGGGTCGAGCCCGACGCGGCGCAGCCAGTCGGCCGGGTCCGAGCCCTCGGCGCCCCGGGCGAGCGCCGCCCGGACGCCGTCGCCGATCTGCTCGCCGATGCGGCGACGGGGGTTCAGCGAGGAGTTCGGATCCTGGAAGACCATCTGCATGCCGGTCATCACCGGACTGCGCCGACGGAGTCCGAGCGCGGGCACGTCGACGCCGTTCAGGCGCACGTCCCCGCCGCGGCGCTTCTCGATGCCGACCACCGCGCGTGCGAGGCTCGACTTGCCGCAGCCGCTCTCGCCGACCAGCGCCACGACCTCGCCGGCCGCCACCCGGAAGCCGACCCCGTCGACGGCACGCAGCGGCGGTCGCCGCCCGTACTCGACCACGATGCCATCGGCCTCGAGAACCACTCCCGCGCTCATCGCGCACCCCTCTCGACGTCGCCTGCCGTGGCCGCGCCCGGATCGTCCGCGGCGGCGGCCCTCTCGTGCCCCTCGACGAGCTCGGCGACCAGCTCCTCCGGGCTCTCCTCGAAGCTCGAGCCGGGCAGAGCCGCGAGCAGCGCCCGCGTGTACTCGTCCTCGGGCGCGGTGAACAGCCGCTCGCGCGGAGCCGACTCCACGACGAGCCCCTGGCGCATCACCGTCACCTCGTCGGCCACGGCGCTCATCACGCCGAGATCGTGGGTGACGAGCAGGATGCTCAGCCCGCCGTCGTCGACCAGCTCCCGCAGCAGCTGCAGCACTCCGGCCTGCACGGTCACGTCGAGCGCGGTCGTCGGCTCGTCGGCCAGCAGCACCGAGGGCTCGCACGCGAGCGCCACCGCGATCGCGATGCGCTGCCGCTGACCGCCGGAGAACTGGTGGGGGTAGCGCCCGAGGGAGGCCCGGGCATCCGGGACCCGCACCCGCTCGAGCAGGGCCTCGGCCCTGGACCGCGCGGCCTCCTTGCCGAGACCGAGGTGGTGGCGCAGGTGGTCGGTGAGCTGGCGGCCCACGGTGAGCTGCGGGTGCAGGCTCGTCGACGGGTCCTGGAAGACCATGGCGACCCGGCGTCCGCGCACCGCGCCGAGCACCTGCCGGGACGCGCCGACGAGCTCCGTCGTGCCGTCGCCGGTGTCGTCGGCGAGGCGGATGCTCCCGCTGGCCGTCATCGATCCGGGCAGCAGTCCGAGCACCGCCAGGGCGGTCATGGTCTTGCCCGAGCCCGACTCGCCGGCGAGACCGTGGATGCCGCCGCGGCGCAGCGCCAGATCGATGCCGTCCACGACGGCGTGGCTGCGGGTGCGGATGCGCAGCCCGCTGATGGTCAGTGCGTCGCTCACAGCGTGGCGCCTCCTCCGCGGATCGTCTGCGACCGCGGGTCCAGGGCGTCGCGCAGGGCGTCGCCGACGAAGTTGAACGCGATGACGACGGTGAGGATGGCCAGGCCCGGGAAGACCCCGATCCACCACGCGTCGAAGTTCTGGATGGCGTCCGACACCATGGAGCCCCACTCGGCGGTCGGCGGCTTCGCGCCGAGCCCGAGGAACGACAGGCCCGACAGCAGGAGGATGGCCGTGCCGATGTCGAGGCTCGCCAGGACGAGCACCGGGCCGACGATGTTGGGCGCGATGTCGCGGACGAGGGAGCGCAGCGGCGAGAAGCCGAGCAGCTGTCCGGACACGACGTAGTTCGACGAGCGGAGGCCGAGCACGAGACCGCGGGTCAGCCGGGCGTAGGACGGCCACGACACGATCAGCGCCGCGAGCACCGCGTTCAGGAGCGACGCTCCGAGCGCGGCCGCGATCACCATCGCCAGGATGACCGTGGGGAACGCCATCACGAGGTCGGTGATGCGCATCGCGACCTCGTCGACCGCACGGCCGAGGAATCCGGCGACGGATCCGACGATCGCGCCGATCAGCACCGACATCACGACGAGCAGCAGGGCGAGCGGGATCGTGACCCGGGCACCCCAGATCACCCGCGAGAACACGTCCCGGCCGAGCGCGTCGGTCCCCATCAGCGTGCCCTCGCCGGGCGCCTGGAGGAGGGGCAGGTCCTGCGCGAGCGGATCGTGCGGGGCGATGACGGGGGCGAGCACGGCGATGAGGATCCAGAGCACGCCGACGGCGGCGCCGAGGAGTCCGAGCGGCGCCGACCAGCGGCCCAGGCGCAGGCGGGGGCGGCGCAGGCGGAGGCCGGGGACGGCGACCGGGTCGAGCACTCCGGCACCGACGCCGTCGCGCGGACCGGCCGGAGCGCCGTCGCGCGGGTCGGACCGGGTGGTTCGCGGATCCGTCACGAGGCCAGCCTCACTCTCGGGTCGAGCACGCCGTACAGCAGGTCGACGATCAGGTTCACGAGCAGGTACATCACGCCGATGAGCAGGCCGACGCCCATGATGCCGCGCAGGTCGAGGTGCGACGCGGCCTGGTAGGCGTAGGAGCCGATCCCGGGCCAGCCGAAGACCGCCTCGACGAGCACGGTGCCGCTGAGCAGGCTGCCGAAGGCGAGGCCCACGACGGTGAGGATCGGGATGCTCGCCCCGCGCAGCACGTAGGAGAAGGTGACCGCGCGGTTCGGCAGCCCCTTCGCGCGGGCGGCCCGCACGTAGTCCTGGTCGAGGATCTCGAGCACCGCGGTGCGCACGAACCGGGTCAGCAGGCCCACCGTGTAGAGCGTCAGGACGAGCACGGGGAGGAAGAGGTGCGACGCCGCGTCGAGGAAGGTGTCGAGCTGGCCGGCGAGCAGGGCGTCGACCGTGTAGAGGCCCGTCACCGTCGGCGGCGTGGTGAAGTCGCTGCTCAGCCGGCCGGATCCCGGCGCGATCCGCAGCTGGAAGTAGAGGACGTAGTAGAGGACCAGCGCGAGCCAGAAGGTCGGCACGCTGAGTCCGGCCAGCGATACGACGCGCAGAACGTGGTCGGAGGCCCTGCCGCGCCGGTAGGCGGCGACGGTGCCGAACAGCACGCCGATGATCACGCTGAGCACGATGGCGCCGAAGGCGATCTCCAGGGTGGCCGGCAGCGCCTTCGCCAGGTCGGCGACCACCGGGTTGTGCGTGGTGGTGGAGACGCCGAGGTCGCCGTGCAGCAGGTTGCCGAGATAGGTGAAGTACTGCACGACGAGCGGCTGGTCGAGACCGTACTGGGCGCGGAACTGCGCGACGATCTCCGGATCCTCCGCAGCGCGCTGGCCGAGGGCGGCCGCCACGGGGTCGCCCGGCACGAGGTTGGTCAGGATGAAGGTGACGAGGGTCACGCCCACCACCAGTAGCAGCGAGGTGAGCACGCGGCGGAGCGCGTAGCGGAGGAACGGGTGGGCCGCCCGGCCCCCGCGCTGACGCGGGGTCCGGACGGCCGTCGTGGTGGTGGACACGGGCTACTGCGCGGCGAGGGCCGCGATGTCGATGGTCCACACCGCGTTGTAGACGACACCCGAGACGTCCTTCGCCGCGGCGATGTTGTTGCCGGGCTGGAGCAGCGGGATGAAGGGGCCGTCGGCGTTCAGCGCGGTCTGCAGCTCCTCGAAGCGCGCCTGGCGCTCGTCGTCGCTGCCGCCGGTGGCCGCGGCGTCGGCCAGCGCCGAGATCGCGGGGGCCGCACCGTCGGTCCAGCCGGAGCGGAGGCCCACGACGTCGCCCGGGGTGAAGACGAGGTAGTCGCTCGGGTCCGGGTAGTCCGGGCCCCAGTACCAGAGGCCCATGGTCTCGGTGCCGTTGCGGTAGGCGTCGAGCTCGGTGGCGACGGGGGCCGGGGCGAGCTCGACGGTGATGCCGGCGTCCTTCAGCTGCGACTGGATGCGCTGCGCGATGGTCGGGAAGTCGATGCCGTTCAGGCTGATGTCGCTCGGGAAGTTGAGCGTCACGGACTCGCCGGCGTAGCCGCTCTTCGCGAGGTCCGCCTTCGCGGCGTCGAGGTCCTGGGTGAGCGCGCCGCTCTCGGGCAGGGCGCCGAGCAGCATGCTCGGGATGACGCCGGACGCCTGGGCGGTGCCGTTGCCGGCGATCGAGACGAGGTCGTCGTAGTCGACGGCCTCCTTCACGGCCTTCACGAAGTCGGGGTTCGACGTGATCGCCGAGACGCTCGGGTTCTGGTTGAGCAGCAGGAAGATCACGTTCGCCGACGGGTCGCTGGTCACCGCGACCGAGTCGCCGAGCGCCTCCGCCTGGGTGCCCGAGAGGTCCAGCGCGACGTCGGCGCTGCCGCCCTCGACGTTGATCTTCTGGGTCGCGCCCTCGACGTTCTGGATGACCACGCGGCCGTAGCCCGGGGCGTCGCCGTCGTAGTTCTCGTTCGCGGTCAGCACGACCTGCGAGGCGAGGTCGAGCGTGTCGAGCACGTACGGGCCGGAGCCGGCGGAGGTGGTGTTGAGGAACGTCTCGGCGGTGTCGGTCTCGTCGGTGGTGCCGCCGTTCTCCTTCACGACCTTCGAGTTCAGGATGCCGAGCGCCGGGTTCGCCAGGATCGCCGGCAGGGCGGGCGTGGGGTTCTCGGTGGTCAGCACCACCGTCGTGTCGTCCTTCTTCGTGACGGTGACGCCGTCGAGGAGGAACGAGGGGTTGCCCTTGAGGCCGATCACGCGCTGCAGCGAGAACACCACGTCGTCGGCGGTCATCGCGGTGCCGTCCGAGAAGGTGTGCTCGCCGTTCAGGGTGAGGGTGAAGGTCTTCGCGTCGTCGGACTGCTCGAGGCTCGCGAGGCCGTCGACGACCTGCGAGACGTCGCCGCCCTCGAAGGTGAGGAGGGTCTCGTAGAGCGCCTTGTCGACCATCTGGCCGGTCGGCTCGTACATGCGGCCCGGGTCGGCGGTCTTCAGGTCGAACGCCTTGTTGATGGTGAGCGTCGCGCTGCTGCCGTCGGCGGTGTCGACGCGGCCCGAGGAGCAGCCCGCCACGAGGAGGGCGAGCGAGACCGCCGCAGCGGCGATCACCACTCGCGTCGGGGCGGAGCGCGGGGTGCGGGTGGAGCGGACAACCATGGAGGCCTCCTGGCGAGGGTTCGGCTGGACGTGTTGCGAAACGATGGCACATCGCGACGCACTCCGTTTCCAGAGGGCCGCTATCGTGGACGAACTGCCGCCCGCAGCGATGAAGGAGTGGATTATGTCGATCACCGATCCGGCCGCCGGTGCGGTCGCTGGACAAAGCGCGGGCGGGCTCGACGACCTCAATCTGCGCATCCTGGCCGTCCTGCGCGAGAACGGCCGCATCTCGATGTCCGCCCTGGCCGAGCGGGTGAACGTCTCGCGGGCGAGCGTCTACAACCGGGTCGAGCAGCTCACCGCATCCGGCGTCATCACCGGGTTCTCGGCCCTGGTCGATCCCGGCAAGGTGGGGCTCGACGTCTGCGCCCTGGTGTTCGTGACGGTGCACCCGCAGTCGTGGCACCGGTTCCGCGAGGGCATCCTCCAGATGCCCGACGTCGAGTACTGCTGCATCACGACCGGCGAGCACGACGCGATGCTCCTGGTCCGCTCGCTCGACATCGGCGGCGTGCACGACTTCGTCACCGGCGTGGTCGCGGCCCGGCCCGAGGTGAAGTCGGTGGTCTCGGTCGTCGTGCTAGACGAGGTGGTGCGCAAGGCCTACCTGCTGCCCTCCGACATCCCCGACCGCTCCGGATCGACGAACCGGCTCGGCATGACGCGGTTCACCACCGCGGGGAACGGCCGCGACGCGGCGCGCTGAGCGTCAGACCTCGACGCAGATGCTGACGTGGTCGTCGCCGTCGATCTCGAACTCCTCGACGAGCCGCAGCAGGCCCTCGCCGTCGAGCTCGACGCGGCTGCCGCCGGTGCCGCTGACCACGGTCCCGCCGTCGATCAGCTGGTGCACGAACGAGACCTGCAGTGCGTCACCCGTGCGCGTGCCCACGAACCGGCCGAAGGTCACGGTGTCGCCGACGTAGTCGCCCCACACCACTCCGTCGCGCTCGGAGTAGTGGAACCGCGACGGCGACTCCGGGTCGACCGCGCTGTTGGTCGAGGAGGTCATCACGAACTCGCGGCCGTCGAGACTGGGGGCGGTGGTGGCGTCGTTCACGTCATGGAGTATGCCGGAGAGGTCGAGGTGTCCTGGCCGCACGCCGGTTTCGTCTCGATCTTCGGGTCCGCGACCCCGGGGGCTGGACGAAAGCGCCGTCTGCGGGTCTCTCGACGGTCCATTCGTCTGCGATCCTCCGCCGCCCGTCCCGATCCACCGAGCGACTCCGGGATCGGACGGGCGATCTCCGCGGACAGGCGGCGGCGAGGCGTCCGGACTTCCCGTGCCGCCTCGATACTCCATCGACTCGTCCGTGATCGGAAACTTTCCCGTACTCTCAGGACCCGTACGGGGAATGAACCGGGGGCTCATTCGCATCCGGTTCGAATTCGACATCTTGGGGGCGCAATGGATCCACAGCAATCAGTGAACAGTGATCGCGCCGTGTGCGCCCACGCGAGGAGCGGCGGATGACCGGGTCGAGCACGACAGGCGCCGTGGTGAAGCGCCCCGAGTCGCGGGAGTGGATCGACTTCGCCAAGGGCGTCGCGATCAGCCTCGTCGTGCTCTACCACTCGTCGTTGTTCCTGGGATTCTTCGGCCTCGAGGGGTACGTTCCGAAGCTCCGCACGGTGCTGCTCTACTTCCCCATGCCCGTGTTCTTCTTCATCGCGGGCCTCACGGCCGCCCGGATGCTGACGTGGACGTTCGCCGAGCTGTGGCGCCGCCGGGTCCTCGCGCTGGTGTACCTCTACCTGCTGTGGTCGTTCATCCGGGTCGTCTTCTACCTCATCGTCCCGTTCTCGCGGTCGGAGGCCACCTCACCGACGGACCCGCTCAACGTGCTGGTGCTGCCCATCCTGCCGTCGAGCAGCTACTGGTTCATCTGGGCTCTCGCGATCTTCAGCATCCTCGCCTGGGCGATCCGCAAGGTGCCCCGATGGATCCAGCTCTCGGTGGCCGGGCTGCTGGCCGTCGCGGCGACGACCACCGGCCTGCTGGACACCGACAACATCGGCTGGGACCGGGTGCTCCAGAACTTCATCTTCTTCCTCGTGGCGATGTTCATCCCCCGCACGTTCTACCGCTTCGCCGCTCGCGTGAAGCTCTGGCAGGCGCTCGCGCTCGCGGTGGCCTACCTCGGCATCATCGCGGTGATCGTCGCCTTCGACGCCAACCGCGTTCCGGGCGTCATCCTGATCGCCAGTTCGGTCGCGATCATCGCGGGCATCGCCGGCTCCCAGTACCTCGTCAAGGTCCGCGCACTGAAGATCTTCGTCACCATGGGGCAGCAGAGCTTCCAGATCTATCTCCTGCACCTCTTCGTGATCGCGGTCGTCGTCGCATTCGTCCCCCTGCTCGGCGAGACGAATGTCCCAACCCTTCCGGCGACGGTCTTCCCGTTCGCCCTGACGGTGTTCTCCCTCTGGGCTTCGCTGTTCCTCTTCCAGTCGCTGCGGCGCTTCTCCTGGTTGTGGGTGAGCCCGTTCAGCACCGGCAAGTCCCAGAAGAAGCGCCTCGCCGCCAGGAATGCGAGATCAGCCGAGGTCCAGCCCACCGCGGTCGAGTCCGCAGCTCCTGTCGCCCCGGCCGATGAGCCCGCTGACGCGGGGACTGCGGGCAGACCGGAGAAGGACTGACCGGCGAATACCTCCCGGGCGACTCCCCGGGCGGCCCTTCTGCAGGCCCGGGTCGTCTCGGGCGCTGGTGAGTCCGCGTCAGACCGGGCCGGCCCGCACTGCTCGGTCTCGGGCGAGCCGAGGGAGCAGTCGGACGAGGACGACCATGCCGACGAGTTCCACGAGAGTCTGCGTGACGACGACGACGGGCGCGAGCGACAGCGGTGCCGGGAGCGCGAGTGCGAGAGGCAGCACGACGAGCGAGTTGCGGGTCGCGCCGCTGAACACGAGGGCGCGCGTCGCGGGCACGTCGAGTCGGAAGACGCGTCCAGCACCTAGCCCCAGAGCGGTCATGACCACGAGGAATCCCGCGTAGAGCGGGACGAGAACGAGAAGCCGGCCGGCCGAGGCGCCCACGGCGCCGGACTGGGAGGCGACGACGGTGAAGAGCGTGGCCGTCATGAGCGGCACCATGAGCCCGAGCATCGTGGACTCGACGATCCGGCCGGCTCTGTGTCGGCGCGCCAGGGCCTGCACCAGCCCGGCCGCGGACAGCGGCATCACGATCAGCAGCAGGAACGCCCGCGCGAACGGACCGGCGTCGACCACCGCCACCCCCGCAGGACCGATGAAGAGCAGCAGATACACGGGGAGGAGGAGGATCTGCGCGAGCATCAGCAGCGGTGCGGCGGCGAGCAGCCGGTCGGACGCCCCTCCGGCGAGCCCGGCGAACACGATCACGTAGTCGATGCACGGCGTCAGGAGCACCAGGAGGACCCCGAACAGCAGCACCGGAGTGTCGGCGACGAATCGGGACAGCCCGTAGGCGACGAGCGGCACGACGACGAAGTTCAGCACCCCGACCGCGGCGAGGAAGCGGCCGTCGCGCAGAGACCGTCCGATCGCGGCGAACGGGACCCCGAGGAACGTGGCGAACAGCAGCAGCGCGAGCACCGGTTCGATCGCGACCTCGAGGTGGTGCGCGGCGGGCAGCAGCAGTCCGAGAGCGGCGCCGGCGGCGATCGCGGCGAGGTAGAGCGGGATCTGGCGGTGCTCGAGCCAGGCGACGAGCGCTCTCACGACAGCAGGTCGGCGAGAAGGAGGGGCACGGGTGCAACGGTAGAGGCTCGCCGCCCGGCTCACCGCCGTGGCCGAGACCACCCGCGAACTGCCGGCGCTGACCTGATCGCGCGTCGAGCGGAAGCACCGCCGCACAGTGAGTCCGCTGACGACCGCGACCTGGCGCGCCCGGGCGGATGATGGTCGGGTGAACCGCACCGATCGTCTGTACGGGCTCGTCGAGGAGTTGCGGGCGGTCTCGCCCCGGCCGCGGAGCGCGCGCCGTCTCGCCGAGCGGTTCGAGGTGTCGGTGCGGACCATCGAGCGGGACCTGTCCGCGCTGCAGCAGGCGGGTCTGCCGATCTGGGCGGAGCCCGGCCGCACGGGCGGCTACGTCATCGACGCGTCCGCGACCCTCGGGCCGGCCGGATTCACGGTGGAGGAGGCCGTCGCCGTGCTGATCGGCCTCAGCGCGCTGCGGCGCAGTCCGTTCCGGCAGGCAGCCAGGACCGCTGCCCGGAAGACGCTCGCGGTCCTGCCGGACGACGTGGCCGCCCGCGCCGGCGCGGTCGCCTCCCGGGTGCACTTCCTCGAGAGCGAGGAGGAGGCGGTCGTCCCGGCGGAGTTCGCGACGGCCCTCCGAGCGGATCGTGTCGTCCGGCTCCGCTACCGCGACAGCAGCGGCGCGGAGTCGGTCCGCGACGTCGAACCGCTCGGCTCGATCGGGAAGGAGGAGCACTGGCACCTGATCGCGTGGTGCCGACTGCGGGAGGGGGTCCGGGCGTTCCGCGGCGACCGGATGCTGTCGGTGGAGGTGACCGACGAGCGGCCTCCGCAGCGCACCCTGCGAGCCGAGGACCTCGCGCTCCAGTACGGACGGCTGCGGTCCGTCGTCGACGACTGACCTGCTCCGGGGACGGCCGCCGCGGACCTCGCGGAGTCGCGGACGATCTGCGGAAACACCGACAGGACGGTGTCGCGACGATCGGCGAGCCTGGTGCCTCCACCTCGTCCCCGCCCCTGAAGGAGCCCCATGTCGTTCACCTCCCTCCGCATCGTCACCGACGACCTCGACGCCCTCGTCGCCTTCTACGAGCAGGTCGTCGGCCGACCGGCCGAGCGCCCGGCGCCGGTCTTCGCGCAGTTCACCGGAGCGGGCGCGACCCTCGCGATCGCCCACACCTCGACGGTCGCCGTGCTGGACGGCGCCGTCGTCCCCGCGTCGAACCGCTCCGTCCTGCTCGAGTTCGAGGTGCCCGACGTCGACCGCGCCTTCGCCGAGCTCGGACCCCGGAGCGAGGACGTGGTGCTCCCGCCGAGCACCATGCCGTGGGGCAACCGCTCCGCCCTCGTCCGCGACCCGGACGGGAACGCCGTCAACCTGTTCAGCAGGCCCGCCGGCTGATCGGGCGCACTCCGTCGGTCCGAGCACGCTCACGCCTGGCCGGTGGGACCCGACGGGGATCGCGGAGACCACCGGGGATCCTCTCTCGCGACGCGATCCTCCCGAGCCGGCGTGGCCTCGGGCCGACCGCGACCGGTCTGCGGTTCGCAGGCGGGAGCACGGCGACTCCGTCCAGCGTGACGTCCCGACCACACTCCGACCGTCGGGACGGCCACCCGCCACCGGTGTCCTCGGCGGTACCCTCGCGGCATGACCTTCGTGAACGTCGGCACCCTCGGGGCCGTCCCCGGCAGACGCGACGAGCTCGTCGCCGTCCTCACCGAGCACAACGACGACCTCGTCGACGCCGGCTGCCTGCTCTACGAGGTCGGGGTCGACGACGAGCAGCCCGACACCGTCTTCGTCATCGAGCTGTGGGAGACCGCCGAGGCGCATCGGGCCTCCCTCGCCCTCCCCCGGGTCCAGGCCGCGATCGCGACGGCGCGCCCGCTGCTCAGCGGCGCCTTCGGCGGCTACCGCTTCGACGCAGCAGGCTCTCCCCTCCGGAGCTGACTCGCGCCGAAGGCCTGCCGGCCGTCGGCACAGGCCGACCTGGAGTGAGCGGGCCGTCCGTCAACGGAAGACCTCTTCCTCTCCCGCCACCCCGACACCTCGAAGCGGAGCACCGTGATCAGCACGTTCCTCGTCGACCACGCCGCGCTCGTCCCGATCGCCTTCTGGATCGCGGTCGCGGTGGTCACGGCGATCGCCTGGCTGCTGCACCGGCGCGGCGCGGAAAGGTCTCTTCTCGTCCTCGCCGCGCTCGCCTTCGTCGTGGGGATCGCGCTGACCGTGTATCCGCCCGACGGGACGCCGCGGGTCTTCTGCACCGTGCAGTTCTCGGTGCCGTTCGACGGCATCGACACCCTCGCGAACATCGCGCTCCTGCTCCCCGGGGCCCTGCTGCTCGCGGTCGCGGTCGGCCGGCCCCTGCTCGTCGCCGCCGCCGTCTCCGGCCTGTCCGCCCTGATCGAGCTGGTCCAGGCGGGCGTTCCGGCGATCGGCCGCTCCTGCGACACGAACGACTGGTTCATGAACACCATCGGCGCACTCCTCGCCGCGTTCCTCGCGGCCCTGATCCTCAGAGGGGAGAAGCGGCGCGGGCGTCGGCGAATGGTCCGCTGACACCGCCTGTCACGTCGCCCTGCTCTCGGCCGGGTGTCTCGGCGGCCGACATCAGCACGGGTCCGTCGATCCACGTCCCTGTGACGCGGACCTGCTCAGAGGACGGCCGACGCCACGGGTGCCGTCTCGGCGACGCCGAGGACGATCGGGCGCGACCGGGCGTCACCGGGTGCCGCGGTCGCGTCTGTGGACCGCCTCAGGAGTTGTCAAGTCTCTCCCCCGTCGACGCCGGCGCTGCGCACGCTGGAGGCATGAAGCATCTCCTCTTCGCGAACAAGACGATGCTGGTCGGAGACGACGCGGCGGACGCTCTGGTCGAGTACGGCGTCGCCCTCGCCGCGAGCAGCACGGCGGACCGTGTGGAGTACACCGGCATCGGCGCCGACGGCGGCACCGTGCAGGCGGTGTTCCTGCTCAACGCCGGCGCCGCCCTGGTCGCCGAGACCACTCCCTCCGATCTCCCGGAGCCGGACAACACGGCCGAGGTCGCCCGCATCCGCGAACGCACCAGGATGCTCACGGGAGTGTTCCCCGTGCAGCCGAGCGAGGACGACGTCACCTTCGACGTCGAGCTCGAGCACGGCTTCGGGTACTGACCGGCCCGCCCATGCCCTCCTTCCACGCCTCCTGGCCGACGCTCTGACCGGGGACACGGACGACGCCGAGGTCCGTCGCTGGGCGGCGTCCCGCGCCCCGCTCACGCCGGGGACGATCGCCGTGCTGCAGGCCGTCGGCTTCATCAGCGCAGCGCAGCGGGTCCCCGCCGACACGGCCCTCGCTCTCCTGCTGACGGCGGCGGAGGACGACCGGCGCGATCCGCCCGACGTGGCTCGCGATGTCCTCGCGCGCCGCCATCCCCTGGCCGATCCCGATGACGATCGCGGCGCGTCGGTGACCCCGTGATCACCGCCCTTCCAGAGCCGTGGTCGGTCCGCCGCCGGGGGCGCTGTCTCCCGAGTCCGCGACGTGAAGCGCACCGCGCGCCGCCCGCCCCGCCCGCTGGATGCGCGCCCGCACCAGCCGCTGCAGCAGCGCGGGGTAGAGCTGGACGGCGATCGTCGACCCGAGCAGCCAGGCCGCGCCGCCCGTCGCACCCGTGACCGTCGCGGCGAGGGCGAGCGCGACTCCGACGGCCGTGCACGCGAGGTGCACCGCCTCGGAGCGGCGGGTGTGCTGGTCGAGAGCGGCCAGTCCCGCGCGCGTGCCGTCGAAGCAGCGCTCGCGGGTGACGAGGCGGTTCCACCCGACGACGTCGAGCAGCCGGCCGAAGACGCCGACCCCGAGCGCTCGCAGCAGCGCCGGCTCGCGGCGACCCACGTCGAACCAGGACTGCTCGAGCGGACGCGTGCGCGCACCGAAGGTCAGGGCCGCCCAGCTGGTGAGGACCATCTGCGCGACCGCGGCGAAGACCGGATGCGAGGGTCCGATCGCGGTCCAGCCGGCCGCGAGGAGGGTGGCCGCGAGGACGGTGGGAACGAGGATCCGGATCATCTCCGCTCCCTCCTGCTCGTGCTGCGGTGCTCGAGGCCAGTCCAGCAGATCCGCGTCATCCGTGCGCCGAGTCCTCCTCCGGACGCCCCGCGCCGGGCATCCACCGCCTACTCGGCAGCGCTTCCTTGACACCGCCGCCGGCCGGTCACCATCATGCAGTCACGACCGGCGGCGGCGCGCCACCGGCGTCCCGACAGGAACGGTGCACCGATGCCCACCATGCTCTTCGTCAACCTGGCCGTCGCCGATCTCGCCCGGGCGAGGGCCTTCTACGAGTCGCTCGGCTACTCGATCAACGAGGGCTTCAGCGACGAGAACGCCGTCAGCGTGGTGATCAGCGACACCATCACCGCGATGCTGCTCACGAGGGAGTTCTTCGCCGAGTTCACCAGCAAGCCGATCATCGACGCCACCACCTCGACCGAGGTGCAGCTCGCCCTCAGCGCCGACAGCAGGGAGGAGGTCGACACCCTCCACGGCAGGGCCCTCGCCGCGGGCGCGACCCCGGCCGGCGAGCAGGACCACGGGTTCATGTACTCGAAGAGCTTCGACGACCTCGACGGCCACCACTGGGACTTCGTCTGGATGGACCCGGCGGCCGCGGCGGGCGGTGCGCCGGAGCTGTCCGTCGAGGAGATCCGGGCGAACACGACGCACAGCTGAAGCGTGACCCGTGGACGCCGAGCGGTCGACGTCCACGACCCGCGACGGCGCGCCCTCGCAGTCACACTCCGTCACGATCCGGCGCGCACTCCCCTCGGCCTGACAGGCTCCCGGCATCCGCCTTCCGGGCGCCTGACAGGAGCACACCGTGACGATCACTGCACCGGCGACCACCGCGACCACTGCTGCGGCGACCACCGCGACCATGACCTCCGCGCCCGCACCCCGTGCCTCCGCGGCGGCCGGCTTCTCCACGCGCCAGGTGCACGCCGGTGCCGCGCCCGACGGCGCCCACGGGGCGCGCGTCACGCCCGTGCACCTCAGCGCCGGCTTCGTGTTCGACAGCTTCGAGCACGCCCGCGAGCGGTTCGCCGGCGAGGACGAGGGCTACCTCTACACCCGCAACGGGAACCCGACCACCGAGGAGGTCGAGCGCCGGCTCGCCGATCTCGAGGGCGGCGCCGAGGCGATCCTGGTGGCGAGCGGCCAGGCGGCCACCGCCTCCGCTCTCCTGGGGATCCTGCAGGCCGGCGACCGGGTGCTCTCGTCGCGCCGCCTCTACGAGGGCAACCGCGGGCTGCTGGTGCAGAACTTCGGGCGGCTCGGGATCGGCGTGGACTTCGTCGACGACGCGTCGGACCTCGGCGAGTGGGAGCGGCGGATCGGGCCCGACACCCGGGTCCTCTTCGGCGAGCCGATCCCGAACCCGAAGAACGATCTGCTGGACCTCCCGGCGCTGGCCGCGGTCGCGCACCGGCACGGGCTCCCGTTCGTGGTCGACAACACGCTCGCGACCCCGTACCTGCTCCGCCCGATCGAGCACGGGGCCGACGTGGTCGTGCACTCGACCAGCAAGTTCCTCGCCGGGCACGGCTCCGCCCTCGGCGGCGTGATCGTCGACGCCGGCACGTTCGACTGGGCGGCGCGTCCCGCGCTCTTCCCGCACCTCAACCAGGAGGAGCGGTCGTTCGGCGGGCGCAGCTGGACCGAGCAGCACGGCCGGCGCGCCTTCGTCTCGTACACGCGGGACATCGTGGTCTCCCGCCTGGGACCGACGCCGTCACCGCTGAACTCCTTCCTGCTGCGGCAGGGCGTCGAGACGCTGTCGCTGCGGGTCGAGCGGCACTCCGCGAACGCCCTCGCCGTCGCCCGCTTCCTCGAGGGGCGGCCCGAGGTCGTGTCGGTCGACTACTCCGGCCTGGAGTCGAGCCCGTCGTTCGCCCTCGCGCAGCGCCTGCTCCCCCGCGGGCAGGGCTCCGTCTTCTCCTTCACCGTGGCCGGAGGGGAGGCGGGCGCGGCCGCCTTCATCGACGCCGTCGAGCTGTTCAGCCACATGACCCACCTCGGCGACGTGCGCTCGCTGGTGCTGCACCCCGCGTCGACCACCCACGCCGGACGCACCCCCGCCGAGCGCGCTGCCGCCGGGATCCACCCCGGGCTCCTCCGGCTGTCGATCGGGATCGAGGACGTCGACGACCTCCTCCGCGACCTCGAGCGCGGGCTCGCCGCGGTGCGCGCACGCGCCCTCCCCGCGCTCGCGGAGGTGTGAGCGTGGCGCGCCGTCAGCACTTCGGCTGGTTCTTCTCCCGCGGCTTCGGCCCGCAGGGGTGGGGGCACCCCTACCGGGAGTGGAACCACGACTGGACGAAGCCGGGCCTCTACCAGCAGTCGGCCCGCGAGCTGGAGCAGGCCGGCTTCGAGCTGATCGTGATGGAGGACGCCGTCTCGCTCGGCTCCCCGGAGACGCTCGACCTGCGGGTGCGGGGAGCGTACGGCGGGCCGAAGCACGATCCGCTCCTCCTGGCGCCGTACCTGTTCGCGGCGACCGAGCGGATCGGGCTGGCCCCGACGATCAACGCCGGCATCACGCCCCCGTACCTCGCCGCCCGGCAGGCGGCGACGCTGCAGCACCTCAGCTCCGACCGCTTCGGGATCAACCTGGTCACCGACGTCGGCAGCGCCCGCCACGTGGGCCTCGAGCCGCTGTCGCACGACGCGGCCTACGACCGGGCCGACGAGTGGATGGCGGTCGTCCGCCGGCTCTGGCACAGCTGGGGCGAGGGCGCGCTGATCGCCGACCCCGGGTCGGGCCGCTACGCCGACGGCACCCGGATCGACGCGTTCCGCCACCGCGGGGAGCACTTCCGCGTGGACGGACCCCTGAACGCCGTCCCCTTCGCGAACGGCGACCCGATCGTCGTATCCCCCGGCGGCTCCCCCCGCGGCCTGGCCTTCGCCGGCACGCAGTCGGACGTGCAGCTCGCGCTCGCCCCTCTGGAGGCCCGGGCGGTGCGCGACTACCGGGCGCGCGTGCTCGCCGCGGCCGAGCAGCACGGGCGGACGGCGGACAGCCTGCGCGTGCTCTTCGTCGTGAAGCCCGAGATCGTGTCGAGCCCGGAGGAGGCCGCGCGCGTCGTCGAGGCGTCGCGCCACCCCGACGAGGACGCGCTGCGGCGGATCGCGCTCGGCTGGTCGAGCGACCTGGAGACCGACCTCACCGGGCTGGACCTGGACCTCCCCGTCCCGCGGTCGGTGTTCGGCGAGCACGTCTCGCACGGCACCATCGCCGGCCTGTACGGCGGCACGGAGGACGCTCCGCTGCGGGAGCTGCTCACCAGGAAGGCGCGCAAGGGCCGCGTCGCCGAGCGCGCCGGCTTCGTCGGCACCGCGGAGGAGTTCGCCGACTTCGTCGAGGAGCTCGGCGACGACGGCGGCAGCGACGGGCTCCTCCTCTCCGGGGACCTGCACCCGGTCACCCTGCACCGGATGCTCGACGACCTCGTCCCCGTGCTGCGCCGCCGCGGGATCCTCCGCGACGAGCTCGCTCCCGGCGGGACCCGCGCCAACCTCTTCGGGACGTAGGGGGGTCCGCCCCGTCTCACTCCGGATCCTGCGCCCGGCCGGGCACCGGGCGGAAGAATCCGTGCTCGATCTCGTGGGCGAGCTGCACAGCCTCGACACGCGAGGCCGCCCGGTCCCCCGCCGGCGGCCCGGCCTCATCGGGGGTGCAGAGGGAGCGGAGGCGCTGAAGGACGGCTCCTCGCCACTGTCGTGCGATGCCGCCCGCCTCGGTGCTCCGCCGTCCCACCTCGTCGAGTCCCCGCGAAGGCGCTCCGCCGTTCACACGGCGGCCCGCACGGCTTCGAGCGTCTCGAGGAGGAGGGGACGCGGCATGGCGAAGACGAGACGCACGTGGTCGGCGTAGCCGGCGCCGCACAGGCGTCCGGAGGTGAGCGTCACTCCCGCCTCGCGCTGCAGGTGCTGCGCGGGATCGGCGAGGCCGAGAGCACCCAGGTCGAACCAGGCGAGATACGTCGCCTCCGGGGTGCGGTGCCCGATCCGGGGCAGCTCGGAGGCGAGGAAGTCGGCGATGAGGCGCCGGTTGCCGTCGAGGTAGTCGACGACCTCGTCGAGCCACGCTCCGCCCTCCCGGTAGGCGGCCGTCGAGGCGATCACGCCGAGATTCGAAGCGCCGTGCTGCACCGCGAACCCGAAGCGCGAGTAGACGTCCTCGTCTGCGTCGTTCGTGGTGATCAGCTGCGCGGCCTTCAGGCCGGGGATGTTCCACGCCTTCGAGGCGCTCGTTCCGGTGACGGAATGCCGGGCGGCCTCCTCCGAGACCGAGGCGTAAGGGATGTGGGGGACGCCGTCGAACCGCAGCGGCGCGTGGATCTCGTCGGCGAAGACCCGCCCGCCGTGGCGCTCGACGACAGCGGCGAGACCTTCGAGCTCGGACCGCGGCAGGACCGAGCCCGTCGGGTTGTGCGGATTGCAGAGCACCAGGGTGCCCGCTCCCTGCGCGAAGGCCGCATCGATCCCGTCGAGGTCGTGCTCCCAGCGGCCGTCGACGATCGTTCCCGGGACCTCGATCACCTCGCGTCCGATGGCCGACAGGTAGGTGAGGAACGGCATGTAAGCGGGGGTAGGCACGATCACCGATGAGCCGGGGCGGGAGAACTCGGTGACGCCCACTCCGAGCGCGGCCATGACATCCGAGACGGAGTGCACGCGGGCGGGGTCGACCGTCCACGCGTACTGCTCAGCGAGGTACTCCGCGGCGGCCTCGCCCAGCTCGCCCGCAGTCGAGGGGGACAGATAGCCCAGCACGTCGCCGGCCACGGCGTCGTGCAGTGCCCTCCGAACGGCCGGCGCCGTACCGAAGTCCATCTCGGCGACCCAGGCTCCGATGGTGCCGGGGCGGAGGCTCCACTTGCGGCTCGTCGGGCGGTCGAGTCGTTCGCGCGTGAGCGAGTCGAACAGGTGCATGGGAGTCCTCGGGGAAGCGGGCGGAGGGCGCCCCGCTGGTCGATCGGGGCGCCCGAGGCGGGGGCGGCTCAGCTGTTGTCGAGCGGGAGCCCGGGCGGGTTCACCAGGGCCTCGTCCACGGCCTCGTCCTGCAGGCCGTAGGCCGACAGCCAGTCCTGGTACTGACCGTTCCCGATGAGGTAGCCGAGGGCCTGGGCGATCGGCTCGGCGAGTCCGGAGTCCTTCTTCACAGTCGCCGCGATCAGCCCGTCGAGCGATTCGCCCGCTCCGGAGAACGTGCCGGCGTTGCGGGTCGGGTCGGCGCCGTCCTCCGAGATCCGGTTCTGGTAGACCGTCGTCGGGTTGGGCCCGAAGTAGGCGTCGATCCGGCCGGAGCCGAGAGCGAGAGTGACGGAGTTGGCATCGGGCAGTCGCGTGATCTCCAGGGACCTGCCCTCGGACTGCAGACGGGCCTGCCACTCGAGCAGGATCTTCTCCTGGTTGGTGCCGCTGCTGACCGCGACGGTGAGTCCGTCGAGGTTCTCGTAGTCGCCGTCGAACTCCCAGTCGTTCGAGGCGAGGACCTGGAACGCGAGGGTGTCGGCGCGGTAGGAGGCGAAGTCGTACTTCTCCTTGCGCTTCTCCGTGACGGTGATGTTCGAGAAGCCGACGTCGCTGCCTCCGGTGTCGATGCCCACGAAGAGGTTGTCCCAGGTGGAGTTCTCCACCTCGGGCTGCAGCCCGAGGACGGCGGCGACGAGGCGGCCGAGATCGGGCTCCGAGCCGGTGAGGGTCTCGGTGTCGGTCCCGGTGAACGCGAGCGGAGGGAAGCCTGCGGGGAGAGCGCCGACGCCGATCGTCAGGGTCCCGCGGTCGAGGATCTCCTGCGGCAGCGTGCCGCGGATCTCGTCGACGACCGGCACGTCGATGTCCGTCTCGGTCGCCGCTCCGTTGGAGAGGGCACCCACGGTGACGGTGGTGGTGCCGGAGGCGGCTCCCGGGGAGGCCGGGTCGGAGGCGGCGGCACCGGAGCAGGCCGCGAGGCCCGTCGCCAGCGCGGCGGCAGCGAGAAGCGCCCCGACTCTGGTCCAACGAGTGATGTGCGGTCTGGTCATGATTCGATTCCTGTGTCTGTCGTGCGGATGGAGAGGAGGAGGAGTGCGGGGGCTCAGCCGAGGACTCGGCCGAGGAAGTCGCGGGTCCGCGGATTCTGCGGGCGGTCGAGGACCTCGCTCGGGCTGCCCTGCTCGACGACGAGGCCGTCGTCGACGAACACCACCCGGTCGGCGACCTCGCGGGCGAAGCCGATCTCGTGGGTCACGACGATGAGGGTGCGGCCGCTCTCGGCCAGCGACCGGATGACCTGCAGCACCTCCCCGACGAGCTCGGGATCGAGAGCCGAGGTCGGCTCGTCGAAGAGGATCACCTCGGGGTCGAGCGCGAGCGCACGCGCGATGGCCACGCGCTGCTGCTGGCCGCCGGAGAGCTGCCTCGGATAGGCCGCCGCCTTGTCGGCGAGACGGACGTGCTCGAGCAGGGCGCGTGCCCGCTCGCGGGCCTCCGCGGGCGGCTGCCCCTGCGAGATCGGCGCCTCGGTGACGTTCTCGAGGATCGTCAGGTGCGGGAAGAGGTTGAAGCTCTGGAAGACGAAGCCGATCCTCGCCCTCTGGCGCAGGATCTCCTTCTCGCGCAGCTCCTTGAGCCGACCGCCGCGCAGCCGCACCCCGATCAGCTCGCCGTTCACGGAGACGAACCCCTCGTCGAGCTTCTCGAGATGGTTGATCGCCCGCAGCAGGGTCGACTTGCCCGAGCCGCTCGGACCGAGGATAACCGTGACGGTGCCCGCCTCGACGCGCAGGTCGACTCCCCGGAGCACGGTCCGGTCGCCGTAGGACTTGGTCGCGTTGTGGATCTCGATGGCGGCGGTCATCGCGCACTCCTCAGGCCGGCGAGCGAGCGCCGCACCCGCTGGAGGGGCGTGGGCGCGAGCTCCCGGTGCGCGCCGCGGGCGTAGAAGCGCTCGATGTAGAACTGCACGACCGAGATCGCCGAGGTCAGCACCAGGTACCAGATCGTCGCGACGACGAGCAGGGGGATGATGTCCGTCGGGTACGTGCTGCCGAGGTTCTGAGCGACCCCGAACAGGTCGAGCAGCGAGACGTAGAACAGCAGCGAGCTCGCCTTCAGCAGGCCGATGATCTGGTTCACGTAGGCGGGCACGATCGAGCGGAGCGCCTGCGGGAGGACGATGCGGGTGAACTGGCGGCGCTGCGGGATCCCGAGCGCCTTCGCCGCTTCGTGCTGCCCCTGATCGACCGCGAGCACCCCGGAACGGACGACCTCGGCGCTGTAGGCGATCTCGGACAGGCTCAGGCCGATCACGCCGAGGGCGAGCGGAGGCAGCAGCGACACCGTCGGCACCGACCACTGCGGACCGAAGGGGATGCCGATGCCGACGGTCGGATACAGGTTGCCGAGATTGAACAGGAAGATGAGGACGAGGATCAGCGGCACCGAGCGGAACAGCCAGATGTAGACCCAGCTGAGCGTCGACAGCACCGGATTGCCCGAGAGCCGGGCTACGGCGACGACGATGCCTCCGACGAAGCTGATCACGGCGCTGATGGCGGTGGCGAGGAGCGTCAGCTGCAGCCCCTTCAGGATCGCCGGACTGAAGAGCCAGGTCCCGACCTTCGGCCACTCCCACGACGGGTTCGTGAAGAGGGTCTGTCCGGCGTTCAGCAGGAGCACGAGGACCAGTGCGGCGACCACCCAGCGCACCGGGTGGCGCAGCGGCAGCACCGGCCGCTCGCCGAGTCGGGCGAGGTCGATGCCTCCGGGAAGGGGGCCGGACGTGTCCCGCGGTCGAGGCGGCGCGATCGTGCCGCTCATGAGGCACGCCCCGTGACGCGACCGCGCAGGCGTGCTCCGCCGTCGGGCAGGGACGCGGTGAGCTGCGCGAAGGAATCGTCGTGCGCGGTCCGGATCCTCGCGACGTCGAGCGGCCGATCGGTGAGCGTCCGCGCATAGCCGTGCAGGACGACCACCTCCGGAGGCTGGGTCACGTCGTAGAGCGGTGTGTAGCCCGCGGTGAGGTAGAGCCGCTGCGCCTCCGGCTGGAGCGGCCCGGTCGTGAGGTAGACGGTCGAGTAGCCGAGCCGGCGGGCCTCCGCCTCGAGCTCGGCGACCACGCGCAGGGCGAGTCCCTGCCGACGGTGCGCCGAGGATGTCCAGATGCGCTTGAGCTCGGCGGTCGTGTCGTCGAATCTCTTCAGCGCGCCTCCGGCGATCGCGGTGCCGTCGCGCAGAAGCAGGACGAAGGATCCCTCCGGCGGGGCGAACACCTCGCTCGGGTAGCGCGCGAGCTCGGCCGATGCCGGCTCGCCCCAGGCGGTGCCGTAGCGGGTGTCGTACTCGCGCTCGAGCTCGTCGAGCAGGGGCCGGGCCCGCGGGTCATCGGCCCGCACATGGACGAACTCGTCGGCCGCGACGGTGTCAGACGAGGACACGAGCGGCCTCCTCGGCGGCCTGGGCGGCCGCGGCGTCGCGTCGAGCGACCTCCTCGCGCACCAGCGGTATCACGTGGCGACCGAAGTCGAGGGTGTCGTCGACGTAGTCGTAGCCGCGCGCCGAGATGATGTCGACCCCGAGATCGACGTAGTCGAGCAGCGCGGCGGCCACCGTCTCCGGCGTCCCGACGAGGGCGTTCGAGTTGCCGCGCGCTCCCGCGGCGACTCCCGCCCTGGTCCAGAGCGCGCGATCGAAACGGTCGCCTGCGGCGGCGATCGCGAGGAGGCGCTGCGAGCCGGTGTTCTCCGGCGCGGCGAGGCCTCCGGGGGCGGTCTCGCGGGTGCGCGCCTCGATGCGGCGGAGGATCCCCTCCGCCTTCTCCCAGGCCTGCTCCTCGGTGGCCCCGAGGATGGGTCGGAAGGCGACCTGGATGCGCGGCGCGACGTCGCGGCCGGCCGCCGCCGCCGCCTCCCGGATGCTGCGGATCTGCTCGGCGGTGTCCCGCAGCGGCTCGCCCCAGAGCGCGTAGACGTCGCTCTCGGCGGCACCGACGGACAGAGCGGCGGGAGAGGAGCCTCCGAACGAGATCTGCGGCCGAGGCTGCTGCACCGGCCAGACGTCGCTGACGAACCGGGAGAAGCGGTAGTGCTCCCCGACGTGATCGAACGGCTCACGGGTCGTCCAGACCTGCTTGACGATCCTGATGTACTCGGCGGTGCGCGCGTAGCGCTCGTCCTTGCTCAGGTAGTCGCCCTCCGCGGCCTGGTCCGCGTCCGACCCGCCCGTGATCACGTGGACGCTCAGGCGGCCTCCACTCAGCTGATCGAGGGTCGCGAAGGCTTTCGCCGCGACCGTGGGGTAGGAGACGTTGGGCCGGTGCGCCAGCAGCAGCTGGATGCGCTCGAGCCGCGACGCGATGAAAGCGGCGGCGACGGCGGGGTCGGGGGCTCCGGAGTGGTAGGCGAACAGGATGCGGTCCCACCCGCTGTCCTCATGAGCCGCGGCCAGACGCACCGTGTACTCCGGGTCGAAGCTCGCGCCGCTGCGTGCTCGTGTCTCGCTGCCGTCGTTGAGCGCGGCGATGCCGAGGAATTCGATGGGCACTCGAGGCTCCTGCCTGTCGGGGCGCACCGTTCTGCACGCCGTGGGGGCCGACGCTAGGGTCCGCGGCCACCCGGCTCCAACCCGCCGCTACACACTTCTTCACATCGTCACGAGTCGTCACAGAGCGGCGTCCTCACGGGGGAAGGGTCATCGTGGACGCATGTCAGCGCCATCGGACGGGACCCGCTCCCTCGTGATCGTCGGGGGAGGTCCCCGCGCGGTCGGGGTCCTCGAGCGCCTCGCCGCGAACGCCGCCGAGGACGCCCTCGGGCCGGCCTCGCTCGTCGTCCACGTCGTCGACCCGTACCCCGTCGGCCCCGGCCGAATCTGGCGCTACGAGCAGTCGCCGCTGCTGAAGCTCAACTCGCTCGCAGCCGACGTGACGATGTTCACCGACGCGAGCGCGACGATCGAGGGGCCGGTGCGCCCCGGACCCTCGCTGATCGAGTGGGCGGAGGCGGTGCGGGCCGGCCGGATCGCGCTCGCAGAGGGCGACGAAGCCGTGCGCCGCGAGCTCGACGGGCTCCGCGCCGACAGCTTCCCCACCCGCCGGCTGCAGAGCCTCTATCTGCGCTGGTTCCACCGGGAGGCGCTCGCCGCTCTCCGCCCTGACGTCGAGGTCCGCGAGCACGCGGCGCGCGTCATCGAGGTGCTCGGCCGCGACGACGGTGCGCAGCGGGTCGTCCTCGACTCCGGCGACGTGATCGAGGCGGACCTGGTCCTGTTCTCGCTCGGGCACAGCGGCGCTCTGCCGACGGTCGACGAGACCCGGCTGGCCGGGTTCGCCGAGCGCCACGGCCTCGCCTACCTGCCGCCGTCGTTCACGGCCGACGCCGACCTCGGATCCCTCCGCGCCGGACACGACGTGATCGTGCGCGGCCTCGGCCTCGTCGCGGTCGACCTCCTGGTGCTGCTCACCGAGGGCCGGGGCGGCCGCTTCGAACGGGACGACGCCGGCGGACTGCGCTACCACCCGTCGGGACGTGAGCCGCGCATCCTGATCGGCAGCCGCCGCGGGGTCCCCTACCACTCGAAGATCGGCTCGACGCTCCAGGGAGCCGCGCCCGAGCCCCGCTGGTTCTCGGCGTCCGTCGTCGAGGAGCTGCGCTCGCGACACCGCCCGCTCGACTTCAGCGAGGACGTCTGGCCCCTGATCGCCCAGGAGATGCTCTGGGGCTACTACCGTGAGCTCTTCACCGGGCACCCCGACCGGGTGAGCACCGACTGGACGCACTTCTCGGAGGTGTTCTCGCGGCTCGACCCGCGCGCCTCGGTCCTCGCCGGCTCCCGCGGCCCGCGACCCGAAGCGGGACAGGGGTACGCTCTCCCCGCACTCGGGGCCGACGCCGAGCGGGTCCTCGGAGATGCGCGGACCCTGACCGCGCTCGTCGCGGACACTGTGCCGGACAGCCTCGACAGGCTGCTCCTCCCCGATCTCGACCGCCCGTTCGCCGATGTGCGGTTCGCCGACGGCTCGGCGCTGCAGGAGGCGGTGCGCGCCTACATCCGGGACGACCTGGCTCTGCGCAGCCGGCAGGAGCACAGCGCCACGATGGCGCTCTTCCTCGCGCTTCTGCGCAGCCACTTCCTCGTCGCCGATCTCACCGCGTCCGCGAGGTGGACGCCCCGCTCGCGGATCGAGGATCTGCACGGATGGTGGCTCGGCTGGTTCAGCTTCCTCGCGAGCGGGCCGCCCGCGCACCGTCTCGAGGAGCTGCTCGCACTCTCGGACGCGGGCGTCGTCGACTTCCTCGGCCCGGGCATCCGTGTGGAGTCCTCCGAAGAGGAGGGCCGCTTCGTCGCGAGCGGCGGGGCGACCGATCAGGTCGTCCTCGCTGACGCTCTCGTCGACGCGCGCCTCCCCCGGACGTCCGTTGCGAGGAGTGACGACGCGCTGATGCGAGCGCTCGTCGCGTCGGGGTCGGCGGTCGAGGACCTCGTCGACGTCGGCGACACTCTCCTGTCGACCGGGAGGCTGCGCGTGCACCAGGACGACACCCTGCTGCGCTCGACGGCGGGAGGCCGCGTCGG
Organism: Rathayibacter sp. AY1E2; assembly: GCF_002932325.1. Classification (NCBI taxonomy): domain Bacteria; kingdom Bacillati; phylum Actinomycetota; class Actinomycetes; order Micrococcales; family Microbacteriaceae; genus Rathayibacter; species Rathayibacter sp. AY1E2. The sequence goes on from NZ_PSVO01000003.1 coordinate 223,338, forward strand.
CCGCCGGTACGCGATCGGCCCGTACACCGACTCGCCGTTCGTCGGCGCCTTCTCCCGGCCGGGCACGAACGCGGTGTCGTTCCGCGAGAACGACAAGGTCGCGCGCGCGCTGCTGCGCCGCCTCCGCGCACTCGACGACGAGGAGCTCGTCCGAGCCGGCACCCTGATCCGAGGAGCACGATGACCGCCGCCCCACCCCTCAGCCTCGCCGTCGCCCTCGAGGGCGCCGGCTGGCACCCCGCGTCCTGGCGCGAGCCTGGCGCCCGTCCCGACGCGCTCTTCACCGGCGCGTACTGGGCGGACATCGTGCAGCGGGCGGAGCGCGGCGGGATCGACTTCGTGACGATCGAGGACTCCTTCGCCCTGCAATCGGCGGACCCCTTCCTGGCCGACGACCGCACCGACGAGGTCCGCGGCCGGCTCGACGCGCTGCTGATCGCCTCCTACGTCGCCCCCCTCACGAGCCGCATCGGTCTCGTGCCCACGGTCACCGTGACGCACACGGAGCCCTTCCACGTGTCGAAGGCAGTCGCGACGCTCGACCACCTGAGCCGGGGGCGGGGCGGTTGGCAGGTCAGGGTGTCGTCACGCGTCGACGAAGCCTCGCACGTCGGACGACGAATCGCGGCGATCGTGCCGCCGGAGCCGGGCACGCCCCTTCTCGAGGACCCCGCGATCCGCGCCGTCGTCGACGAGCTCTTCGAGGAGGCGGCCGACGCCGTCGAGGTCGCACGGAGACTCTGGGACAGCTGGGAGGACGACGCCGAGATCCGCGACGTCGCCACCGATCGCTTCCTCGACGCCGACAAGGTGCACCGCGTCGACTTCGCAGGACGCTGGTTCTCGGTGCGCGGCCCCGCGATCACTCCCCGGCCGCCGCAGGGGCAGCCCGTCGTCGCCGCGCTCGCACACGCCGACATCCCGTACCGTTTCGCCGCGCGCTCGGCCGACGTCGTGTTCGCGACGCCTCAGAACGCAGCGGACGCCGAGAGGATCCTCCAGGAGATCGCCGAGGCGGAGCGCGGGGCGGGGCGCACGGGCGAGCGCCTGCGGGTCCTCGCCGACCTCGTCGTCGTCCTCGACACCCCGGCGGAGTCCGCCGCGGCCAGACTCTCGCGCCTCGACGCTCTCGGCCGACCGCTCACCGGCGACGCCGCCGTCGCCGCCGGGTCGGCCGCGTCCGTCGCCGACCGCATCGCCGAGCTCTCACGGCTCGGCTACGACGGCGTCCGCCTCCGACCCGCGGTTCTCGCCACCGATCTGCCGCTGATCGCCGACGACCTCGTGCCCGAGCTGCGCCGACGCGGTCTGCTCGTCGGGACGGAGGAGGGCCGCACCCTCCGCTCAGCCCTGGGCCTGCCCACGTCGATCCCGAACCGCTACGCCTCCGAGGAGCAGTCATGACGCGGCGACCGAAGCAGATCGTCCTCGCCGCCTACGTGGGCGGGGTGAACGAGCACACCCTGTGGGAGCACCCCGACGCCGGCAGCCAGGTCGACTTCTCGACGTTCCGCCGCGTCGCAGAGACCGCGGAGCGCGGGCGGTTCGACTACTTCTTCCTCGCCGAGGGTCTGGCCCTGCGGGAGCGCGCGGGGCGCCCGTTCGACCATGACATCGCCGGACGACCGGACACTCTGCCGCTCCTCGCCGCGCTGGCCGCGGTCACGGAGCACATCGGCCTGGTCGGCACGCTCAACGCGACGTTCAACGAGCCCTTCGAGCTCGCCCGTCAGATCGCGACCCTCGACCACCTCTCAGGCGGACGAGCGGGGTGGAACGTGGTCACGTCCTTCGACGCCTTCACGGGCGCGAACTTCCGCCGCGGCGGCTTCCTCGACCGCGCCGACCGCTACGCCCGTGCCGAGGAGGCCGTCCGCGCGGTGACGACGCTCTGGGACACCTGGACCTCCGACGCCGTGCGAGCCGATGCCCCCTCCGGCGAGTTCCTCGCCGACTCGTCGACGGGGTCGTTCGCCGTCTCGAGCAGCCAGTTCGACGTCTCCGGCCGTTTCACCGTGCCGCGCAGCCCGCAGGGCCGCCCGGTGATCGTGCAGGCGGGCGTCTCTCCGCAGGGTCGCGACTTCGCGGCGTCGAGCGCCGACGTGATCTTCTCCCCCTACCACCGGGGACCTGAGGCGCACGAGTTCGCGCGCGACATCGCGGCCCGGGTCGCGGCGGCGGGTCGCCCGGCCGGCTCCGTGCGGATCCTCCCGTCAGCCGCCGTCGTCCTCGGCGGCACCGCTGCGGAGGCGGAGGAGAGAGCGCGGTGGATCCGCGATCAGCAACTCACACCGCGCACGATCCAGGTGCTCTTCGAGCAGGTCTGGAACCGGGACCTGTCGGGCTTCGACGTCGACGGGCCGGTACCCGATCTCGAGCCCGACCTCGAGGCGCCGCCGCTGATCGAGGGCCGCGCACTGATCCACGGTGATCGCGCGGGGACCGTGCGCGCCTGGCGTGCGCTCGCTCAGGAGCGCGACCTCACCCTCCGCGGTCTCGCCGAGACCGTCTTCGACCGCACGGAGTACGTGGGCACGGCTGAGCAGGTCGCCGACCGTCTCGACGAGTTCGTGCAGAGCGGAGGCGGCGACGGGGTCGTCCTCGGATCGCACCTGCACCCGGGTGGTCTGGACGAGTTCGTCGACCGCGTCGTGCCGCTGCTGCAGGAGCGCGGTTCGCTGCGCACCGAGTACGAGGGCACGACCCTGCGGGAGAACCTCGGCCTGGAGATCCCCGCCCGGCCGTGACCTCATCCCCTCCGCCCCCTCTCCGACCTCCGAAGGAAGACCATGACCGACGCCTACTACGACCGCGCAGCCGACCGCCGCTACACCGCCGCCTACAAGAAGGAGACCCCCGACGTCCTTGCGGCGTTCACCGCCTTCGACACCGCCGTCTTCGCTCCGCAGGGTCGCGAGATCCCGCTCAAGTACCGCGAGCTCATCGCCTACGCCGTGGGCATCAGCAAGCAGTGCGTCTACTGCATCGACGGCCACGGCCAGAACGCCGTGCGCGCCGGTGCGACCGAGACCGAGCTCGCCGAATCAGCCTGGGTCGCAGCCGCCATCGGAGCCGGAGCCGCCTTCGCGCACGGCCGACTCGGCTTCAAGCTGACCGAGGACCACCCGCACTGATCGTGCCCCCGCCCCAGTCCCTCCTACCGATCGGCCGATCATGACGAACGAACCCGCCTTCAGCATCACCCTCACCCCCTTCGACGAGGACTACTCGCCGGCCCGGAGCTCCCGGATCACCACCAACTTCGCGAATCTGGCCCGCGGCGAGCGCCGCCGGGAGAACCTCCGGACCGCGCTGCGGATGATCGACGACCGGTTGAACGATCTCGTGCCGGGCGACGATCCGAGCCGCGGCCGCTACACGGTCGGGCTCGACATCGTCTCCGTCGGGCTGCGGCTCACCACGGACGGCGAAGACCGGGAGTTCCCCCTGCTGGAGGTCCTGCGCACCCGGATCCTCGACCGCCGCACCGGCCGATGTCAGCCGGGGACACTGGGGAACAACTTCTCCTCCTACCTCCGCGACCACGACTTCAGCGTGCGGCTGCCGGCGGTCAACGCCTCGCAGGCCGGCTTCACCGTCCCCGACGACTTCGGCGTCCTGCACGGCGCGCTCTTCCAGCACTTCCGGGACTCCGCGCAGTACGCGGAGCTCTCGTCGACGCCGCCCGTCATCTGCATCAGCGTCTCGACGAGCAGGACGTACCGGCGCACCGGGACCCTCCAGCCGATCCTCGGCGTCGAGTACCGGCAGGACGAGCCCTCGCTGACCGACCGGTACTTCGCGGAGATGGGCCTCGGGGTCCGCTTCTTCATGCCGCCCGGCAGCACGGCGCCGCTCGCGTTCTACTGCGGCGGCGACCTGCTGGAGGACTACTCGGACCTCCAGCTCATCGCCACCATCAGCACGATGGAGACGTTCCAGAGGATCTACCGGCCCGAGATCTACGGCGCGCGCTCGGCCGCCGCTGACGTCTACCGGCCGGACCTGGAGCAGCAGGACTACGTGCGGCCCGCGGTCTCCTACGACCGCGAGGAGCGCGGCCGGCTCGCGGTCGAGCAGGGGCGGTTCGCGGAGGAGCACCTCATGAAGCCGCACGGGGAGCGGCTGCGGCAGTGGGCCGCCGGGTACTCGGGAGCGGTCCGATGAGCGCCCGCGGATCCTCGACGTCCCTCCCGCTCCTGCCCACCTCGATCGCCGGCAGCCTGCCGAAGCCGTCGTGGCTCGCGCAGCCGGAGACCCTGTGGTCCCCGTGGCGGCTGACCGGCGACGCCCTGGCCGAGGGCAAGCAGGACGCCCTGCGCGCCGCCGTCCACGAGCAGCACCACCGGGGCCTGGACATCGTCAGCGACGGGGAGCAGACCCGGCAGCACTTCGTCACGACGTTCATCGAGCACCTCACGGGTGTCGACTTCGAGCGGCGCGAGACGGTGCGCATCCGCGACCGGTACGACGCGAGCGTGCCGACCGTCGTCGGCGCCGTGGGGCTCGAGAGGCCCGTGTTCGCCGACGACGCCCGGTTCCTGCGCGAGCAGACCGATCAGCCGATCAAGTGGGCGCTGCCCGGCCCGATGACGATGATCGACACCCTCTCCGACCGGCACTACGGGAGCCGCGAGAAGCTGGCGTGGGAGTTCGCGACCATCCTCAACGAGGAGGCGCGAGCCCTCCAGGACGCCGGAGTCGACATCGTCCAGTTCGACGAGCCCGCCTTCACCGTCTTCTTCGACGAGGTGCACGACTGGGGTGTGGCCGCGCTGGAGAGGGCGGCGGAGGGACTCCGCATCGAGACCGCGGTGCACATCTGCTACGGCTACGGGATCAAGGCGAACACCGACTGGAAGGCGACCCTCGGGTCGGAGTGGCGGCAGTACGAGGAGTCGTTGCCGCTCCTCCAGCAGTCCTCGCTCGACATCGTCTCGCTGGAGAGCCACCACTCCCACGTGCCGATGGAGCTGATCGAGCTCGTCCGCGGCAAGAAGGTCATGCTCGGAGCGATCGACGTGGCGAGCGGGACCGTCGAGACGCCCGAGGAGGTCGCCGACACCCTGCGCCGCGCCCTCCGGTTCGTCGACGCGGACCTGCTCCTCCCCAGCACGAACTGCGGCATGGCACCGCTGCCCCGCGACCTCGCCTGGGGGAAGCTCAGCGCGCTGAGCGCGGGAGCGGCGATCGTCCGCGAGGAGCTCGCGCCCTGACCGGCCTCCGGGGAGACGTGTCGCGGCCGGCCCGTCTCCCCGGAGGTCCCGCCCGCCTCACCCCTCCGCTCGCGCCTCCTGCGCCGCGATGTCCTTCATCGCCAGGTCCGCCCGGCGGAACTGGTCCGTCTCCGGAAGCGCGAGGTGCAGTCCGGCGACGGTAGTGAGCGAGACCGTCACCTCGGCCACGGTCACGTCGAGGACGTGCCCGCCCTTCTCGCGGGCGTCGTCGACGTAGTGCAGGTGGTACCCGGGGACCGACACGGCCTGCTCGAACTGCGGAGTGCGGAAGCCCGCGATCGTGCCGCGGGTGTCGGCGATGCCGGTGACGCTCTGGTGGGCGGTCGCCTCGATCAGGGGCGGGTACGGCTCGGTCTGCGCGCCCACGGTCCGGGTGCGGACCTCGGTGAACCGGCCGTCGATCCGCAGGGCGACGGGGATGTTCCCGCCGTCGACCGCGTCATCGATCAGCCGGGTGAGTCCGGCGAGACCGGTCGGCTCCTCGACCGTGAACGTCGTGGTCGCGTGGAAGGGCAGCACGGCGGCGAAGGGCGTCCGGTCGTCGCCGTCCGCGACCTGGACGGAGCCGTCGCTGCGCAGGTGGTAGCAGACGCCGTCGACGATCACCATCTCGCCGTCCAGGTGGTTGAAGGTGCCCAGCCCGAGGTCGCCGTGGGTGAGCAGCTCGCCGATCGTCAGGTCCCCGTCGTAGACCCCGGCCAGCAGCGCGGCCATGGTCGAGCTCTGGTAGATCGCGTAGTCGTCGGTCGAGTCGACCGTGTGCGTGCTCATTCGAAGGCGTCCTCGACCAGGTGGGCGGCGATGTCGACGTTGCGGCTGTAGTCCACCGCGACGTCGATGATCGAGACGCCCGGCTCGGCGAGGGAGGCGCGGAAGGCCTCCTCGAACTCGGCGAGGCCGCTCACCCGCCTGCCCGTGGCGCCGAACGCCGCGGCGAACTTCTCGATGTCGTAGTCGCCGAGCTGGACCCCGGACTTGCGGCCGTACTTCAGCAGCTGCTGGAAGCCGACCATGTCGTAGGTGTCGTCCCGCATGATCACGTGCGTGAACGAGAGGCCGAGCCGCGTCGCCGTCTCGATCTCCGTCGCGGAGAACAGGAACCCTCCGTCACCCGAGACGGAGACCACCGGGGTCCCGGGGCGCAGGAGGCTCGCCGCCATGCCCCACGGGAAGGAGACGCCGAGGGTCTGCTGCCCGTTCGAGAAGAGCAGGTGCTTGGGCTCGTACACGCGGAAGTGCCGGGCCATGAAGATGTAGTTCGAGCCGATGTCGCAGGCCACGGTGGCGTCGTCCGAGAGCAGGTCGCGCATCAGGAGCACGAGGCGGGCGGGATCGACGGTCCCGGGAGCCGCCTCGGCCGTCCGCGCCGCGTCGTCGATCCGCTCCAGCTCGCTCCGGTGCCGGGCGACCCGGTCGGCCGCGTCCTCGTCGAGCTGCAGGCCGGAGACGAGCGGCGTGAGGGCCGCGACGGTCTGCGCGAGGTCGCCCTTCAGCTCCAGCGCGGGCAGGTAGTGGTTGTCCAGCGGGGCGTCGACGGAGTCGATGTGGACGATCCGGCGGTCGACGTCGCTGTTCCAGATCACCGGGTCGTACTCGACGGCGTCGTAGCCGATCGCGACGACGAGGTCGGACTCGGCGAGGGCGAGGTCGGCGGGCTGGTTCTTGAACAGGCCGACGCGGCCGAGGTAGTGGTCCTCGAGCTCGCGGGAGACGAGGCCGGCCGCCTGGAACGTCTCGATCACCGGCAGCTCCGTCTCGCTGATCAGGACCCGCAGTGCCGCCACGGTCGCCGGCTCCGACGCGCGGAGTCCCACGAGGAGGACGGGCCGCTCCGCGGTGTTGATCAGGTCGGCGGCGTGGGTGAGGTCCTCGGCGCGCGCCGGACCGCTCGTCGGCCCCGTGGCCGCCCGGGTGATGACCTGCGAGGTCGGCGCGGCCATCACGCTGGCCGAGAGGACGACCGCCGCGGCGCCTCGGGGCTCGGTGACGGCGGCGCGGAAGGCGTTGCTGACCGCCTCCGAGACGTCGTCCGGATCCGTCGACTCGACCGTGTACTTCGTCACGGTGGTGAGGAAGGCGGCCGCATCCATCGACTGGTGCGTGCGCTTGAGGCGGTCGGAGAGCTGCACGGCCCCGGCGAGCGCGACGACCGGGTCCTGCTCTGTGTTGGCCGTGAGCAGGCCGGTGGCGAGGTTGGTCGTGCCGGGGCCGGAGGTCACGAGGACGACGCCCGGGCTGCCCGTCAGCCGTCCCACCGCGGCGGCCATGAAGGCGGCGTTCTGCTCGTGGCGGCAGACGATCAGCTCCGGCCCCTCGTCGGCGAGGACGTCGAAGACCGCGTCGATCTTCGCTCCCGGGATCCCGAAGACGTACTTCACGCCGTTGGCGGTCAGGGTCTCGATCACCCGCCGTGCACTGCGCGTCTCGACGTTCGGCTGCTCCATGGTCCGCTCCGCTCTCTCCTCGGTTGTACCGACGAGCGTAGGAACGGGGGCACCCGGAGCGACCCGGTCAGATGACTCGTTCTGCCGGCGGGCCCGCTGCCCGTCGCCCTGCGGCCGCCCCCTGCCCCGGCCGGTCCCGCACTCCTCCTCCTCGGCGTCCGTGCGCCGAGGAGGAGCTGCCCGGACGGTCCGCACGTGAGCCGCCCCCGCATCCGGGCCGTGCCGCTGAGAAGCCGCACATCCGGGCGCGACGGGCCGGTCCCGGCGCGCCGCGGATGCGAGCATGACCGGAGGAGGCACGGATGCGTGATGCGGTGATGGTCGTGGAGGACGACGTCGAGATGGGCGGGCTCCTCGAGCGCGGTCTCCTCGGCGACGGCTACGACGTCGCCCTCTTCTCCAACGGAGTCGACGCGCTGAACGCGGCGCGCGACGCGGACTACGCCGCGGCGGTCCTCGACGTGATGCTCCCCGGCATGAGCGGCTTCGAGATCTGCCGGCACCTGCGCGCGAGCGGTGCCACGCTCCCGGTGATCATGCTCACCGCCCGCGACGCGCTGCAGGACCGTGTGTTCGGCCTGGACGCGGGGGCCGACGACTACCTCGCGAAACCGTTCCACTTCGAGGAGCTCTCCGCCCGCCTCCGCGCGATGATCCGCCGCGAGCGCCTCACGCACCGCGCGCCGGTCGTGATCGGGAACCTGCGCATGGACCCGTACACCCACTCCGCGACGGTCGACGGCGCCGTCCTGCCGTTGAGCCCGAAGGAGTTCGGAGTCCTCCGCGTGCTCGCCGTGCGTGCGGGCGGGTTCGTCAGGCGGGAGGAGCTCCTGCTCGAGGTGTGGGGGTCGGCGGAGTTCGTGGACCACAACATCGCGGAGCAGTACATCAGCTACCTCCGCCGCAAGCTCGTCGCCGGTGCCGCGTCGGTCGAGATCGTCACCCGTCGGGGTGCGGGCTACCGGCTCGGGGTGAAGCCGTGAGGTGGCGGTCCCTGTCGATCCGGGTGCGGATCACGGTGTCGAGCCTGCTGGTCGCGATGCTGTTCTTCGGGATCGTCGCGATCATCGTCCGCGAGCAGCTGGACCACATCCTCGACGCCTCCACCATCGAGCTGGTCCGCTCGGGAGCGTCGCAGGCGCTGATCGAGGAGAGCCGCGACACCGCCGAGGCGGTCGTCGGCGGCGTCAGCAGGACACTCCTCCTCGCCCTGGCGATCCTCTTCGTCGTGTTCGCGGTGGCCTCCTGGGTCCTCGTCGGCCTCGCGCTGCGCCCCGTCGGCAGGATGCGCGCGATCGCCGACCGCCTGCGCCGCGGACACTCCACCGAGCTGCTCCCCGTCGGCCCGGCGCAGGACGAGCTCTCCGACCTCGCCTCGACTCTGAACGCGCTGATCGAGGATCTGCGGGAGTCCGCGGACCGGGAGCGGCGGCTCGTCGCCGACGCGAGCCACGAACTGCGGACCCCCCTCGCCGCTCTGCGCACGCGGCTGGAGCTCGCCGAGCGGGTGCGCGACGACCCGGCCGCTCTCTACGCCGACGTCGTCGACGCGCAGCGGTCGATCGACCGCCTCCAGTCCCTGACGGACGGACTGCTGATCCTGTCGAGGATCGATGCCGGCACCGCCGTCGGTGATGCGCCGTCGACGGCACTGCGGGAGGAGGTGACCGACAGCGTCGACCGCGCTCGCATGCTCGCCCGCGACCGTGACCTCGCGATCGACTTCGTCGCCCCCGCGTCGGCTCGCGCCACCCGGTATGCCGTCTCGCCGACCGACTTCGGCCGGATTCTGGACAACCTGCTCGCCAACGCCGTCGCCGCGACTCCGGACGGGGGCAGCATCACCGCGACCCTCGTCGAGCGCTCAGGAGAGGCCGTCCTCTCGGTGGACGACGACGGCCCCGGCGTTCCGGAGGCGTTCCTCGCCGTCGCGACCGACCGTTTCACCCGCCCCGACGCCGCCCGCTCCCGCGACGGCGGCGCCGGCCTCGGGCTCGCGATCGTCGCCGGTCTCAGCCGCGCCGCCGGCGGCGAGCTCCGACTCCGCAACCTCGTCCCCCACGGCCTCGGTGTCGACGTCCGCATCCCCGCGACGCAGCCCCACCCGACCTCTCGCAAGGAGAACCGATGATCGACCCCCAGTCCCTCCTCGACGGCGCCGGCCCCTGGGCGATCGCCCTGGTCTGCCTGATCGCCTTCGTCGAGACGGGCCTGCTGATCGGGTTCTTCCTCCCCGGTGACACCCTCCTCTTCTTCACCGGTGTCTTCGTCGCGACCGGCGTGATCTCCCTGCCGGTGCCGCTGGTGATCCTGATGGTCGCCGCCGCCGCGTTCCTCGGCGACCAGCTCGGGTTCGTCATCGGCCGCGCGAGCGGGCCGCGGATCTTCGAGCGCAAGGACAGCGGGCTCTTCAGCCGCTCGAGCGTCGCCCGCACCCAGTCGTTCTTCGACCGGTTCGGCGGCTGGGCGGTCACCATCGCCCGCTTCGTGCCGGTCGTGCGCACCTTCGCCCCCGTCGCAGCCGGCGTCGGGAAGATGCACTACGGCCACTTCGTCGGCTTCAACGCCCTCGGCGCCGCCGTCTGGTCCACCGGCGTGATCCTCCTCGGCTTCTTCCTCGGGCAGATCCCCGGCGTCGCGGACTTCGTGGGGAAGTACATCGACATCGTCCTCGTCGGCATCGTCGTGATCAGCCTCGCCGGCATCGCCCTCACGTACTGGCGGCAGAAGAACCGCGCCGGCCGCGACGCCTGAGCGCCGCGCTCAACGGGTCGGGCGCGGTCGGCGGAGCGCGATCACCGCTACCAGCAGCAGGAACACCGCGAGGGCCGCGAGCGTGACCGGGCCGGTGCCCAGGCCCAGGCCCTTCCGGTCGACCGGATCCGCGAGCCAGTCGCAGACCGAGGCGCCGAACGGTCGCGTGACGACGTAGGCGGCCCAGAACGCGAGGACCGCGTTCCGCCCCGTGAACCGGTGCGCGAGCGCCGGCACCGCGATGACCGCCGCGAACAGGACCGCGGACGGCAGGTAGCCGAACCCGAGCGTCGACGCGGTCAGGTCCCCGGCGGCCGTGCCGAGCGCGAAGGTCCCGGAGACGGCGAGCCAGTAGAACGCGGCGCGGCGCGGCGTCGTGATCGAGTGGATCGACAGCGTCCGCTCCACCCGCCACCACAGGGCGAAGACCGCCGCGAGCGCCACCGCGAACCCGAGAGTCGAGACGAGGTACGGGACCTCGGCGACCACGTGCAGCACGTCGGCGGCCATCGTGCCGAAGACACTCACCATCAGCACCGCCAGCCAGTACACCCAGGGGACGTACCGGCGGACCGCGAACTGCAGCACGAGGGCCGCGAGGAACGCGAGCCCCGTCGCGCCGACCACGATCACCGGGTCGAACGCGGTCGCGAGGAAGTCCGACGCCGTCTCGCCCATCCCCGTCGTCAGCACCTTGAGGATCCAGAACAGCGCCGTCGCCTCGGGCACCGTCGAGGCGGCGTACCGGCCGGCGACGAGATGTGAGCGGATCCGAGGGAGCGGAGGTCGGCGCTGATCGGTGAGGTGCGTCATGCCGCCATGCTCGGGCAGCCTGCGGTACCCGGGCCTGGGGGCTTCGCCGGGTCCGTTGAACAAGAGCACAGCGACCGCACTCCGTCGGCACCGTGTCCGGCGGAGCTCGGCCGGCAGCCGCGCTCGATCGGCCGGACCGTCCCCGCTCGTCGTCGGCGCATCCGGATCCCGGGGCCGCCGGGCCGAGGATCGAGCCGCGCTGCCCGCCGACGGTCTGCTCCGAGAGTCGTCCGACGCTCGCCGCGACGTCCCCGGTCGTGATGGACTTGCCCGCATGATGATCTCTCCGCGCGAGTCCGCGCACGACACGAAGGCAGGCGTCTGATGGCCGAGGAGCGCGCGATCCTCGCGGGCGGATGCTTCTGGGGGCTCCAGGAGCTCATCCGCGACATGCCGGGCGTCTTCAGCACCCGCGCCGGGTACGCCGGCGGCAGCACGCCGAACGCGACCTACCGCCACCACGGCGACCACGCTGAGGCGGTCGAGATCGAGTTCGATCCCGAGCAGCTCTCCTACCGCGACCTGCTCGAGTTCTTCTTCCAGGTGCACGACCCGACGACGAAGAACCGTCAGGGCAACGACATCGGCACGGCCTACCGCTCCGTGATCCTCTTCCTCTCGCCTGAGCAGGAGAGGGTCGCGCGCCAGACGATCACCGAGATCGACGCGTCGGGCCGCTGGCCCGGACCGGTCGTCACCGAGGTCGAGCCCGCGGGAGAGTTCTGGGACGCCGAGGAGGAGCACCAGGACTACCTGCGCAAGCACCCCGGCGGCTACACCTGCCACTGGGTCCGGCCGAAGTGGGCGCTCGACGCCTGATCCCGGTCACGCGGGACGCGGGGCCCCGGGCTCCGCTCCCGCGGGCACGGCTCGCGCGCGGTGCGCGAAGAGAAGCACGACGGCGACCGCCGAGAGCACGAGGGCCGGCGTCGGGGCCCAGGCCGGAGCGAGCGTCACGGTCGCCGCTCCGACGACGGCCCCGCCCGCGAGGCTCGCGACGATGAGCGCCTGGAGGGTCCTCGACCCGGACGAGCGCTCGGCGAGCTCCTGCATCAGGCTCGTGAGCGTGCCCGTGACGAACGTGGTCGTCAGGCCGGCGGCGCCGGAGATCCGCTTCGCGAGCACGGTCTGCAGCCCCAGCGCCGCCGCGCTGGTCGCGATGAACGCGCAGTCCACGAGCAGCGACGTGCCGCCCTGCACCGTCGGCCAGGCGACCGCGACGGCGAGCTGCAGGACGACCCCCACGAGCGCGATCGCGCGGAGCGGACGTCTCCCGTCGCCGGTCGACGGCGTGCGCGCCCGGGTCGTGCGGAACCCGGCGTAGACCGCTCCGGCGAAGAAGACGATCGCCGTGACCGCTCCGGCCGCGGTCGTCAGCCAGCCGGAGCGGGGGTACAGCCCCAGCAGCACCAGGTTGCCCGTCATGTTCGCGGTGAAGATGCCGCCGAGCAGGAGGAACGCGAACGCGTCGGTCGCGCCCGAGGCGATGGCCAGCAGCACCAGGGCGAGCCTGAGGCGCGCGGGGCCGGTCACCGCCGTCACGCGCGGCCCTCACCCATGGAGCTGCCGCCAGGTGACGATCTGCTCGCCGCGGAGCTCGTAGCTCCCGAAGCAGCGGAGCCAGTGGCCCTCCCCCGTGTCCGAGCGGAGGTGCAGGGCGTGCTCAGTGAGGACGACGCTGCCGGCCACGGCGATCGTGACGAGGGCGATCCGGATCTCGGTGAACGCCCGGTGGACCTCGTCGCACATCTCGAGGACCCGCGCCCGCCCCGCGATCTCCTGCGAGCTCGACGCGCTGTAGACGACCTCCGGATGCAGGAACGGGATGAGCTGGCGGCTGTCGCGAGCGCTCCACACCTCGAGGAAGTCGCGCACGACCAGCTCGTTCTCGATCATCGCGACGCCCCGCACCGACGCGTCCTGCCAGCTCTCGGCCATGGGTCCTCCCGCCGTCCCCGCACCGACACTCGTCGATGGCGACGAGCCTGCCCGAGAGCGCCCCGGGCGCCTACGCGTCGGATGACCCGATCTCCCCGCCGGCGGGCTCACCGCGCGTGGGCCGTCGCCAGCTCGCCCCAGTGCGTCGTCGCCCGGAGCGAGAGGGCGTCGCGCTTCATCGTCCACACCGGCCCCGTGCGGATGCCTGCCAGCCCGAGGCCGACCGCGGACCGGCCGTGGCGCTTCGTCACGGCGTCGATGGTGGCGCCGAGGCCCTTCGTGTCGAAGGCGGTGTCGAAGATCTCGAGCAGCGCGTGGGAGTTCCGAGGCGACAGGTTCGTGAGGATGACGCCGGCCCGCACGTAGCGCGCGCCCTCCCGCAGCCGCGGGCGCAGGGTGCCGATCGCGGCCCTCACCATCGCCACCGGGTCGTCCGTGGGAACGGGGAAGCCGGCCAGGCCGCCGGCGGACTCGTACGGCGCGTCCGCGAACGGCGACGTCGACGCGAACACGCTCATCGTCCTGGTGACCGACTCCTGAGCGCGGAGGCGGTGGGCGGCGCGCTGCGCGTAGACGGAGAGCACCTGCTCCATGTCCGCGATCGTCGTCACGGGAGTGGCGAACGACCGGGAGAAGATCAGCTGGTCGCGGACGGTGCGAGCGGCCTCGAGGGGGATGCAGTCGACGCCGCGCAGCTCGTAGACGGAGCGCTGCAGGACGACCGAGAACTTCTTGCGGATCAGCGCGGGGTCCGCGTCGCGGAGGTCGCGGACGGTGTGGATGGACAGCTCCGCGAGGCGCTTCCCTGTGCGGCCGGCGACTCCCCACAGCTCGGTGACGTGCTGCGAGGCCATGAGCGCGTCGAGCTGCTCGGGCGTGTACCAGTCGGTGTCGCAGACGCCCCCCAGGCGCGGGTGCTTCTTCGCTCCGCCCTTGTTGACGAACTTCGCGAGAGTCTTGCTCGGCCCGAATCCGACGCAGACGGGCAGGCCGACGTTCTTCGCGACGGCCGCCCGCATCGCCCGGCCGATCTTCGCCCGCTCCGCCACGTCGCCGTCGACGCCGAGGAAGGACTCGTCGATCGAGTACACCTCCTGCCAGGCGGAGTAGCGGCCCAGCAGCTCCATCACGCGCGCGGACAGCTCGCCGTACAGCTCGTAGTTGCTCGATCGGGCGATCACCTCCGGGAGGCGACCGGAGCGGATGAGCGGCTCGATCTGGAACCAGGGCGTGCCGTTCTCGATCCCGAGCCTCTTCACCTCGTCGGAGCGGGCGACCACGCAGCCGTCGTTGTTCGAGAGGACGACGACCGGCCGGCCCGCGAGCCTCGGATCGAACAGCCGCTCGCAGGAGACGTAGAACGAGTTCACGTCGACCAGGGCGATGCGCCGCTCAGAGCGCACGGTGCAGCCGGTGGAGGCAGACGGTGACGACGCCCCACACCTGGAGGTCGCTCAGCTCGGCGACGTGGATCGGCGGGTACTCCGGGTTCTCGGCCCGCAGCACCACTCCCCCGGGGTGCAGCTCGAGGCGCTTGACGGTCAGCTCGCCGTCGAGGATCGCGATGACGACGCTCCCGTGCGTCGGCGTGATCGACCGGTCGACCACGAGTTCGTCGCCGTCGCTGATGCCCGCGCCGACCATGCTCTCGCCCGAGACGCGGACGATGAACGTCGACGTCCTGTCGCGGATCAGGTGGTCGTTGAGGTCGAGGGACCCGTCGAAGTAGTCCTGCGCCGGCGACGGGAATCCGGCCGCCACCGCCTCGCTGGTGACGAGGAACATGACGGCGACGGCGTCCGAGGCCGGGGTCGCGATGCGCTCCACGACGGTCACGCCCATGGTCGGCCCCCTCCTCGTCTCATCGAACGTGTGTTCGAACGCGTCCGAGTGTAGGTCGGGGGCACCGACATTCGGGAGGCGCTCGGCGCCGTCCTGGACCGCCGGCGCGGAGGATCACCGGCGACGCCGCTGGGAGCACGGAGGAGTGGCGCGTCGGCCGACGCGAGCCCAGCCTCCCTGGAGCCTTCTCCGGCACGATCCGACCTCATCCCCTCGGAAGGAGCCCCTCCCATGCGCGCATCCCGTCCCCTTCCCGGCGACCCCTGGCCGTCGGAGATGGTCATCACGGTCGAGGACAACCCCTCGACGCTGCTCGAGCTCCTCTGGATCCGCGAAGCGTGGGGCTTCACTCCGGCGGGCGACGGGCCGCCGCCGCTCGAGCGGTCCCCGGAACGGGTCGGGTCGGCGGAGCCCGGTGCCGACGAGCAGCGCGCCTGGCCTCAGCTGTGGCAGGACTGCGTCGAGCATCTGGCGGTCGAGACCGGCCCGCTCCTCCGACGGCTCTCCAGCACCGCCGACGGATCGCCCGAGCGCGCACGCCTCCTCGACCTCGCTCGCGGCCCCGGCTGGCGGGAGCGCTTCGGCGACGACTCCCTCGGAGCCCCATTCCGCGCCTGGCACGACGAGCTGCGGTCCGCCCGGATGGACGCGCGGGACGTCCCGCTGGACGCCGCCCCGGAGCGGCGCTGCCTCGGCTCCCTCGTCCCCGCCTGGGAGGCCGGACTGAGGACGGTGGTCACCCTCCCCTGCCGCGGCGAGTACACGCGCGCCGTCTCCGGCTCGGTGCTGCTCCTGACCGACAGCGACCACCGGGACCCGGACCGCTACGCCGCCGCGCTCCGACGGTTCGCCGACGGCTCGCCGGAGTGACGGACCCCCGCCACTCCCTCTCCGTCGCCGCTTCCGTCACCCCCGTCAGAGTCAACGGACCCCTCGTGGTTGACGAGCGCACTCCCCTGCACTTGCCTCCCATCAGGGGGCATCGCAGTCACGCGCTCTCCTACGTGCTCCATCATCGAATCCCGGGGGGACTCCACCATGACCGTCACATCACGACGATCCACCACTCATCGCCGCTGGCGTGCCGCACTCGGCGCTGGTCTGGGCGCCGCCGCACTCTTCGGCAGCCTCCTCGTCGCCGGGCCGGCGCAGGCCGCCGGGACGCAGACCCTGCTCGCCCTGGGCGACTCGATCTCGCGCGGGGCGGGAACCTGCAACGGGCCCGGTGACTGCGTCGCGAGCAACTGGTCGACCGGAACGAACCCGGCGGTCGACTCGATCGCTGCGCGTCTCGAGGCCTCGAGCTCGACCACGAGCCTGACGACGGTCAATGCGGCGAGGTCGGGCAGCTTCATCGGCGGCGTGGGCGCCAAGATCGACGAGGCCGTCGCGGCCGGCGCGGAACCGGACTACGTCACGCTCCTCATCGGCGGGAACGACCTCTGCCAGACGTACGACATGACCTCCGTCGCGGGCTTCACCTCCTCCGCGAAGGGCGTGATGTCGAAGATCGCCTCCGCCTGGCCCGACGCCACCGTGCTCGTCGGCTCGGTTCCGAACATCGCCGCGGAGTGGAGCACCGTCAAGGCGACGAAGGGCGCCGTGATCTGGCAGGCGGCGGACCTGTGCGGGAAGTTCCGCGGCGTGAGCGAGGCCGGAGTGCAGCAGACCGGTACCCAGTACACAGCCCTGCTCGCAGAAGCGGCGAGCCGCGCGACCGCCTACAACAGGGCGCTCTCCGACGCCTGCGCCGCGACGACGAACGACTGCAGATGGGATGGAGGAGCGCTCTCGCGCATGGCCGTCCCGGCGAGCGCCGTCTCGACCGTGGACTACTTCCACCCCAGCGTGTCCGGTCAGGCGACGATCGCGAAGACCACCTGGGAGGCCTGGGGCCTCTCCGGTGATTCCGGAGGCACGCCCACGCCGACCCCGACGCCCGGTGCGGACACGACCGCCCCGTCCGTCGTCATCACATCTCCCACGACAGGGACGACCGTCGGCTCGAGCGTGACCTTCGTCGCCTCCTCGACCGACGACGTCGCCACGACCCGGGTCAGCTTCTGGAGCGGCTCGACCAGGCTCGGCGACGCGACCAGGGCGTCCAACGGGACCTGGCGCCTGACCGTCTCCACCTCCGCTTACCCGTCCGGCACCTTCAGCATCACCGCCCGCGCGTTCGACGCCGCCGGCAACGAGGGCCGCAGCACCGCCATCAGCATCAGGCACTGATCCCCGCCGCTGACGCTCGGACCCGGTGACCGGGCTCGAGCGTCTTCGACACGAAGAGGCCCGTGACGACCACTGCCGTCACGGGCCTCTCCGTGTCACCCTCCAGGCGCCGCTCCTCTCGCTCGGCCGCAGAGCAGCGCCCGTCGCCGGCGGATCGTCGCGGCTTCGGCCGTACCCGCCGTCTGCACGGCTCCCGGAAGTACGGCGACGAGTCCGACGGCGACTTCCGTCGTCGTGGCGGTGGCGTTCCGTGCGCGTCGGGCTCCGACATCCGGTCGTCGTCGCGGAGATCGGTTTCCGGATCGGATGAACGCTCGCGCGCTCCGGACGGTATCCCCCTCCGAGCCGCCGATCTCCGGCGACCGCAAGTCTCGAGGAGTGCACGATGACCAGGAACATCAGAGTCGGTATCGCAGCTGTCGCCGTCGCGGGCGTGATGGCGGTGGCACCCGTGCTCGCCGGTGCGAGCAGCGTCGCTCCCGCCGCGGCGACCAGCGACTCCAGCAGCGCGTCGGACAGGAACCTGATCAACGCGGTCCGCTCCGTGGCGGCGAAGCTGCGGGTCGTCGGACTCTCCGACGGCGGCACGAAGCTCGTGCAGTTCAACCCGACCAAGCCCGGCAAGGTCACCAACCGCGTCGCCGTCACCGGCCTCACCGGCGGCGACACCGCGCTCATCGGCATCGACTACCGGGTCCAGGACGGCGCCCTCTACGGCGTCGGCGACAACGCGGCGAGCGCCGGCGTCTACTCCATCAACCCGTCCACGGGCGTGGCCACCCAGGTGACCCGTCTCACCGTGGCGCTGAGCGGCACCTCCTTCGGCGTCGACTTCAACCCCGCCGCCAACGCGCTCCGAGTGGTCAGCGACACGGGCCAGAACCTCCGTCAGCCGTTCGCCACCGCGGGCGCCGCGACGGTCGCCGACGGCACGCTCAGCTACGCCGCGCCCGCCGTGGCCACCGGTGTCGCCGGGGCCGCGTACACGAACAACGACCTCGACGCGAACAGCGCGACCACCCTGTTCGTCCTCGACACGGCCCTCGACCAGATCGCCATCCAGTCCCCGGCCAACGCCGGCACCCTGGCGCCGACCGGGAAGCTCGGCCTCGACGCAGTGGGTGCGACCGGCTTCGACATCTACTCCGTCCTCCGCAACGGCAGCTCCATCGGCTCGGTCGGCCTCGCCGCCGTCAACGGGTCGCTCTACGAGATCGGACTGCTGAACGGCACGGCGACTCCGCTCGGCGCCATCGGGGCGAACGTCACGGACATCGCCGTTCCGCTCGTCCAGCGCTGACCCGACCCCGGCGACCGCGCTCCTGCCGAGGAGCGCAGGGCCGACGGAGTCGCGGGAAGGGCCGTCCTCCGGGGCGGCCTTTTCTCGTGTCCGGGCGCTGCCGACATGGCGGGCCGGTGAGCCCGCCTTCAGGAGGCCGCGGCTCCCGGCGACCGGTCGCGATGCGGCACGGCCGCCGCGCGTTGCGCGATCGAGCGGATCAGCGCTTCGAGCAGCAGCGCCGCCCCGGCGAGCGCCACGGCGGCGGCGACCACCGACTCCGTCCAGGGCGTGGTGTCGTACGACTGGGAGCCGACGAGCGCGGGAGCGATCGCGAACGTCGCGACGAGGTAGCCGGGCAGCGTCGATCCGATCAGGAGGACGAAGGACACGGCGCGGAGGGGCGACGTCCTCGCCACGAGGACCGCGAGCGCGAGAAGAGCGGTGGGCGCGACCAGTCCCAGCAGGACCGCCGGGAGCATCGCCTGCAGGATCGTCGGTGCTCCGAGGATCCCGGACAGGACCGCGTGCAGGCCGAGGCAGCCGAACGCCGCGGCGACCACGGTCCGCATCACCGCGACCGGGCGCCGCCGTCCCGGACCGACCGCAGCGAGGACGGCGAGAGCGACGAGGAGGTGCCCGATCCCGAGCAGCTGCCCTGCCGATCCGACGTTCTCCCACGGATCGGAGGGCCACGAGTAGTCGTACCGGTGGTCCTCGATCGCCTGCTCGCCCAGGATCGGCCCGGCGACGGCCCAGCGCTGAACGGCGGCGAGCTGCTGCAGCCCGGCCGAGGCGAGCATCAGAGCGCCGGCCGCGAGGATCCGGCTCGAGCTGCGCTCTCGGGCTCCGGGACGTCCTGACTCCGCTGCTGTCATGCGGCCACGGTAGGGGCCGGGGGGTCCGGCACGGGTGGCCGGGAGGAGAACGTCTCGCCGCGATCGGTCCGCGCGAGACGCTTGCGCGCGATCCGTCGGGACCGGCCCCGGCGCCGGTGGGGGATGCTCCGCGGGGGACGAGACGAGGCCACCGCGTCCTCCGCGCACCGGCCCCTGCCCTGTTGCGGACATGTCCGCTAGAGGCTGTTGTCGGCGGTGGGACCGGGTGCCACTGTTCGGAGACGGCCGCCCACGGTCGACCCGATCGAAGGCTCCAGCATGCGCTCTCCCTCCGCCTCCCGCCCGACCGACCCGGACGCCGGCACGGCCCGCTCGACCCCTGAGCGGAGGACGAGGCCCCGGCCGGCGCTCGGCCTGCTCGCGCTGACGGCGACGGTCGCGCTCCTCCTCGGGACCACGGCTCCCCTGTCCGCGGTCGCCGCGGCTCCCGCTGCGACCGGTGTCGTCGGCTGGGGTGACGACTCCAGCGGGCAGGTCGCTGCGCCCGCTGGGCTCACCGACGCGACGGCGATCGCCGCGGGCGGCTCCCACAGCCTCGCCCTGCGCAGCGACGGCACCGTCGCCGCCTGGGGCGAGGACAGCAGCGGGCAGGCCACCGTGCCGACCGGTCTGGACGACGTCGTCGCCGTCGACGCCGGCGTGAACCACAGCCTCGCCCTGCGGAGGGACGGGACCGTCACCGCCTGGGGCGACGACGGCGACGGGCAGGCCACGGTGCCGGACGGGCTCGCCGACGTCACCGCCATCGCTGCCGGCGGCTACCACAACCTCGCCCTGCACGGCGACGGGACCGTCACCGCCTGGGGATACGACTTCTCCGGACAGGCGACCGTGCCGGACGGGCTCAGCGGAGTCGTCGCCATCGCCGCCGGCCGATTCCACGACCTCGCGCTGCACCGCGACGGCACCGTCACCGCCTGGGGAGACGACGCCTTCGGGCAGACCGACGTGCCCGCGGGACTCACCGGCGTCACCGCCGTCTCCGCCGGAGCCTCCCACAGCCTCGCGCTTCGCTCGGACGGGACCGTCGTCGCCTGGGGCAGCGACAGCGACGGCCAGTCCGATGTCCCCGACGGCCTCGCGGACGTCACCGCCGTCGCCGCCGGCGGGTACCACAGCCTCGCTGTGCGCCGCGACGGCACCGTCACCGCCTGGGGCTACGACGGCTTCGGAGAGGCCTCCGTGCCGGCGGGACTCACCGGCGCCACCGCCGTGTCCGGCGGCAGCTTCCACAGCATCGCCCTCGGCGCTCGGCCCGTCTTCACGGCCGACGCCCCTCCGGCGACGACACCTCTCGGAGCGCCCTTCTCCTACACCTTCGCCACCGGCGGCGCGTCGACGTTCGAGCTCGCGTCCGGGTCCCTCCCGGCCGGCCTGACCCTCACCTCCGCGGGCGTCATCTCCGGCACCCCGACCGTCGAGGGGGCGTCCTCCTTCACCGTGTCCGCCCGCACCACCTTCGGCACCACCACCGGCGCGCCGCACACCCTCACCGTCGGACCGGTGGCGACCGCTCCGACCCTCTCGGGGACGGCCGCGGCCGGCGTGGTCGGCTCCGCCTACGACTTCACGTACACGGCGACCGGATCCCCGGCGCCGGTCGTCACCGTCGCGTCGGGCACTCTGCCTCCCGGACTCGCCCTCGACGGCTCAGGCCGCCTCACCGGCATCCCGACCACCGCGGGGACCTACGGCTTCACCCTCCGCGCGGCGAGCCCGGCGGGCACCGTCGAGGCGGCGAGCACGCTGACCGTCTCTCCGCAGAAGGCGACCACGAGGGCCGACCTGCGCGTCGACGTCTCCGCTCCGACCACCGCGGTGAAGGGGAGGACGTTCACGTACACGCTCATCACGAAGAACGCCGGACCCTCCGCGTCGACGTCCGTCTTCTCGAAGGTGGTCCTCCCCCCGACCGTGCAGTTCGTCTCCGCCACGGGCTCGTACAGCCGCATCGGGAGCATCGTGATCTTCCCGCGCTCGAGTCTCGCGAACGGGCGGACCGTCACCGAGAGGATCACCGTCACGGCCACCGGCACCGGCACCGCGACCGCCTTCGCCGCCGCGTTCTCGGTCAGGACGCCGGACCCGTCGATCCGCAGCAACACCGACACCGCCGCGACGACCGTCCGCTGACCGCGGGCGCAGGAGGACGGCGGGCGGCCCTCCGGGATCGCCCGCCGTCTCGATCCGCGAGGTACGGATGCACCCGGAATCCCCGTTCACCGGCGCCCGACCCGCGGAGGGGCGCCCGGCTAGAGCACGTCGGCGATCGCGGCGAACGTCCTCTCCGGGTCCTCGAGCTGCATGTCGTGGTGCACGCCCGGGAGCCGGCGCACCTGCCAGCCCCGCTGCTCGAGCCGCGCGGCCAGAGCGTCAGGCAGCACCGCCGGCGACTGGTCGGAGAGCACGACCGTCGACGGGACCGCCGGCGCCTCGACCGGGACCGGGTGGAAGGCGACGTCCCGGAACACGCCGACGGCCATCCGCGCGTCGAACCGCTTCTTCGCGTCGTCGAGGAGCGCGCGGGTCGCGGGGCTGTAGGCGGCACGGACCGCTGCGCCCGCCCGCGCCCGTCCGAGCTGGGCGATGCCGAGCGACAGGAGAGGTGCCGCCCAGAACAGTCGTCCGGCGAGGCCACTCGTCGGAAGCGACAGGGCGAACCCGGGATCGAGGTGGACGGCCCGGCCGGGCGCGAGTCCGGCGACGGCACGCTGCAGCACCGCGCCGCCGAGCGAGTGGCCGAACACGCTGTGGAGCCCTGCCGGCAGCGTCTCGACCAGATCGGCGGCCATGTCGTCGATCCGGTAGGACTCCGCCCGGGTGCTCGCGCCGTGTCCGCGCAGATCGACGGCCGTGACCGTGTAGCGGCCGGTCGCGACGAGCCGCTCGACGAACGGCCCCCAGGTCGCCGCCGACGCACCGAGCCCGTGCACCAGCCCGACGTGTCGCGGTCCGGATCCGGTGGTGATCGTCTGCAGGAGCATCCCCTGATCCTGCCCGAGACGGCGGTGCCGAGTGCAGGGAGAGACGAGGCCGACCGGGACCGCGGGCCGGGCCGACGGGGACGCTCGAACGCCTCCGCTCACTCGTCGTCGTCGACGAACGGTGGGAACGGTCCGATGTCGCCGGTGCGGAGGTTCCCGTAGTAGCTCGGCACCCAGGCCTCCTCGGGGACCCGCCCGACCACCGGCGACACGATGACGACGTGATCGAGGAACTCCTGCTCCCACACGAGGCAGTCCCGGTAGATGTGCCCGCGCAGCGGCCCGTCCACATCACGGGCCGGCAGCTCCCTCGCGTGGACGGGGAGGAAGAGCGCGTTGACCGGCGTCATCGTGATCGTGTGGTCGATGTGGGGCTGCTCCGCCTCGACCTTGTCGAGCATCGCGTCGACGAGCTGCTGAACGCCGTTGCTCACCGTGTCCTCGCTTCCGCGTCCGGGGCCCTCCGCGTCCGCGAGGCCGGCTCGCGACGACCGTACCCATCCCGCGCCGCCCGGCTGAACCCGTGGCGCAAGCATCGGGGGCCGCGTCGCGAATCGCTCGGACGGCGTCGACGGGCGACCGGAGGACCGGGCCGGTCGACTGCGCACCCAGCGCCGATCCTCCTCCGGAATGCCCACCGGACAGGGGCCTCCGCAGGGGGTCCGCTCCGGTGCGGTCCGGTCCTACGCTCGCCCCATGCACCTCCGCACTGTCGCGATGAGGCCCGGCGCCGCCGCTCTCGGGCCGGTCGGCGCGCCCCCACGGACCGCGCTGGACGACGTGCTCGCCCACCTGGTCGCGGCGCTCGCGATCGGATCCGGCCTGCTGCTGGTGCCGGTGGGCGTCGGCGGAGTGCCGCTGCTCGCCACGGGATCGGCTGGAGCGAGCGTCTTCGAGGCCTGGACGCTGATCCGCACCACCGTGGCGCTGCAGGTCGGCATCGCCGTGCTCGCGATCGGGCTCGGCGCCGTGGCGCGGACGCGCGGAGCCGCAGGGACACGAGCGGAGCGCTGGTGCGTGGTGGCCGCGGTGAGCGCCGCGATCGGCGTGGTCCTGCTGGTCGTGCCGCCGGTCTGAGGAGCCTCCGGAGAGCGACGACCACCGGCCCGTCGGAATCGCCGCGCCCGGCCGTGACCGAACCGTCACCTCGCGCCGCGCGGCGTGATCGGATCGTTGCAGGATCCGGCACCGGCTGAGGTTCCGCATAGGACACACTCAGCGACAGGGGGCGAGCGCCCCCCGCTCATGGGGAAGCCGACCGCGATCAGCGGCTCGGAGAAAGCAGGAATCGTGCGTTCTGCGCGACGACGCCACGGCGTCACCGTCATCACCACTGCGGCACTGCTGGGGGCGCTCGCGTTCCCGTCCGTCGCCCTGGCCACCGAGGTCGTCCCGGACGCCGCCTCGAGCCCCGCACCGGCCGAGCCGGCTCCCACCGCGGAGCCCACCGCCACTCCGGAGCCGACCGCGACTCCGGAGCCGACTCCGACCCCGGCGCCCACTCCGGCTCCGACCATCGCGCCCGTCGAGAGCGCGCAGTCGCCCCTGGCGATCGCCCTCGACCGCACCACCTACGAAGCGGGCTCGGCGTTCTCCGCGATCCCGTCGGCGGAGGGCTGGGCCGGCGGCCTGGACGTGTCCGGGACCGGTTTCCAGCCCGGCACCGTCGCCGTCGTCGTGCTCCGCGACGGCGACTCGGAGGAGGCCGTCACCACCAGCGTGATCACCGCCTCCGGCGAGCTCCGCCTCCGGGACTGGCTCCCCACCGACGCGGACGGCGTCGCGGTGGACCCCCACCTCCCGCTCCCCGGCGAGACGATCTCCGTCATCGCGGAGGGACTCGACGCCTCGGGCGCCCGTGTCGCCTCCAATGCCGTCGAGCTGACCGTGACGCAGCCCGACACGAGCGTCGTCTTCCAGAACCGGGAGGACGGCGGGGTGCTCCCGGCCGGTGCGGACATCCAGGTCGGAGAGTTCCGGATCTACGGCGTCGTCGCCTCGTTCCGCGGATTCGACCGCGGCGAGGACGTGTCCGTCACGCTCACCGCGCCCGACGGCAGCACCTCCGCCCTCGTGCCCCCCACGCCGACCCCGCTCTCGGGCGAGGCCTTCGTCCTGCTCGACGCCGACACCATGGCGGACCAGCTGGGCACCTTCTCCGTCACCGCCACGGGAGAGACCAGCGGACGCTCCGTGACGTCGTCGCTCGAGCAGGTCCCCTCGCGCACCGCGATCCGGATCTGGCCCCAGGGGGCTCCGCCCGAGCCCGCCCCGGCGGACGGACAGCCCACCAGCGGTGGCGCTCTCCTCGGCTTCGGCGCGGACGAGACCGTGTCGATCGGCGTCTTCTCGACCTCGGGTGCGCGCCAGACGCTCACGGGCGGCGGCTCGAGCCTCGAGGTCGGCGTCGACGCGCTGGGCTGGAGCCTGATCTCCCTCGGCGAGTACCCGCTGCAGGACCCGGCGAGCGAGATCTACTGCGTCATCGCCCGCGGCACGTCGAGCGGTCTCGTGGCGAGCACCTCCTACGACTACACGCTGACGGAGGAGGACCCGATCGCCGGAGAGGCCGACTGCTCCGCCGCGGTCGCCGCCGTCACGGCGCACCCTGCCGGCGCCGGGCCCGCAGTGCACCCGGCCGGCTCCGGACCCGCGGCGCAGACGGGCGGCCACCGCCCCGTCCTCGCCTCGACCGGCGTCTCGACGACCGCGCCGCTCGCCCTGGCCGCCTTCGGCATCCTCGGTGGCCTCGCCCTGACGGTGCGCCGCCGCCGCGCGTAGACGGCCGCGCACCGCGCACGACGAAGGCGCCCGGGCACACCGCCCGGGCGCCTTCGTCGTCGCGAGACCCGTCGGGTCAGTCGGACGGCACCGCGCAGGTCTCCTCCGCCGCGGTCTGACCCGGAGCGTCGACGGCGACGGGAGCGGGATCCGTCGGAGCCGCGCCGCCGTCCGCGGGCGCCTCCGCCGCGGGCGCCTCCTCCGCCGGAGCGTCGGATGCGAGGGTCACCGGCTGGTCGGTGAGGACGCGGCTCATGAGCTCGGCGCCGACCTCGGCGTTGGGCACGACCTTGCCCGGGTAGTCCGGGTCGTCGAGCGCCGGGTACTGCACGAACACCATCTTCGAGAGGTCGACGTCCTTCAGCGCGAGGGCGAGCGAGATCATCGTCGCCGGGCTCGTGAGCGACGTCGACAGGTGCACGTTCGACGAGGTCGCCTGCGCGAGTCCGTAGAGGGCGGGGATGTTCGAGAGGGTGTCGGCCGAGCGGACGGTGCGCATCAGGGAGGCCAGGTACTGCTGCTGCGACGAGATGCGGCTGAGGTCGCTCTGGTCGCCGACGCCGTGGCGGCTGCGGAGGAACGAGAGGGCCATCGACCCGGAGACGGTGGAGGTGCCGGCGGGCAGGTCCAGGCCCGAGTCGGTGTCGAGGATCGGACCGGTGAGGCAGATCGGGACCCCGCCGACGGCGTTGCTCATCTCGATGACGCCGTTGAAGGACACCCAGCCGGCGTAGGGCACCGTCAGGCCGGTGAACTGCTGCAGGGTGTCGTTGACGCAGGCGAGCCCGCCGTACTGGAACGCCGAGTTGAGCGGGACGCCGGCGGCCGCCTCGGTGACGACGCCCGTCTCGGGGTCGGTGCAGGCGGGACGGTCCAGGATCAGGTCGCGCGGGAAGCTGATCACCGTCGCGCTGCGGTGGTCGGCCGAGACGTGGAGCAGGATGTTGACGTCGTTGAGCGTGTCGTCGCGGACGCCGAAGGAGTCGCCCTGCGTGGCGTCGTTGTCGGTGCCGACCACCAGGACGTCGAAGCCGCCCTCGACCGCGCCCATCTGCACGTTCCCGGCGGTGGGAGGAGCGATGCCCAGGTCGACCGCGTTGTCGGCGACGTTCCGGCTGATGCTCACCGTCGCGATCGCCACGAGCGAGGTGGCGCTGACGGCGAGGACGCCGACCACCGCCGCGATCCCGACCACCACTGACCGCGCCCCGGACCGCCGCCGGAGCCGCCCGTGCCGCACCGCGCGCTCGTGAACCCTCATGCGCTCCCACCCCTCGCCCCGCCCGCCCGTTCGCGGACGCAGTCGCTCGCCAGTGTAGGCAGGCCCCCTCCGATGCGGCGCGGAACGGCCCTGCTACCGTCGTGCGCGCATCGAGGAGCGGAGGAGGAGCCGTGGAACGCCGAGTCGTCGATCCCGTCACGCAGATCGAGTGGATCGTCCCGCCGTTCGCGACGGAGGAGGACACCCTCGCCCGCGCGCGGGCCGATCGGGAGGGGCGGCTCGCCGACCTCCGCCTGTACCCGGACCACTGCGCGGAGTATCCGCTCTGGGCGGTCGACGGCCCGATCGACGATCCGGGTGCGATCGGCGTCCCGGAGGCCCTGCACGGACCGCTGCTCCGCTGGCAGGAGCTCTGGGCGTCCGGATGCGACGTGTTCGAGGGCTGGAGGAGCGCCGAGGCGGAGGAGCGCTGGCTCGCCCTCGGCCGGGAGCTGCACACCGAGCTCGAGGCCGCCCTCTGGCTGACGACCCGGGTGCTCGCCTGCTTCTGAGGACTGCTGCTCGGACATCCGCGGGAAAGCCGGCGCAACCCGTCCCCGGACCGGCCCCCGCGTGCCTACCCTGGACGGTGCGCTCTCCTCGTCTTCTGCAGCAGGTCGTCGGCAAGCTCGGCGGGCAGCGGCCCGCGGCCCCGGTGAGCCGTCGAGCCCAGCGCGCGCTCCTCGCCGAGCAGACGGTCCGCGGAGTGCTCGAGCTGGCCGTGCGGCTGGGCGAGACGCTGCTCTCGCTGGGGTCCGCGGCCGCCGAGGTGACCGAGACGATCCAGCGGGTGTGCCGCGCCTACGGCATCGAGTGCCAGGTCGACCTCACCTTCACGTCGATCCTGGTCGTGCACGACGGAGGCGACGACTCCCCCAGCGTGAGCGTGCTGCGCGTCGTCCCCTCCCGCAGCGCCGACTACGAGCGGCTCGCCCGCGTGACGGCGCTCGTCACCGCCATCACCGAGGGCTCGCCGGAGGTGCGGGTCGCCGACGCCGTCGATTCCGCCGAGGCCCGCGAGGAGGCCCGGCACCAGTTCGAGGCCGCGCACGACCGGCTCGACGCGATCCTCGTCCAGCCGCACCGCTACCGCCGCGGAGTCGTCACCCTCACGCTCGCGCTGATGGCCGCGGGCGTCGCGCTCCTGCTCGGGGGCGGCCCGCTCGTCGTGCTCCTCGCCGCCGCGACGGCCGCCGCGATCGACCTGGTCAACCAGCTGCTCGCCCGCTGGGGCCTGCCCGCCTTCTTCCAGCAGATCGCCGGTGCCGCGGTGGCGACCGGAGTGGCGGTGGTGCTGCTCGCGGTCGTGCCGCGGCTGCCCGTGGAGCTGGCGGTGCTGCCGCCCGCGCTCGTCGTCGCGTCGGGGGTGGTCGTGCTCCTCGCCGGGCTCTCGTTCGTGGGAGCGGCGGACGACGCGATCAACGGGTTCCCGATCACCGCGGGCGGCCGACTGCTCGAGGTCGGGCTGCTGACGCTGGGCATCGTCGTCGGGATCGCCGTGGTGCTCGACGGCGCGCGCTCGCTCGGGGTCGAGCTGGTGCTGGTCGACTCCTACGCCCGCCCCTGGCCTGCCGCTGTGCAGGTGCTCGGTGCCGGGGTCGCGGCCGGCGCCTGGGCGCTCTCGTCGCACACCCCGCCGCGGCCCGCGCTCATCGCCGCCCTCACCGGAGCCGGCGCGTTCCTCGTCTCCGACTCCCTGACCACCTCGGGCTTCGCGCCGCTCATGGCCAACGCCCTCCCGGCGCTGGCGATCGGCCTGCTCGGCGAGATGCTGGCCGAGCGGATGCGGGTGCCCGCCGTGGTGACGACCGCGTGCGCGATCGTCCCCCTCCTGCCCGGCCTCACCCTCTACCGCGGCGTCCTCGGCCTCACCTCGAACGCCGGCCCGAGCGCCGGGATCGAGCTCCTGCTCCAGGCGGGCATGATCGCGCTGGGCCTCGCCGGCGGAGTCACGCTCGGCCGGATCGCCTACCGCCGCCTGCGCACCCCGATCGTGCGCGCGGTGGCGCCGGTCCGCGCCCGGACCCGCCGGGACCGCGGGATCGAGCAGGCCCTCGCCGCCGACGTCCTCTACCCCGACGGCGCCGAGGCCGGGCAGGCGGACACCGCACAGGACGCCACGGCGTCGGGCAGCGGATCCGGCCTCACGGCGTCCGACCCGTCGGCGCCGGCCGCGGTCGACCCCGCACCGCTGTCCGACGAGTCGGCGCCGGCCGCCGAGGAGCCGTTCACCCGCACCGGGATCGTCCCGATCGTCAGCACGATCGGCGTGACGGAGCCGGTGCCGATCGTCACCGGGGAGGATCCGGCCGACCGGGGCTGACGACAGGGCCTGCTCCCGCGGCCGACTCCTCGCCGCAGAGGGAGGCGCCCCGCCGGTCAGCCCGCGCCACCCCGCACGACCGCGGTCCGGCGGGTGTCGATCACGATCACCGAGCCGAGCACGATCAGGGCGAGCGACACCGAGGCGAGCGTGTCGGTCAGCCAGTGGTAGCCGAGGTAGAGCCGGGCGACGATCTGGCCCGCGATCATCCCGAGCGAGAGCGCGAAGCCCCCGATCATCCAGCTCCGGGAGGAGCGGCGGGAGGCGAGGAGGAACGTGGTGATCAGGAAGAAGTCGCTCACGCCGGTGACGTGGCCGGAGGGGAACGAGAAGGTCCCGTCGGGCCCGAGCAGCATGTACTCGACCGGCGGGCGCATCCGCATCACGAGGTGAGCGGCCAGCTGCACGCTGAGCATCCCGACGAGCATGCCGCCGGCCAGGAGGATCGGCCGCCAGAGGTGCCGCGCGAGGACGAACCAGAGCACGAGCACCGCCAGGATGATGACCGGCAGGTAGACCGGCCCGAAGACGGTGGCGAGCGCGTCCATCACGACCGTGCCCTCGGCGGAGCGCTTCTCGCGGAACCACTCGGCGACGACCGGATCGAGGACGGTGAGGCCGGTGCCGCTCGCGACCTGCGCGGTGAAGGCCGCGAAGAGGACGACGCCGACACCGATGAGGCCGAAGCCGGCCCGGTCGAGGCCGCGGCGCGCCTCCGGGGCCATCATGCGCTCCTCCACGAGGAACCGCTGGTGGAAGCGGGCGCGGCGCGAGAGGGCGGGGGTGGTCATCCGCTCACCCTAGGGCTGCGGAGGCGCCGCCGACCGGGCCGTTCGCTCAGCGTCCTGCCGCGTAGTGCGTCTGGATCTGCTCCGGCGTGAGGACCGTCGAGTACACCGCGGCGTAGCGCAGGCTCCCGCCGAAGTACGAGGAGCCGACGTTCGGCCACTGGCCGCCCAGGCTGTCGTATCCGATCTTCCAGGTGCCCGTCGTGTTCTCGGCCGTGCGGTACGTGCTGTTCGAGGCGACCTTCACGCCGTCGACCCAGAGCGCGATGCCCGCCGTCGGCGAGAGCGTGGAGACGACGTGGTGCCAGAGCCCGTCGTTGACGGCTCGGGTGCTCGTGATGGTCTGCGCGGCGCCGTTGTAGACGCCGAAGACGAGCTTGCCGTCGGCACCGATGTAGGTGTGGCGGTCGTACTGGCCGCCGGGAGCGGTGGCGCCCGCGCTGAAGCTGAAGAGCTTGCCGCCGGCGTTCGTGGTCTTGAACCAGATCTCGGTGCTGAAGGTGCCGGGGTTCCTGATCTCCAGCGGCGTGCTCAGGTACTGGTTGGTGCCGTTCGGCGTCCACGAGCCGCCCGCGTCGCGCGGGCAGGCCTTGGGCGTCGCGGCGGAGCTGACCATCGCGGTCGGGAAGAGGCTGGTGGAGCGGTAGGTGCCCGGGTACTGGCCGGAGTCCGTGTCGGGCGCGGTCGTCGATCCGCTCGGCTGCGCGAGCGTGTAGGAGAAGAGCGCGGCCCCGCGGTCGGCGGCGAGGGCGCCGTCGCAGGTGAAGAACGCGGCGGCGCTGCCGACCGTGTTGGTCGAGTTCAGGATCGAGGCGGTGTATGCGCCGGAGGTGGCCGGGGCGGTGAGCAGCACGGCGGCCAGGGCGGCGGCGACGAGGGCGGCGACGACAGACCTCGGGCGGGCGAGGAGGGTGCGCAGCCGCGCGGCCGGTGAGGCGGCGGAGAGGCGGTGCCGGCTCATGCCGTCTCCTCCTCGCGGGCGGCGCGGCGGCCGCGCTCGGCGGTCCGCTCCGGCTCGCCGGGGAGGCCGACGAAGACCGTGTAGAGCACCGGGATCGCGCAGAGCAGGACGAAGAGGACCCAGCCCCAGAACGGCAGGTGCAGAGCGGAGGAGAGGGCGTAGGCGTCTCCGTCATGCGCCGGGATCTGCAGGCGGCCGACCTGTCCGGAGACCAGGTCGACGGGGTCGGCGCCCTCGGCGCTCACGCGGATGGGGAGGACGCCCGTCGAGACGAGCGTGGCGTTCGTCGTGCCGCTGTCGACCGTGGCCTCGAGGACGACGATGCCGACGAGCGGGCGGAGCACGAAGACGGTGACGGACGCGACGAGCGAGAGGCCGAGGATCCGCATCGACGCCCGCTGGGTGGGCGAGGCGATGAAGCGGGTGAGCAGCTGCACGAGGACGGCGCCGATGATCAGCAGCGGCAGGCCGCGCACGAGCCAGCCGAGCACCGGCAGCGCCGTGGTGACGACTCCGATGAGCTGGTCCTGGCCGGTGGCCCACGGATCGACGGCGCCGTTGATGTCGCCCTGGGTGCGGAGAGTGCCGTCGTCGGCGATCTCGACGACCCGGTGGGTGTAGGTCTCGTCGGGCGTGGTGGTGGGGTGGAAGCTGACCGCGTCGCCGACCCGGACGTCCTCGAGGGCCGTCGGCTCGGTGAGGACGAGGGTGCCGACCGGGGCGGCCGTGCCCATGGAGGGCGTCTGCACGATGAACCAGCGTCCGCCGGACGCGTGGAACAGGAGCGCCGCCGCGACCAGGACGGCCAGCAGAGCGGTCGTCGTCCCGATCAGGGCGGTGCGGAGGAGGGACCGGCGGACGCTGGTTCATCGTGCAGACGCCCTCCATG
>NZ_PSVO01000030.1:0-25466 GCF_002932325.1 Rathayibacter sp. AY1E2
ATGCAGGGGCAGCGGGGGCGGGCGAATCGGGGCTCACGAAATCGATGTCTTCCGTCGGGGGCAGGGGACGAGCGGGCCGCCAGGGAGAGGCACCGCTCGGCTCCGTGAGCGCAGCCTGTGCGAACATCACGAATTCATAAAGGATAACCACCGCCGGCGGGATCCGGCCAGAGGTCGCCGCGCACAGGCGCGATCGGGGCACCACGCGCGGCGAGCCCCGGCGGGATCCTGCGCCGATCCGCCTCTCGGCGCACGGAATCCGTGTCGGCTCGGCCCGGGAGAGCGGTTACACCTCGTCCGCGCGCAGGCGGCGCAGCAGATCCTCCAGCTCGGCGAAGAGAGGATCCGGTGCCGCGATGAGCAGGCCGGAGCCGAAGGGCGCGCCGTCGAGTCCCGCGACCCGCGCGCCCGCCTCCTCGGCGATGAGGGCGCCCGCAGCGAGGTCCCACGGGTTCAGGCCCCGCTCGTAGTACGCGTTCAGCTGCCCGGTGGCCACCGAGCACAGATCGAGCGCCGCCGAGCCGATGCGGCGGATGTCGCGGACCGAGCCCAGGAGCTCCTGCACCACGGCGCCCTGACGCATCCGGCGGCCCGCGTCGTAGCCGAAGCCGGTGCCCACCAGCGCGAGCGAGAGGGAGGAGGGAGCCGAGACCTGCAGCACGACTCCGTCCCGCTCGGCTCCCCCGCCTCGGCTGGCCGTGGTCACCTCGCCCGTCGCTCCGTTCACGACCGCGCCGGCGAGCGCGGTCCAGGTCGCGGGATCCGGCTCCCCCTCCACCACAGCGATGCTGACCGCGTAGGAGGGGATGCCGTAGAGGTAGTTGACGGTCCCGTCGATCGGATCGACGACCCAGGTCAGCCCGCTCGTGCCGCCCCCCGACCCCGACTCCTCGCCGAGGAAGCCGTCGTCCGGACGCGCCTCGGCCAGGCGCCGGCGGATCAGCTCCTCGACCTCCCGGTCCGCGGCCGTCACCACGTCCTCCGGGGACGACTTCGACGCGGCGATCTCGACACCGTCCTGCCGCCGCTGGCGGGCGAGGTGCGCCGCCTCGACGGCGATCGAGCGGGCGATGGCGAGGAGGGGGGCGTTGTCGCTCATGGCCCCAGCCTAGGGATCGGGCCCATCAT
This sequence comes from Rathayibacter sp. AY1E2, assembly GCF_002932325.1. Classification (NCBI taxonomy): domain Bacteria; kingdom Bacillati; phylum Actinomycetota; class Actinomycetes; order Micrococcales; family Microbacteriaceae; genus Rathayibacter; species Rathayibacter sp. AY1E2. The sequence goes on from NZ_PSVO01000030.1 coordinate 1,129, forward strand.
GGGGGGATGAGCACCCCTATCGCCCTCACGGGAGCCACCGGAGCCGTGGGCGGTCGCGTCGCGCGCGAGCTCGCCGACGCCGGTCACGCCCTCCGCCTGCTGGTCCGCGACCCGTCCCGCGCGCCCGAGCTCCCCGGGGCCGAGGTGGTGCGCTCCTCCTTCGCCGACGCGGGCGACTCGCTCGAGGGCGTGCGCCTCCTCCTGATGGTCTCCGCCTCCGAGAACGAGGAGCGCCGCGCCGAGCACCTCGCATTCGTCGACGCAGCCGCCGCCGCGGGTGTCGAGCACGTCGTCTACACCTCCTTCGCCGGAGCCGCACCCGACGCGGTCTTCACCCTCGCCCGAGACCACGCGGCCACCGAGGACGCGATCCGCCGCTCCGGCATGGGCTGGACGTTCCTCCGCGACAACCTCTACCTCGACTTCCTGCCCGCGATGCTCGGCGAGGACGGCGCGATCCGCGGACCCGCGGGATCGGGCCGGGCCGCCGTCGTCGCGCGCGAGGACGTGGCCCGCTCGGCCGCGGCTGTCCTCCGCTCCCCCTCCGAGTACCGCGGAGCCGCCTACGAGCTGACCGGGCCCGAGGCCCTCACCCTCGACGAGGTCGCCGCGACACTGACGGCGGCCGGCCGCCCCGCCGTGTTCGTCGACGAGACCCTCGAGGAGGCGTACGCATCTCGCCGCCGGTGGAACGCACCGGACTGGCAGCTGGACGCCTGGGTCAGCACCTACTCCGCGATCGCCGCCGGACAGCTGGAGCACGTCTCGGGCGACGTCGAGCGGCTGACCGGACGGCCGCCGCTCTCCCTCGCGGGGTTCCTGGAGCAGGAGGCGCGGGGCTGAGGCGACGGCGCGGGCCGGGCCGACAGCGCGGGCCGGGCGACCGCGGAGGCCGGGCCGACGGCGTGCGGGGTGCGACGGGACGAAGACGCCGGGCCCGGCGATCCGCCGGACCGGTGCTCCCCCGGAAAGGCACTCCGCCGGAACGGCGATCCCCCGACATGCGGAACGCCCCGCGCATCTCGTGATGCCGGGGCGTCTGCCGGGTGTTCCTGCTCGGTGGCGAGTGAGGGATTCGAACCCCCGAAGGCTACGCCGTCTGATTTACAGTCAGATCCCTTTGGCCGCTAGGGTAACTCGCCGTGGCGCACCCGACCGCGTGTTCACAACCGGAGGCGCTCAGCAAGGATACCCACGCGACCGGCGGATCGGAAATCGGTGCCGCGAGGCCTCAGTCCGCCTCCGCCGCGTAGCGGGACGCCGCCTCCGCGACCTTCCCCGCGTAGCTCCCGGCCGGGTTGTAGGCCGCGATCGCCGCCCGCCATCCCGACTCCGTCGAGAGGTCGCCGCCGGCGTCGCAGAGGTACCGGGCGGCGGTCACCGCCTGCTGGTCCACGTTCTGCGGATCCCATCCGCTCGACGCCCACGCCATCCACGTCGCGGGGATGATCTGCAGCGGACCCATCGCCCGGTCGACCTCGGCGTCGCCGTCCAGAGCCCCGCCGTCGTTGTCGGGGACCCGGTCGAAGCGCGCTCCGTCCAGGCGCGGACCGAAGATCGGCTCCGTCGGCCGCCCGTCCTCGCCCAGCTCGCCGCCGTCGATCGTGCCGTGCCTGCTCTCGATGTAGCCGATGCCGGCCAGGGTCGCCCAGTCCAACCGGCAGTCGGGGTCGACCGACGCCGTGAGGAGGGCCGTGCCCGCGTAGGCGGTGAGCGCACGCAGCGGGATGCCGCTCCCCTCGGACGCCGTGCCCAGCCACGCCTCGTCGGCGAGCAGTCGCACCGGCGTCGCCGCGGCTTGCTCGGGATCCTCCAGCACGACGGGGTCGGCCGCGACGGGAGCGGTCGCCGCGGGAGGGACGGTGGACAGGCCCTCCTCGACCGTCAGCGCGGGCGGCCGCTGGCCGCAGCCGGCCAGGAGGAGGCCGGCGAGCGGGACGAGGACGAGAACGGGGAGGCGGCGCACCCCTCAGAGGTACCAGCCGCGCCTGGGGCCGGGCTCCGCCACGCCTGAAAGCTAAACTCGGAGCCATGGCAGATTCAACGTTCGACGTCGTCAGCAAGATCGACAAGATGGAGGCGGACAACGCCCTGAACCAGGCCCACAAGGAGGTCGAGCAGCGCTACGACTTCAAGAACGTCGGCGCCTCGATCGCCTGGAGCGGCGAGAAGATCCTGATCAAGGCCAACACCGAGGAGCGGGCGAACGCCATCCTCGACGTCTTCCAGTCGAAGCTGATCAAGCGCGGCATCAGCCTCAAGAGCCTCGACGCGGGCGAGCCCTTCGCGTCCGGCAAGGAGTACCGGATCGAGGCCACCCTCAAGGAGGGCATCGACCAGGAGCACGCGAAGAAGATCAACAAGCTCATCCGCGACGAGGCGCCGAAGTCGGTCAAGTCGCAGATCCAGGGCGACGAGCTCCGCGTCTCCTCGAAGAGCCGCGACGACCTCCAGGCGACCATGGCGCTCCTGCGCGGGGCCGACCTCGACCTCGACCTCCAGTTCGTCAACTTCCGCTGAGGAATGACGCACACGGGAGCACGCGCGTGACCGCCGGAATCGACGAGCCCGACCGGCGGGGCCGCACCGGACTCGACAGTGACGGGCTCGACCTCGTCGGGAACCCCGACGTGGTCGTTAAGGAGGTCACCCTCCTCTCGAGCGACTGGTACGTCCTCCGCACCACCCGCTTCGACTACCGGCACCGCGACGGCCGCTGGACGAGCGAGCAGCGCGAGACCTACGACCGGGGTAACGGCGCGGCGGTCCTGCTCTACGACGCCGACGCGCGCACCGTCGTCCTGATCCGGCAGTTCCGCTACCCCGCGTACGTGAACGGCGACCTCGACGGGATGCTCCTCGAAGTGCCCGCCGGTCTCCTGGACGAGGACGGGCCCGAGGAGGGCGCCCGCCGCGAGGCGTCCGAGGAGACCGGACTCGAGGTCGGCCGGCTCGAGCACGTGTTCGACGCGTTCATGAGCCCCGGCTCGGTCACCGAGAAGCTGCACTTCTACGCCGGGCGCTACCGCGCGGGGACCCGCAGCGGGGCGTTCGCGGGACTCGCCGACGAGGGCGAGGACATCGAGGTCCTCGAGCTCTCGTTCGACGAGGCACTGACCCAGATCGGCGTGCAGATCGTCGACGCGAAGACGATCATGCTCCTGCAGTGGGCGGCCCTGTCCGGCCCGTTCTCGCGCTGACGCGCGAGCGTCGCGGCTGCGGACGCGTCAGCGCGCGTACTCGGCGAGGGCGCGTCCGGTCAGCGTGTCCGCCGCCGCGAGCCCGACCGGAGTCCCCTCGAAGACGATCGTCCCTCCGTCGTGCCCGGCTCCGGGCCCCACGTCGATGATCCAGTCCGCGTGCGCCATCAGGGCGCGGTGGTGCTCGATCACCACGACCGAGTTCCCGGAGTCGACCAGCCGGTCGAGCAGTCCGAGCAGCGTGTCGACGTCCGCGAGGTGCAGGCCCGTGGTCGGCTCGTCGAGCAGGTAGACGGATCCGGACGAGGCCATGTTGATCGCGAGCTTGAGGCGCTGACGCTCGCCCCCGGACAGCGTGTTCAGCGGCTGTCCGAGCGTGAGGTAGCCGAGACCGACGTCGACGAGACGGGCGAGCACCGTGTGCGCCGGTCCGCTCGCGAAGAACTCCGCGGCGTCGACGATCGGCATCGAGAGCACCTCGTGGATGTTCCTCCCGCGGAGGCGGTACTCGAGCACCTCAGCGGTGAACCGCTTGCCGTCGCACTCCTCGCAGACCGACGAGACCGTCGCGGCGGGGCCCAGCTCGGTGAAGATCATCCCGGCCCCCTTGCAGACGGGGCAGGCGCCTGCCGAGTTCGCGCTGAAGAGCGCCGGTCTCACACCGTTCGCCTTCGCGAAGGCCGCCCGGATCGCGTCGAGGACCCCGGTGTAGGTCGCCGGATTGCTGCGCCGCGAGCCGCGGATCGGCGACTGGTCGGCCACCACCACGCCGGGCCGACCCGCGAGCGAGCCGTGCAGGAGCGACGACTTCCCCGACCCTGCGACTCCGGTGACGACGGTCAGCACGCCCAGCGGGACGTCCACGTCGACGCCGCGGAGGTTGTGCGTGGAGGCCCCGCGGATCTCCACCGCCCCGGTCGGACGGCGCACGGCCTCCTTCAGCGGGACGCGGTGACCGAGATGACGGCCCGTCAGGGTGTCGGACGTGCGCAGCTGCGCCACCGTCCCCTCGAACCGCAGCTCGCCGCCGTGCGCACCGGCCCTCGGACCGAGGTCGACCACGTGATCGGCGATCTCGATGATCTCCGGCTTGTGCTCGACTACCAGGACGGTGTTGCCCTTGTCCCGCAGGCGGCGCAGCAGCTCGATCATCCGCGAGACGTCGTGCGGATGCAGACCCGCCGTCGGCTCGTCGAAGACGTACGTGACGTCCGTGAGGCTCGATCCCAGATGCCGCACCATCTTGACCCGCTGCGCCTCACCGCCCGAGAGGGTGCCCGACTCCCGATCGAGCGACAGGTAGCCCAGCCCGACCTGGACGAGGGCGTCGAGCGTCCCGAGGAGGGTCTCGACGATAGGAGCGACGGACGGCGCCTGCAGCCCGCGGAGCCACGCGGCGAGGTCGGTCGCCTGCAGCGCGGCGCACTCGGCGATGTTCCGGCCCCCGATGCGCGACTCCAGTGCCGCGCGGGTGAGCCGGCCGCCTCCGCACTCGGGACAGGCGGCGAAGGTGGCCACCCGCTCGGCGAAGGCGCGGATGTGCGGCTGCGCCGCCTCCTTCGCCAGGTAGAGGCGGGTGACCTTCACCAGGAGGCCCTCGTAGGTCATCGTCATCCCGGCGATGGCCATCTTCGTGGCCGGACGGTGGAGGAACGCGTCCATCTGCTCGGGCGTGAAGTCGGCGATCGGCACATCGGCCGGATAGAGGCCCGACTCGGCGAGGCCCTTCCAGTACCAGCCGCCGACGACGAAGTTGGGGATCGCGTCGAGCGCGCCGCCCTCGAGCGACTTCGAGCGCTCGATCAGCGCGTCGAGGTCGATGCTCGACACCCGGCCCGTCCCCTCGCACCGCGGGCACATCCCCTCCGGCAGGTTGAAGGAGAACGCACCGCTCGTGCCCGCGTGCGGATCGCCGATCCGGCTGAAGAGGATCCGCAGCATCGTGTACGCGTCGGTCGCCGTGCCGACCGTGGACCGGCCGTTCGACCCCATCCGCTCCTGGTCGACGACGATCGTGGCCGACAGTCCGTCGAGCGACTCCACGTCCGGGCGGGCCGGCGACCCCATGAACTGCTGCACGAAGGCGGAGTAGGTCTCGTTGATGAGGCGCTGGGACTCGGCCGCGATGGTGCCGAAGACGAGCGACGACTTGCCGGAGCCCGAGACCCCGGTGAACACGGTGATCCTCCGCTTCGGGATGTCGACGTCGATCCCCCGGAGGTTGTTCTGGCGCGCACCGCGCACCCGGATGACGTCGTGGGGCGAGGCCGTGGTCATGCTGTCTCCGTCCAGAGCGGTGCCCGAATCCTAGAGGAGGTGCGCGGCGTCCGCGCCGGAACGACGAACGGCCCCCCGGAGTGCACCGGAGGGCCGTTCGGAGAGCACGCGTCAGAGCGCGACCGGCTCCGCCCGCGAGATCGCGATCATGTCCTCGCGAGGAACGACCTTCACGCGCGCACGGCCCTCGGGCTCGCCGAGCGCCATCTCGTGCTCGTCCAGCCGGTGCCAGCCGTCGAGATCCGTGTAGGCGATCTCCCGCTCCTCGAGCAGGGCGACCACGGCCGCCTCCTCGGGGTGCTCGGGCGTCCACCAGGACGCCTGGTCGTTGAGCACGTGCGCGACGGTCTCCATGGCGTCGGACTTGGTGTGCCCGATGAGGCCCACCGGTCCGCGCTTGATCCAGCCGGTCGCGTACACGCCGTGGACCTGCTGGTCCTCGTCGTCCAGGACCTGGCCCTCGCGGTTCGGGATCACGCCGCGCATCTCGTCGAACGGGAGGCCGTCGAGCGGCGAGCCGAAGTAGCCGACCGCGCGGTACACGGCCTGGACCGGGACCTCGCGGATCTCACCCGTGCCGCGCACGCCGCCCTCGCCGTCCGGCTCGGTGCGCTCGTACCGGATCGCGCCTACCCGACCGGATCCGTCGTCCACGAACTCGAGCGGCTTCGCCCAGAAGTGCAGGTGGAGACGACGCGAGGCGCTCCCGACCTCACGGGTGCGCCACTGGTTGAGCACCCGGTTGATGACCATGACCTGCTTGTTGGTCGCGATGGCGGCCTCCGAAGCGGGATCGAGGTCGAAGTCCTCGTCGGCGACGATCATGTCGACGTCGCGCAGCTCGCCCAGCTCGCGCAGCTCCAGCGGCGTGAACTTCACCTGAGCGGGACCGCGGCGCCCGAAGACGTGCACGTCGGTGACAGGAGACGCCTTCAGCCCCTCGTAGACGTTCGGCGGGACCTCGGTGGGCAGGAGGTCCTCGGCGTGCTTCGCCAGCATCCGCGAGACGTCGAGCGCGACGTTGCCGTTGCCGATGACAGCGACGGAGGACGCCTCCAGCGGCCAGGTGCGCGACACGTCGGGGTGGCCGTCGAACCAGCTGACGAAGTCGGCCGCACCGTAGGAGCCCTCGAGCTCGACACCCGGGACGTCGAGCGGAGCGTCCCGGACGGCGCCGGTCGCGAAGATCACGGCGTGGTAGTGCCGCTTGAGATCCTCGAGCGTGATGTCGGTCCCGAAGTGCACGTTGCCGAAGATGCGGATGTCGCCCCGGTCGAGCACCTCCCGCAGCGCGGTGATGATCCCCTTGATGCGCGGGTGATCGGGCGCCACGCCGTAGCGGACCAGGCCGTAGGGCGCGGGCAGGTGCTCGAACAGATCGATCGAGACGTCGTACTTCTTCTCGGCCTTGATCATGAGGTCGGCGGCGTAGATGCCCGCGGGACCCGCGCCGACGATGGCCAGCCTGAGCTTGGTCATTGCGTTCCTCCTGCCGGGGCGCCGCAGCGCACAACCGGTCTCATTCCTGCGGCGCAGGGCGCGCCGCGACGATCGGGGTCAGCCGTTGCGCTCGACGACGGTGTCGGCGAAGCGCGTCAGCGCCTTGCGGACGGAGCCGTCGGGCAGCGGAGCGAGGGCGGCGACGGCCTCGTCGGCCCACCGGTGGGCCTCGGCGAGGGTCTGCGCGGTGACGTCGTGATCGCGCAGCTGAGCGATGGCGTCCGAGATGTCGGCGCTCTGCTCCTCCGTGTGCGCGATGGCGTCGTTCGAGCGGCTCACATAGCTCTCGATGCGGGCGAGGAGAGCCGCGGCGTCCCTGTCCGAGGAGGCGCGCTCGCGCAGGCGCAGGATCGGCAGCGTCGACACGCCGGCGCGGATGTCCGTGCCGGGGTTCTTGCCGGTCTCCTCCGGCTGGGGAGAGAGGTCGATGACGTCGTCGACGATCTGGAAGGCGACGCCGATCTTCTCGCCGAAGACGCGCATGGCCTCCTCGTACTCCTCCGGAGCCTCCGAGAACGCGACTCCCGTGCGGCCCGCCGCGGCGATCAGGGACCCGGTCTTGTCGGCCAGGACGGACAGGTAGTGCTCGACCGGGTCCTCGCCGTCGGTCGGGCCGACCGTCTCGTGCAGCTGCCCGAGGACGAGCCGCTCGAACGTGTCGGCCTGGAGCCGGATCGCCTTGTCGCCGAGCTCGACCATCAGCTGGTTCGCGCGGGCGAAGAGCAGATCGCCCGTCAGGATGGCCACGTTGTTGCCCCACACGGTCTGCGCCGACGGGACGCCGCGGCGCTTCTCCGCCTCGTCCATGACGTCGTCGTGGTAGAGCGATGCGAGATGCGTGATCTCGATCGCCTGCGCACCGAGCAGGACCTGCGGCGTGTTGCCGCGGCCCAGCGACGCGGCCAGGAGGGTGAGCATCGGGCGCACGCGCTTGCCGCCCGCCTCGAGGAGGTACCGGGTGGAGACGTCGGCCACGGCGTCCGCGAAGGACAGCTGCCGGACGAGACCCTCCTCGACCTGCTCCAGACCCGCGTCGATCGTGCGGGCGAGAGCGCGGTCCGACGAGGAGGAGAAGATGCGCTCGGAGAGGCCGAGCTGCGCCGTCAGAGACGGGCTGCGACGGGCGACGGGCGCAGTGGCGTTCACAGGGAAACCCTAACGTCTCGGCCTGTGCGGACCCCGGTCGTCATCGGGTCGCCGCGATCGGCTTGACGCCGCGGTGCAGCGCCACGATGCCCGCGGTCAGATCGCGGTAGGCCACACGCTCGAAGCCCGCCGCGCGGAGCCAGGCGGCGACGACGCTCTGCTCCGGCCAGGCCCGGATGGAATCGCCGAGATAGTCGTACGCAGGATTGTTCGACGACGCGAGGCGCACGACGGCGGGCATGACCCTCGACAGGTAGAAGTCGTACGCGGCGGCCAGCGGAGCGATCGGCGGAGTCGAGAACTCGCAGATCACGACCCGGCCGCCGGGCTTCAGCACACGCAGGAACTCGGCGAGCGCCGTCCTCGGCTCGGCCACGTTGCGCAGACCGAACGAGATGGTCACGGCGTCGAACGACTCGTCCTCGAACGGGAGATCCATCGCGTCGGCCTGGACGAACTCGATCCGGTCGTTGCCCGCCTGACGGCGACGGCCGACGGCGATCATCCCCGGGGAGAAGTCGGCTGCGACGACCTGGGCGCCCGACCGCGCCAGCGACGCGCTCGACGTGCCGGTGCCGGCCGCGATGTCGAGGATGCGCTCACCGGGAGCAGGGTTGACGGCGCGAGTCGTCGCGATCCGCCAGAGCCGGTCGTTCCCCACCGAGAGGAGTCCGTTCACCAGGTCGTAGGCGGGAGCCACGGTGTCGAACATCGAGGCGACCTCGTCGGGCCGTTTGGTGAGGTCTGCCTTCGTCACGATCCGCAAGTCTACGGCGAGACGCGGGACGGCGGCTGTGCATCCGCCGTCCCGCGCCCGGTCGGCGCGCTCCCCCCTGGGGAAGCGCCGGGACCGCCCCGCTCCGCCTCGCGCGGCGGCCCCGGACCGGATCACGGTAGCAACGGAGCCCTGCGCCCCGAGCCCCGCGGCATGGGACGTCCCACCTTCTGGCGCGGGCGTACCCTGCTGAGGTGACGCTCATCGGCGCTGGAACCCCCCTGCTGCGTGCGGAGACGACTCCACTGGACTCTCCGCAGTCGCTCCTCTCCCACTCCGACCCGAGGCGGCCCCTCCTCTGGCAGCGCGACGGCGCCGGCCTCAGCGGACGCGGCGAGGCCCTGCGCCTCGAGTTCTCGGGCCCGGAACGGCTGCGGGAGGCGGCGGCAACCTGGCGTCGGCTCTGCGACGCGGCGACGGTGGAGGACCGGGTCGGACTGCCCGGGACGGGGCTGGTCGCGTTCGGGACCTTCGCTTTCTCGAGCCGATCCGAGGCGACGAGCGTGCTGATCGTGCCGCGCACCGTGATCGGGACGCGCGACGGCCGGTCATTTCTGACGCGGATCACGATCGGCGAGGCGGAGAGACCGTATACGCCGAGCGAGGAGCCGCTGGGGGCGGAGTACCACGTGCCGCTCTCGCCGGGTGCGCTGCCGCCGGACGGGTACCGCGCGGCGGTCGCTGCCGCGGTGGAGACGATCCGGGCGGGTGAGCTGTCCAAGGTCGTGATCGCGCGCGATCTGCAGGGGCGGCTCCCGCCGGGGGCGGACCTGCGTCGGATGCTGGGTGCGCTCACCGAGCGGTACCCGGACTGCTGGGGCTTCGCCGTGGACGGATTCCTCGGCGCCAGTCCGGAGACGCTGGTCGCGGTCGATCGGGGCGAGATCTCGGCGAGGGTGTTGGCCGGCACGGCCGCACGAGGCGAGGATCCCCTCGCCGACGCGGACGTGGAGGCCGCTCTGCTCGAGAGTCCGAAGGACCGCTCGGAGCATGCTTTCGCTCTCGCCAGTCTGGTCCGGGAACTCGAGCCCCACACACGGGAGCTGACGGCGGGCGCCGCCCCGTTCACGCTCCGCCTGCCGAATCTCTGGCACCTCGCGACGGACGTGCGAGGAATTCTGGGCGACTCCTCCAGCGCGCTCGATCTCGTCGATGCTCTTCACCCGACCGCGGCAGTGGCCGGCACTCCGACCGCCGACGCCCTTGCGCTCATCGAGCACCTGGAGCCCTTCGACCGCGGTCGGTACGCAGGACCCGTCGGCTGGATCGACGGCAACGGCGACGGCGAGTGGGCCGTCGGACTCCGCAGCGCCGAGGTCACGGCCGAGGGCGCGGTCACGGCCTGGGCGGGCGCCGGCATCGTGGCCGACAGCGTTCCCGAGTCCGAGCTCGCCGAGACCCGCATGAAGTTCCGCCCGATCACCGACGCGCTGGCATGACGCACGTCGGGAGTCGCTGAAGCCGTCGGCTACCCCGCCGGGTCCCCGTCGAGCCGGGGAGCACCCGGCCGTCGTCCTGCACCCACCGGCGGACGCCCGGGCAGTGCCGGCGGCCGGGTCGTCACGCGACGGCCGGTCGGTGTGGTCCAGTCCGCTGTGCCGTCCGGATGGAGCAGATACGTCCAGCGGTCGCCGTGGCGCACGTGGTGGTGGGCGACGCACAGGGAGGCGAGGTTGTCGGGAGTCGTCTCTCCCCCGTTCCGCCATTCGACGCTGTGGTCGGTCTCCGTCGAGGACGCCGGCCGGGTGCAGCCCGGGAAGCGGCAGGTCTGGTCGCGGAGGCGGACCAGCAGCCTCATCCTCGGCGGCGGGAGGCGGTGGCGGCGCCCGACGGAGACGACCGCGCCGGTCTCCTCGTCGGTCAGCACGGGAGTGAAGGCGGCGTCGTCGTCGATGAGCGCTCGCACCGCCTCGGCGGGGATCGGCCCGTAGGCGTCGAGCTCGGCGGCCGCCTCGTCGTCACCTGCGGCGGTGCTCGCCGCCACGGTGACTCTCACCTCGGCCCGCAGCCCGGTCGAGGGCGCCGCGGCTCCCTCCGGAGTGGTCCCCGCCACGTCCCCGTGGCAGAGCAGGTCGGCCCACGCGTCGGCGCGGAGCTGCGCCAGCGTCCGCAGATCGCGGTCCCCTTCGGCGCCGTCCCGGAGATCCCTCGCGATGCGGTCGAGCCGGGCGAGCGCTCCGACGGCCTCGGGCGCGGGGACGTGCGCGCAAACCGTCGCCATGCCGTCGATCCCGGCTGTCATCCACACCCGGCGGTCCCCACGGGCGCGAGCGTGCCGCTCGGCGAGGGGCTCGTCGTGCAGCTCCTCCCGCACCCGCGCGAGGGCGTGTCGCAGCTGCCCCGGGGTCAGCGTCTCCGCGAGGTCGACGGCCCGGTCGTCGTAGGCCGCGCGCGCCGCTGCCGGGAGGGTCGCCGCGACGGAGCAGATGAGCTGGCCGGCCTCCCAGCGCATCCTGGCGTCGGCGAGCGCGGAGCGGGTCCGCGGCAGCTCCTCCATCAGGAGCGAGGCGTGCAGCAGCTCTCTGGCGGCGGTGCGCTCGGAGACCCCGAGGGCGACGGCGAACTCCGCTCGGATCGACCGTTCGACGAGGTCCGTCGCATCCTTGCTGTCCGCCGAGGAGCCTCGGGCGAACGCGTCGGGACAGGTCATCGCCGCGCAGTGTCCCGCGTGCAGCGCCTCCGCCGCGGACAGGAGCACCGGGGAGGCGCTCCTCGCGAGCGCCGCCGCCCGGTCGCCGAGGGCGAGGACCTCTCCTCGCACGGTCTCCGCATCAGCCATTCCTCCAGCGAAGCAGCAGCTGACGAGCTGCGGAGCTCGAACGAGGCGTCCCCGGGAGAACAGCGTCCGACGACGACCTGTGGAGGACCGTCCGACCGGACCCGCGCGGACTCAGCGCTCGAGCCGGATCTCCACGATGCCCGGCCCGTCACCCGGCGAGGTCAGCGCCTGCTCCAGCTCGCCGCGCGTCGCCGCACGACGGTGGCCCCACCCGTAGGCACGCGCGAGAGCCTCCAGATCGGCGTTCTGCGGGGTGAACTGCACGCGGTCGAACGCATCGGGATGCGAGCTCGACGCGACCTCGAGTCCGTCGAAGATCGTGCCGCCCCCGTCGTTCACGACGACGAGCTGCACGCGCGGGCGTCGCTCTCCGGGCGGGAGGAGGAGGCCGCCGGCCTCGTGGAGCAGAGTGAGATCGCCGAGGACCGCCCGGGTGACTCCGCCGGCTCCCTGCTCGGTCGCCTGCGAAGCCACCGCGATCCCGAGAGCCGTCGAGATCGTGCCGTCGATGCCGGCGAGGCCGCGGTTCGCCAGGACGGATATCCGCTTGCCCGGCAGGGTCCCGTCGGCGACGCGGATCAGCCGTGACGCTCCGAACAGCAGCCGGTCGTGCGGCCAGGTGACCTTCCAGACCGCGGCGACGACGAAGTCGCGGGTGAGCGGTGCCCTGATCGCGGCGAGGGCGTTGCGCGCGTAGCCGCGGCGGTCCTCGACCGACATCGACCCGGCGTCGGGGACCTCGTCCAGCTCGTCGGGGTCGACCGTCAGGGCGCGGCTCGCGGACACCCAGGATCCGGCCCAGGCGCGCTCGCCGCGCTCGGGACGCGGCGACCCCTCGGGGCGGACCACGTCGACGCCTCCGACGCGGCGGGCGCGCCGGCCGGGGTTGTAGAACTGCTCGCGCACGGCGTCCACGACGATCACCTCGACGTCCTCGCGCCGCAGCAGCTCGGGGACCTCGCGGGAGAGCGTCGGGTGTCCGAGCACGATCGCCCGGCGGATGCGTCCGCCGAAGTCGGGCTCGCCGAGCAGGCGCCGCCAGGCGACGACGAGCTGCGGTCCGAAGCGTGCGCCGGAGGAGACCTCGGCCAGGAGCGGCCAGTCGCCGGCGCGAGCGATCTCCTCGGCCTCGGCGCCCGCCTTGTCCCCGGCGATGACGACCGTGAGCGGCTCACCAGGACCGGCGGTCACGACGGCACGCGGGATCCCGGATCCGACAGCGGGCGACGAGACCGGTTCGATCCCCTCCATGTCGGGCAGAGCGGAGGAGAGCGGGTCGCGGAAGGAGAGGTTCAGGTGGACCGGCCCGCGGCGCGCCGCGGTGACGGCACGATCGGCGAGCGCCCGCGCGTCCTCGTGCCGGGAGGCGTCGTCCGGAGCAGCGACGTCCTCGAACAGCCGCACGGCACGCCCGTACAGCTCGCGCTGCTCGGCCGTCTGGTTCGAGCGGATGCCGCGCAGCTCGTCGGGCCGGTCGGCGGTCAGCACGATCATCGGCACGTCCGAGGCGTCCGCCTCGAGCACGGCCGGGTGCAGGTTCGCGGTCGCCGTGCCGGAGGTCGTGATCACGAGCGCCGGCATCCCGGATTCGAGGGCGAGGCCCAGCGCCAGGAACCCCGCGGAGCGCTCGTCGATCCGCACGTGCAGCCGGATGTCGCCGCGGGTCTCGAGCTCGGCCGCCACCAGGGCGAGCGCCTGCGAGCGGGAGCCCGGAGCGACGACGACGTCGCGGACGCCGAGCGCGACGAAGCGGGTGAGGAGGTCGACCGCGAATCGGGTGGAGGGGGCGACCGGCCGGTGCTCAGGCATCCCGGCGGCCGGGGCCGTCGGCCTCGCCCTGCTCGTCCATGTCGGCGAGGTCGCGCTCGAGCTGGGCGATGCGCTCGGCCTGCAGGCGCTCCTCCTCGGGGTCGCGCTCGGTGCGGAGGGTGCCGAGGAAGTCGGGGTCGTCGTCCGGAGCGGTGTAGCGGCGGCCGGCGGCGCGCTGCTTGCGGGGGCGGCCGATCCAGAACCACAGTCCCGCACCGATGACCGGGAGGATCAGCACCACCAGGAGCCAGGACCACTTCGGGATCGCCCGCACGGCGTGACGGTTGCTCATCGCGATGTCGATCACGGTGTAGACCGTGAAGACGGCGAGGGCCACGAGCAGGCCGATGACGAGGCGGATCATGGACACGAGTCTACGTCCGGCACCCCCGTCGGGGAGGGTCTGCACGGACGCTGGACAGGAGGCTCCCACGGTGCTCACGGAAGCGCGTGCAGGGGCCGACGTACACTGTCCCGGTGAAACTGAGCCGCGCGGTCGTCGTCTACTCGCTCCTGCGCCTGGCGATGTTCGCCGGCGTCTTCGTGCTGGTGTACCTGCCGGCGCGCACCTTCGTCGACTCGGAGCTGACGGCCGCGGTCACCGCGGGCTTCGTCGCCGCGATCGCGAGCCTGTCCCTCTCGTACATCCTGCTGAGGAAGCCCCGCGAGCGCATCGCGGAGGCGATCTACGAGCGCCGCAAGGACGTCCCGCGCGCTCCGACCGACGACGACGTCGAGGACGCCGCGGTCGACGCGACCCGCGACGACCGCTGAGCCGGGCGATCCCGCCGGCGAGGGCTCCCCTCGGACGCGCTGACCCCGCTCGCACCAGGCCCGGCACGCAACAGCCGATATCACCCGAATCCGGCCCACCCGAGCCCGCCTCGTGCGAGCCGCCGCTCTAGAACGCCAGCGCCGCCCCGAGGATGACCGCGTAGGCGAGCCCGCCCAGGCTGGTCAGCTGCAGCGCCAGGATGAGCTCCTTCGCCGTCTTCGCCGTCAGGGTGATCAGGATGGCCGGCAGGATCATCAGAAGCACGAAGAGCGTCAGCCACGCCAGCGGGTAGAACAGCGCGAGGATCACCGCGATGCCGAACGGGATCAGCACGAAGCCCGTGTAGATCGCCCGGGACACGGCCGGTCCCGCGAGGACCGCGAGGGTCCGCTTGCCCGAGAGGCGGTCGGTCGGGATGTCGCGGATGTTGTTGACCATGAGCACGGCGCAGGCGAACAGGCCCGCCGCCACAGCCCCGAGCCACGACTCCTGGTTGGTGCGGCCGATCTGCACGAACGTGGTGCCGACGGTGGCGACCAGGCCGAAGAACACGAAGACGAAGAGCTCGCCGAGCCCGAGGTAGCCGTAGGGGCGGCGTCCGCCGGTGTAGAACCAGCCGGCCGCGATCGCCGCCGCGCCGACGATCAGGAACCACCACTGCCCCGAGAGGGCGGTGAGCACGAGGCCGGCGACGGCCGCGATCCCGAAGAAGACCAGGGCGACGGTGAGCACCTGGCGGGGCTTCGCCGCTCCGGAGCCGGTCAGCCGCGAGGGTCCGACGCGGTTGGCGTCGGTGCCGCGCACGCCGTCGGAGTAGTCGTTGGCGTAGTTGACGGCGATCTGCAGGGCGAGCGAGACGGCCAGGCAGAGCAGGGCGCGCACCCAGTGCCAGCCCTCGTCGACGACCTGGGTCGCTCCGGTGCCGATGAGCACGGGGGCGACGGCCAGCGGGAGGGTGCGGAGGCGGGCGCCGGCGATCCACTCGCGGGGACCGGCGGGCTTCACGACGACCGCTCGCGGGCTGCCCCCGGGGCGGCCGCTGGAGGACTTCTTCTTGCGACTCGTACTCGACACGGAGGGAATCCTACCCACCGGCCCGTCGACGCTCGGAGCCGGTCAGGCCTGCTCGGCGAGCACCTCGAGGGCGCGGCGGTCGGGCTTCCCGGAGGCGAGGAGGGGGATGCGGCCGACCGGCAGCACGGCCGCGGGAGCGGCGGCGCGCCCGAGGCGGTCGGCGATCAGGGCGCGCAGGTCGGTGAGCGCGGGAGCCTCCTCCGCCGTCACGACGACCGGGACCTCGCCCCACTGCTCGTCCGCTCGCCGCACGACGACCGCGTCGGGGACGGTCCCCTCGCGGAGCACGGCCTCGACGGAGTCGAGCGAGACCTTCTCCCCGCCCGACACGATCACGCGGTCGAGCCGACCGGTCACCCGGAGGCGCCCGTCGACGATCGAGCCCGCGTCGCCCGTGCGGTACCAGCGCTCCCCGTCGATCTCGAGGAAGGCGGCGGCGCTGCGCTCGTGGTCGATCGCGCCGTCGGCGTCGAGGTAGCCCTCCGCGAGGGTCGGGCCGCCGAGCAGCACCTGCCCGTTCTCGACGCGCATCCGCACGTCGTGGAGCGGGACGCCGTCGTAGACGCAGCCGCCGGACGTCTCGCTCGATCCGTAGGTCAGGCGGATGCGCGCACCGAGGGCGGCGGCGCGGTCCCGCAGCGGCTGCGGCGTCGCCTGGCCGCCGATCAGGAGCGCGTCGAACGAGCGGAGCGCCTCGGCCGCGGCCGGATCGCGCTCGGCGAGATCCAGCAGCCTCGCAAGCTGCACGGGGACCAGCGAGGAGTACCGCCGCTCCCTTGCCGGCATCGTCCGAGCGAGAGCAAGGAAGGCCGCCGCGTCGAAGCCGCCGGCCGGGAGGACGACCGGGTCGGCCTCCGCCGTCAGCGAGCGGACGAGCACCTGCAGTCCCGCGACGTAGTGCGTCGGCAGGCAGAGCAGCCAGCGTCCCGGCCCGCCCAGCTCGGCGAGGGTCGCGGAGGCGCTGGTGAGCAGGGCCGCTGTCGAGAGCGCGACCCGCTTGGGCGGCCCCGACGAGCCCGAGGTCTCGACGACGACGGCGACGCGCTGGGGCACGACGGCGCCATCGGAGGCGGTCGCGGCGCCGGGGGCGGAGACGCGGATCGCCGGGCCGCTGCCGTCCAGGGCCGCGCGCAGAGCGAGGAGGACGGCCTCGACCGTCGCGTCGACACCGGCGAGCGGGCGGGTCACCTGCGTGCCCTCCGGCTCAGAACTGCCACGGGAACGGCGACCAGTCGGGCTCGCGCTTCTCGAGGAAGGAGTCGCGTCCCTCGACGGCCTCGTCGGTGCCGTAGGCGAGGCGCGTGGTCTCGCCCGCGAAGAGCTGCTGGCCCACGAGGCCGTCGTCCACGGCGTTGAACGCGTACTTCAGCATCCGGATGGCCGTGGGCGACTTGGTGAGGATCGTCTCGGCCCACTCCACCGCGGTCGTCTCGAGCTCGGCGTGCGGGACGACCGCGTTCACGGCGCCCATCTCGTAGGCGCGCTGCGCGGAGTACTCCCGCGCGAGGAAGAACACCTCGCGTGCGGCCTTCTGCCCGATCTGGCGGGCGAAGTACGCCGAGCCGTAGCCCGCGTCGAAGGAGCCGACGTCGGCGTCCGTCTGCTTGAAGCGCCCGTGCTCAGCGGAGGCGAGGGTGAGGTCGCAGACCACGTGCAGCGAGTGCCCGCCTCCTGCGGCCCAGCCGGGGACGGCCGCGATGACGACCTTCGGCATGAAGCGGATGAGGCGCTGCACCTCGAGGATGTGCAGGCGGCCGTTCCGCGCGGAGTCGATGCCCTCGGCGGTCTCGCCGTCGGAGTACCGGTAGCCGTCGCGGCCGCGGATCCGCTGGTCTCCCCCCGAGCAGAACGCCCAGCCTCCGTCGCGCGGGCTCGGGCCGTTGCCGGTGAGGATGACGACGCCGATGCGCGGGTTCGTCCGGGCGTCCTCGAGGGCGCGGAACAGCTCGTCGACCGTGCGCGGCCGGAACGCGTTGCGGACCTCGGGCCGGTCGAACGCGACCCGCGCGATGCGGCCGGAGCGGTCGTGGTGGTAGGTGATGTCCTCGAGTGCGTCGAAGCCGTCGACGGCCGCCCAGCGGTGCGCGTCGAACAGTTCGGAGACCTGCGTGCTCATGCCACGACCCTACTGATCCGGGCTGCACGGCGACTCGACACCGCCCGGGCGGACGGAAGGGGACCCCGCTGACGCGGAGTCCCCTTGCCGGTGCTCGCTCCTACTTGGCGGCGGAGGTGGTGCGGTTCTCGGCCGACACCATCCAGGCGTACTGCTCGAGGCTCTGGATGATCGCGTGGAGGAGGTCCGCGCTGGTCGGGTCCTCCTCGTCCACCTGGTCGTGGACCTCGCGCATGGTGGCGGCGGTGTTCTCGAGGCGGATCGTGACCAGGTCGACGGTCTCGGCCGTGTCGATCTCGCCGTGCGGGTACTCGGGGAGGGTGGTGGTCGCGGCGACGGTGTCGCTGCGGCCGTCCGGGATCCCGTGGAGGGCGCGCATGCGCTCGGCGATGTCGTCGCTGAACTCGCGCGCGGCCTCGATGATCTCGTCGAGCTGCAGGTGGAGGTCCCGGAAGTTCTTGCCGACGACGTTCCAGTGGGCCTGCTTGCCCTGGACGTGGAGCTCGATCAGGTCGACGAGGACGATCTGGAGGCTGTCGAGCAGCTCCTTGGAGGCCTTGAAGCCCTTCTCGGCGTTCTGACGGCGGCTGGTCTTGGCACCGGAGCCCGCGGGGGCTTCGACGTGGCGTTCGAGGGTGGTGGTCATGGACCGTTCCTTTCTCTTGCAGTGCCGGGTGCGGTGTCCCGCCCCGAGTCTGGCTTCTTCGGCTGGACGGCGCCCGCACGCGCGGGGTGCGCGCGCTGGGCGGGGCCCGTGGTTGCGGGGATCAGATCGTGGCGACGGATCCGGAGTCGACGCGGTAGTTCGAGCCGTTCACGAACGAGGCGCGGTCGGAGCAGAGGAAGGCGATCACGGCTGCGACCTCCTCGGCCTCGCCCCGGCGCTTCAGCTCCATGTACGGCCGCTCCTCGTCGAGGAAGGACGAGATCGCCTCGTCGACCGAGGTGCCCCTCTGCTCGGCGCGCTTCGACATCATCGCGTCGGTCATCGGAGTGCGGATGAACGCGGGCGAGACCGTGTTCACGAGGAGGCCCTCCTGCGCGTAGGAGCGCGAGAGGCCCTTGGCGAAGGCGAGGACGCCCGCCTTCGCGGCGCAGTAGGGCAGTTCGTCGTCGTAGGGCTGCACGGCGTCCTCGGAGGCGGTGAGCACGAGCCGGCCCCAGCCTCCGGTGCGGAGGTCGGGGAGGAACTCGCGCACGAGCCGCACAGGCCCGAGCAGATCGACCTCGAGGGTGCTGGTCCAGCCCTCGTCGTCGATCTCGTGGAAGAGGCCCTGCGCCCCTGTGACTCCGGCGCACTGCACGAGGATGTCGATCGCGCCGACCGCTCCGGCCACCCGGCGGTGCAGCTCGGCGAGCTGCTCCGTGCTGGTGACGTCGGCGGCGAAGGCGTGCAGGCGGCCCTCCGGAGCGTCGAGCCCGGCCGCGGCCCGGTCCAGCTCCGCCTGTTCCTTGTCGGTGATCACGACGGTCGCGCCCTCGGCGAGGAGGAGCTGCGCCGTGGCCAGGCCGATGCCGGAGTCGCCTCCGGTGACGAGGGCGATGCGGCCGCTGATGCCGAGATCCATGCTGAGGTGCTCCTTGTGGGTGCGTTGCGAGGGGGTGGTACCGGTCTACGCCCCTCGGAGCCGGCCCTCAACGGGTTGCGCGGACGCCGTCGGCGGGGTTACGCGCGGCCGACCTTCTCCGGCGCCAGCTCCTCGATGGTGATGGCCGCGTTGATCAGCGCGAGGTGGCTGAGCCCCTGCGGCAGGTTGCCCCAGAAGGCCAGGTCGTCGACCGCGATCATCTCGGACATGATCCCGACGTCGTTCGGGACCGTGGCGACGAGCTCGTCCATCAGGGCGACCGACTCGTCGTGCCGACCGACGCAGGCCAGGGCGGACGCGAGCCAGAACGAGCAGGCCACGAACGGGTGCTCCTCGCCCTCCATGCCGGAGTAGCGGAACAGCAGCGCACCGCGGCCGAGCTCCTTCACCAGGGCGTCGATGGTGGAGATCATCCGCTCGCCGCGCTCGTAGCCGCTGGGCGCGTGCAGGAGCACCGAGGCGTCCAGCTCCTCGCTGCCCGGGTACATCACGTAGGAGCCGAGCTCCTCGGACCAGCAGTGCTCCTCGATCCACTCCCGGATGCGGTCGCGCTCGAAGCGCCAGCGGTCGGGGCTGCCCGCGACCTGGCCGAGCTCCGCCAGGTGCACGGCCGCGTCGAGCGCCTGCCAGCAGCCCATCTTCGAGGAGGTGTAGTGCTGCTCCTCCTCCAGCTCCCACATGCCCGCATCGCGGTTCCGCCACAGGTCGCAGGTGGTGTCGGCGACGCGGGCGAGGAGCCGACCGGTCTGGATGTCGAGGACGTTGCCCTCGTCGACGTAGATGCGGCAGATGTCGAAGAGGTCGCCGAAGACGCCCAGCTGCAGCTGGCTCTGCGCTGCGTTGCCGGCGACGACCGGGCCGATGCCGGCGTAGCCCGGGACGTCGAACTCCTCGAGGACGGTCGGCATGGAGCCGTCGAGTCCGTAGAAGATGTGCAGGTCCGGCCCGTGCTCCTTGATCGTGCGGAGGAGCCAGGACAGCGCGGCGTGCGTCTCCTCGCGCAGGCCGAATCGCACCAGCGCGTGCATCGTGTACGCGGCGTCGCGCACCCAGGCGAAGCGGTAGTCCCAGTTCTTGCCGCCGTTGGGCGACTCCGGGAGCGACGTGGTCGCGGCCGCGGCGATGGCTCCTGTGGGCGAGTAGATCAGCAGCTTGAGCGCGAGGGCGCTGCGCTGGACGGCCTCGGACCACGGGCCGTCGTAGGAGAACTCCTCCGACCAGTCCTGCCAGCTGCGGATGGTGCGGTCGATGCCGCGGTCGACGTTCTTCGCGACCGGGAAGTGCAGCGGCTCGTCGTGCGTGGCCGACACGACCAGGACGTGCCGCACGGCGTCCTTCCCCGCGGTCACGACGAAGGAGCCCGTCAGCTCGTCGCCGGCGCCGGAGGGCGCGTCGTCGCCGTCGGGCCCGTGCTCCTGCCCGGTGACGCCGATGGTGATGTCTCCGGCGCGGATGAGCGAGCGGCCGTCGGCGTTCTGGATCCACGGGGAGAACCGGCCGAGTCCCGTTCCGGGACGCACGGCCCACCGCATCCGCACCTCGCCGTCGACACCGTCCACGCGGCGCGCGAGCTCGGCCCACGGGAGGCGGCCCGCGATCCCGGTGACGAGCGCGTCCGTCACGCGGACGGTGCCCGACTCGGTGGTGAAGGTGGTCTCGAGGACGTTCGTGTCGCGGATGTAGGCGCGCGAGACCTCGGCGGGCTCCTCGGGGGCGAGCTCGACGCAGCCGCCGGACTCGGCGTCGATCAGGGCGGCGAAGGCGGGGGTGGAGCCGAGGTCCGGGACGGGCATCCAGTCGACGCTGCCGTCCTTCGCGATCAGGGCGACCGTGCGACCGTCTCCGATCGCGGCGTAGTCGCGCAGGGGCCTGGTCGAGCGGGGTGCAGCCATCCCCTCACCGTAGGGCGCGGGCGGTGCCCCGATTCGGGCTTGCGGGCGGACGGGCTTGCTTGTAGCGCCCGGTCAGGTCGTGGCGACTCCGCCGTACTCCTCGAGGCGGTCGGTGAACTCGCCGCGGTCCTCGTCCTGGAGGACCCCGTTCGCGTACCCGGCGAGGAACGCGCCCTGCGGGTCCGGCGAGAGGCCGACTCCGTCGAGCATGTCGGCGACCAGGCCGGTCGGATCGGCGTCGAGGTCCACGAGGCCCAGCTCGATCGCGGGCACGAGGTCGGCGGAGGAGCGCGCGGTGACGATCCAGAGCGCGGCCGAGGCCTCCTCGTCCGAGAGGTCGCCGTCGAGCTCGTAGCCCGCCTCCGACCACTCCTCGGGGGTGTCGGCCACCTCGACGTCGTCGAAGCCGAGGGGCGCCAGCGCTGCGGTGAAGCGGTCGACCGCCGCCTGCCTGTCGGCGTCGGTCGAGACGTCGGCGGCGGCGTACTCGGTCGCCGAGATGTAGTCGTACAGGAGGGAGGGCCCGCCGTAGGCGTTCTGCGACTGCTCGTAGTACTCGTCGTCGGCCGAGGTCCACTCCTCGGGGACGGCGCCCTCGACGGCCGCGACGGCCTTCTCGGCACTCGCGCGCACGTCCTCCGCGGACGGCTGGCCGAGGATCGTCGCGGCGTCGCCGTCCTGGTAGCCGGGGTAGTCGTAGAGCGGATCGGACGGGTCCCCGCTGCCGAACGGGTCGTCCGTCGGGTCGCCGAACGGCTCGGACGGAGCGCTCGTCGACGCGCTGCCGGCGGCGGAGTCGAGCGCGCCGCCCACTCCGACGGCGACGAGCGTGCCGAGCACGCCGGTGTAGACGACGCCCACGAGGAGGCTCGTGCCCAGCGCGATCCAGGCGCCCCTGCCGAGCGGGCGGTGGGAGGGGACGGAGCCCTGCGTCGGGCCCGGGGCGGGCGCGGGCGGCGGGCTCATCGGCATCTGGCTCATCGCACTCCTCCGGACTCCAACGGCAGCCTCGTCAGTCTGGCACCTCGGCGGGCGCTCGGAGGAGGGACCCCGGGGGCTTGCGCGCGCGTCGCCGACCTCCTGTGCGCGGGTGGCCGCCGTCCCGCCCCGGCCGGTGGACAATGGCCGGATGGACGACGTCGTGCCCGCCTCCCCGCTCCCCTCCCTCGGCGAGATCGACGCGGGACTCCGCGTCGTCGCTCTGCCGCTGCGCACCCGCTTCCGCGGTGTGGACCACCGCGAGATCGCGCTCGTGCGCGGCCCCGAGGGCTGGACCGAGTTCTCGCCCTTCCTCGAGTACGGCGCAGAGGAGTCGGCGGCGTGGCTCCGGGCGGCGATCGACTACGGCTGGAGCGAGCAGCCGGCACCGCTGCGCGACCGCATCCCGGTGAACGCGACCATCCCGGCCGTCGCACCGCACGAGGTCGCCGCCGTGCTCGCGAGCTACCACGGCTGCCGCACGGCGAAGGTGAAGGTCGCCGAGCGCGGCCAGACGCTGGCCGACGACGTGGCCCGGGTCGTCGAGGTCCGCCGCCTGCTCGGTCCGGAGGGCCGGATCCGCGTGGACGCGAACGGCGGCTGGAACCTCGACGAGGCCGAGCACGCCGTCCACGCCCTCGCGGAGTCCGACCTCGAGTACGTCGAGCAGCCGTGCGCGAGCGTCGACGAGCTGGCGGAGCTGCGCTACCGGGTGAAGTACATGGGCATCCCGATCGCCGCCGACGAGAGCGTCCGCAAGGCCGCCGATCCACTCGCCGTCGCCCGGGCCGGAGCCGCGGACCTGCTGGTCGTGAAGGCCCAGCCGCTCGGGGGGACGCGCCGGGCGCTGGCCCTCGTCGCCGAGGCGGGGCTGCCGGCGGTGGTCTCGAGCGCGATCGACAGCTCGGTCGGACTCGCCATGGGCGCCGCCCTGGCCGCGGCGCTCCCCGAGCTGCCCTTCGACTGCGGACTCGGCACCGCGTCCCTCCTCGCCGCGGACGTCACGGAGCGGCCGCTGCGGCCGGTCGACGGCAGCATCCCCGTCGGCCGCGTGGAGGTCTCGGAGGAGCTCCTCTCCCGTCACGCCGTGTCGCCGGAGCGGCTCGCCTGGTGGCGGGCGCGGCTCCGCGACTCCTACGCGCTGCTCTGAGCGTCGGCGGCGGGCGCCGCGTCCGAGGAGCGGCAGAATGGGAGCGTCGGCCGCCGGTGCCCGACGCGTCCCCCACCCTCGAGCATCGGAGCACCGTGAGCGCATCGACCGTCCCCGTCTTCCTCGACTGCGACACCGGCATCGACGACTCCCTCGCCCTGGCGTACCTCCTCCGCTCGCCCCGAGCCCGCCTCGTCGGGATCAGCACGGTCAGCGGCAACACCGACGCCCGCCGGGCCGCCGTCAACAGCCTCGGCCTGCTCGCGCTGGCAGGCCGCGACGACGTGCCGGTCGCCGTGGGGGCGCACCACTTCCTCGAGGAGGACTACGCCGGCGGATCTCCGCACGTGCACGGCGACGACGGCATCGGCGGGGTCGCGCTGCCCGAGGGCGGCGAGCCGGTCGACGAGGATCCGGCCGACCTCCTCCTCCGTCTCGCTCGTGAGCACGAGGGCGAGCTGCGGCTGGTCGCGATCGGCCCGCTGACGAATCTCGCGCTCGCCCTCCGTGCGCACCCGGAGATCGCGTCCCTCGTCCACTCGGTGACCGTGATGGGCGGAGCCGCGCTGGTCCCCGGCAACGTGACCGCCGTGGCGGAGGCCAACATCTGGCACGACCCTGCGGCCGCCGCCGAGGTCGTCGCGGCCGACTGGGATCTCACGCTCGTGCCCCTGGACGTGACCATGCGGCACCTGCTGACGGAGGAGGACCGCGCCGTCCTGCTCGCGTCGCCCGATCCCCTCGCGCAGGCCATCGGGCAGGCGCTCGACTTCTACTTCGACTTCTACGTCGGCCACTTCGGCGAGCGCACCGCTGCCATGCACGACCCCATGGCCGCCGCGATCGCCGTCGACGCCGTCGCCCTCACCTCCGCCCCGCGCGTCCACGTCACTGTCGACGCCACCCACGGCCCCGGCCGCGGCCAGACCGTCGCCGACCTCCGCGGCATCTACCGCGGCGTCCACCCCTCCGACGCCCGCACCCGCATCGTCCTCGCCCTCGACGCCCCTTTCGCCCCCCACCTCATCGACGTCGTCACCGCCGTCTGACCCTTCCCCCGTCGCCCCCGGCATCCACCATCGCCACCCGACAGGCACGGATCCGCCCGCAGCCCGCCCGTGCCCCCTGTGCGCGACACGCCCGCTCCGCGCACTACTCGACCAGCAGGCACCGCCCATGCGCGTCCATCTGCGGGAACTCGACCGACTCGCTCCACGTTCGCGCCATGGGATCTCGATACGCGCGCTGCTCGCTACTCGATCAGCATGACCCGTCGGC